>CAYPTH010000157.1:0-5828 GCA_964413635.1 uncultured Spirochaetaceae bacterium
CCTACGCCTGGAAGCTTTCCCCTGATTCAATCAACAAGCTTCGGGATAGGTTAAAGCGGTAGCCGGAAGGTGGCCGCGCCGGATATACTCAGGTCCACATGACTGAAGAAGCAAGCAGTGTAGCAGTGCTCTGGGACGCGGAGAACGTGCGGCCGAAGAATCTCAAGTCTCTCGTGGACGCCGTCGGCGAGTTCACCCGCAGATTCGGCCGCCTCTCGGTGGCCTACGCTTTCGCCGACTGGCGCCGTCGTGGCGTGGAGGGGGCCGACGAGCTCTTCTCCCGCGCATCATTTCAGCTGGTCCACATTCCGAAGGGGCGCAAGAACAGTGCCGATATTTCAATGGTTACCAGCGGGATGGAGCTCCTCTTTCTCTATCCGCACATAGCGACCTACATCCTGGTCACCGGTGATGCCGATTTCCGGCCGCTCATCGTCAGTATTCGACGTCGGGGTGCGCGAATCGTGATAATTTGCGATGCGCAGAGTGCAAGCGAGGATCTTCTTGAGCTTGCGGACGACTACAAGGATTATCGGGACTTGCTGTCCGAGGATGATGCGGAGCAAGAGTCGCAGGAAAAGGATGAGACCCCGGTAACTCGGGACGCAGCGTTTCAACAGCTTGCCGAGGCGGTGAGTGTACTCCGAGAGCGGGGAAAGACGCCTTCGCTTGGTCCAACGAAGATTCGCCTGAGCCTTCTGAACGAGGACTTCAACGAACGAAAGCTCGGATATCGCAGCTGGAAGGCTTTTGTCCTCGACGCGCAGAAGAACGGCTACGTCACCATTTCATCCCGCGAGTCCGACCTGGTCCTCGACGTACCGAAGGGACCCCGCGCCGGAGAAGACAGCCTTTCAGAGCCTCTGGCGAGCTTTCTTACCGCCGTCTCCCGCGCCCGTGAGCACAGGTCCGAGGAAGAGGTGCCCTTTGGCTCCGTGGGCAGTGTGCTGAAGGACCTCAACGTTGACTACGGGAAGTACGGGTATCGCAGCTTCAAAGGGCTGGTTCGAGCGGCGGAGAAGCGGGGATTGGTCGAGTCGGTAAACCGCGGTCTCGAGTGGTGCGTCCGGCTCACGGACGAAGGCTCGAGTCACCTCCGGTAACTTCGGCACCGCACTTTCTCCAAGGTTACCATTCCTTCGGACACTACCTCCTCGAGCTAGGACCGCATGAGGGCTTTGTCTTCAAAGCTCTGCTCCATGCGTCTACCCCCTTCGAAGGGACATTACAAGCGCCCGAGATACCAGAAGTCCCGAGAACGCCGCGACCACCCCGGCGATATTCGTCACGGCCAAGTTGCTAAGCGCCGCCACCCACTCTCCCTTCCGAAGGAGATTGAGAGACTCCACGGCGAAGGTGGAAAAGGTGGTGAAAGAGCCGAGAAAGCCGATTCCGAGCAGTGCCCGCGCCCGGGAGGAGACGAAAGACTCCGCCGTGAGCCCCGTCAGAAAGCCGAGGAGAAAGCTACCCAAGAGATTCACCGTCAGCGTTCCCCAGGGGAACACGGCGCCGCCGGCTTGGTTGACGAGATAGGACAGCGCGTAGCGACCGACGGCTCCCGCCGCGCCTCCGATTGCAACCGCGAGCACATGTACCATGGCCGTCCATTCTTGCCCGGCTACCGTGGCAAGGGCAAGTGCCGGTTGCGTATGCCCCCGTTTCGGGCGCTCCCGCCGCGCGGTTGACCGCCCCGGAAGCGCCGGGTAGTGTTGCCGCAAGGAGTTCGCATGTCTGAACCGCTCATCCTCGACGGAAAGAGCCTTGCCAAGAAGATCGAGGCGGAGCTTGCCTCCAAAGTCCTCAGTCTCCGCGAAACCCTCTCCGTGGTGCCTGCCCTGGCCACCATCCTCGTTGGCGATGATCCCGCCTCGGCAACCTACGTTCGCATGAAGGGCAACGCGTGCCGGCGCGTCGGCCTGGAGTCTCTGCAGGTCAAAATGAGTGCCGACTCCTCGACTGAGGATGTGATACACCGTATCCGGGAGCTAAATGAGGACCCTGCCGTCTTTGGGATTCTCCTCCAGCACCCGGTCCCGGAACAGGTGGATGAGCGCGTCTGCTTCGATACGATTTCCGTGGACAAAGATGTTGATGGAGTCACGTCCCACGGATTCGGACGCATGGCGATGGGGCTGCCCGCCTACCCGAGCGCCACTCCGGGCGGAATCATGCGTATCCTGGCGCATTACGATCTCGACCCCGAAGGGTCGCACGCAATCATTGTCGGGCGGAGCCCCATCTTGGGGAAACCGCTTGCGCAACTGCTTCTCAACGCTAACGCAACCGTGACCCTCTGCCATTCACGCACGCAGGGTCTGCCGGAGATTGTAGGAAGCGGTGACATTGTCGTAGGCGCGGTCGGGAAGCCGCGCTTCATACGCGCGGAGTGGATTCGCCCGGGGGCCGTGCTCATTGACGCGGGCTACAACCCGGGGAAGGTTGGGGATATCGACCTGGAGCAGGCGGCAGCGAAAAGCCGCGCCTATACGCCTGTCCCCGGCGGTGTTGGGCCGATGACAATCGCGACCCTCATTGCGCAAACGGTGGAAGCCGTCGAGCGCTCTCGCTAAGAGACAAGGACCTCGCGGTAGTCCGGCTTTCGTTCAACAAAGCTGCTGACGAAGGGGCAGGTCGGTTTCACCTTGTAGCCGTTTTCCCGGGCGTAATCCAGGGCGCGCTTCACAAGCCGGGCACCTACGCCCCGACCACGAAACTCGTTTGGCACGTAGGTATGTGTGTAGTCGAGGGTCGAGTCGTCGATTGGCTCATAGCTGAGCTCGGCCTCGTGTCCCTCCATGGCAACGACAAAGCGTTGTTCATCGCTTCTATGCTCAATGCTGATTGCTCCCATTGCACACTCCTTGAAGGGTAGAAGGTATACACAACGCGACGGAGCCGGCCACCGGTCGTCGGGGCATCCACTGATTCTGGCACCCCAATGCGATTCACGATAAGATGGAGTCGTGGATAGATCTTCCGTTTGCGTGCTCGGCCACGCGCTGCTGCACGTGTTCAAGTACCAGACGCAGCTCCGTGCTCAGCTCTCGCTCATTTGGGAGGTATGATGCCGCCTCGCTTCAAGGCCCTCGCCGCGTTCTTTTTGACGACACTCCTCATGGCCTCCTGCGCCTTCGACTATCGGCTTGTTGACCCCGTAGCCTCCGCGCCCCGGGGAAACGAGGTCATTGACTGGCGGCCGTACGCCCCGGGTATTGAGCTCGCCGACGTATCGCGGGATGATCCACCGCTCCGTCTCTACTTTGCACGGATCGACTTGGCTGCGCCGGGCCTCCAGGTTACTACCACGCCGCCGAATGGGGGCGCCCCCTTGGACACGGCGGGAATGCGGACGACAACGTTTCTGCGTCGCTCCGGCGCCGACCTTGCGGTAAACGCGTCGCAGTTTCGGCCGGTCGAGCAGCAGGAGTTTGCGCCGAAGGATGTAGCGGGAGTCGCCGTGTTCGAAAGCGTGCAGTACTCGGATGACGAGGGCCGGCAGGCGGTGATCGCATTCCGTGGTAATACTGCCGTGATACGGGAGGACCTTCCCAAAGGCGCTTTCGACGGCGCATCCACCGGTCCCGGCGCAATCCATACTGCCGTCGCCGGACGGCCGATTGTCCTCGAGGGAGGCCGACTTCGAAAGTTTGGCCCGGCGCGACATCCACGGACCGCCGCCGGGGTGGACGATACCGGTCGTGTGGTCTACCTGCTCGTGGCGGAGGGACGCATGGCTTCTCGCAGCATCGGCTTGACCTTGTACGAGGTCGGAGCGTGGCTCCGATATCTCGGTTCCGTCGACGGGCTGAACCTGGACGGCGGTGGGTCGAGCGCCATGGTGATTCGGGACGAAGGGGGAGCGCCCCGAAGGGTAAACCGGACGGTGCACAATCCGATCTTTGGCAGCGAGCGGGTCGTGGCCAATCACCTGGGCTTTCGAGCAAGGGAGTGAGCTGATGCCGAGAATTGCGCGTGTTCTCATGGCCTGCGCCGTGTGCATGGTGGTGGCTCCGGCGATTGGGGCGCAGTTTCGGGATGTGCAGAGTCTCGGCCCCTATCCCCCGTCCGGCAACCTGCAATATGACGTGCACATCGATCTCCAATCCGCCGAGATCCACCGCATCTCCATTCAGGGCCAACCGGAGTGGGTGGTGGGTGGAGCCGAGGGAAGGCGACTCCGCTTTGTCGTCACCACCACTGACGGCCGCTTTCACGATGTCGGTATTGCCCCTTCGGGACAGTACGACGTCGTGCCGCTCGGTCGGCGCGGAACCGCGGTGCTTCCCGTGCTGGTACGCGAGGGCAATGACAGCCTTCGCCTCCTTGGAGCGAAGGACTACGAGGAGGTCGGCGAGAGCTATCCCCTTCGCGTCGGCAACCCCGCCGGCTTGCTGCGTATCTCAGGCGACGGAAGGGCCGCGTGGGTCCCGGTAGATGGGGAGGAACGCTCCATTCACGGAACGGCACTATCCGACGGGATCATCACGATCTCGAGCGACGGAGTGGTGGCCGTTCCGGTCATCCCGTCGGCGAGGTATCCTCACGGCATCCTCGGAAATACCATGGAGCCTCGAGAGTTTCAGCTGTTCCGGGAGCCCCTTCGGTACTGGCAACGGATTGGCGCACCGGTCGGCTCGGTATACGAGACACTTCTCGCCGTCTGGGCCGACACCGATGGAGACGGAAAGGACGAATTGCTCCTTACCGAGAGCAATTCGCAGGTGGGTGCCCGCTTCGCGGTTCACGATCTCAGCGAGGGGCGCCGCATTGTAGGGGCTCCAAACGGACGTGGATTTCGGTGGAAGCATCTCATTGGCGCCGGGCCGGTGGGACCGGAGGGCGGAATCGAGGTGATAGGGGTGAGCACTCCCCACATTGGCGGCGTGTTGGAGTTCTACGTCGACGACGGTGATTCTTTGGAGCTCGTCCACAGCCGCCCCGGGTTCTCCTCTCACCGAATCGGCTCGCGCAATTTGGCCATGGCGGCAATCGGTGACTTCAACGCGGATGGCCGTGCGGATGTTCTGCTTCCTTCCCAACAACGAAATAGCCTGCACGTCATTCAGCGTCGGGAACAGGGAAGCCGCGAGCTATCCGTTTTGGAGCTCCCGGCGCCGATCTCCACGAATCTCTTCGTGGTTGAGGGGGGGCGACCAGCCATCGCCTTCGGGGTTGCAGACGGTACGCTTGTTGTGATTACCGATCGCGGGGAGTAGTTGGGGCAATTTGTGCTATCGACGTGTGTCGTCCGGATCGAGCTCGGCCTGCGCCGTCATCGTTGGAAGAGGAGTATTCGTGGGCGAGCTTTCGCAGAAGCATGAGCAACCGAGCCCTCTGGGCGTACTGCTAACAACTGCTGCGTTCTTACTCTGGGGTATTCTCCCGCTCTACTGGCGGGTGGTTGAATCCGTGCCGTCGGCACAGATTCTGGCTCACAGGATTCTTTGGTCCGCCGTACTGACCGGGGCCATCAGCATGGTGTATCTGCGCCGGGCCCTCCGGGCGGCCGTTGGCTCCTGGAAGGCAATACGCCCGCTTGTCGCCGGTGGTGTGCTCCTCGGACTCAATTGGTTTACCTACATATACGCCGTAACGCATGGTCACGTCGTTGAGGCGAGCATGGGCTACTACATCAATCCGCTCTTCAGTGTGGTCCTCGGTGTCATCGTGCTGCGCGAGCGCCTTGGGACTCTCGAGTGGATTGCCTTCAGCCTTGCCGCTTCGGGGGTGCTTGTGCTTTCCTTTCGGCTCGCGCACTTCCCCTGGATCGCCCTCGTATTGACCTTCACATTCGGCATTTACGGATTGGTAAAGAAACGAACCTCCGT
>CAYPTH010000158.1:0-2456 GCA_964413635.1 uncultured Spirochaetaceae bacterium
CCCGCGGTCTCGCACCGGACGGAGGGCTCTACCAGCCGATCGGAGAGCCAAGCCTTCGGCAGGCAATGCTTGATTGGGACGGCCGGACCTCTTTCCAAGAGGTCGCCGCCTACGCCAGTCGGATCCTGCTCCAAGAGGACTTCCCGGAGGAAGAGATCGATGAGATTGCCCGCGACGCCTTTCCCTTTTCGCCGAAGTTGGTCGCACTCTCGACAAATCTCTACGTCCTCGAGCTCTTCCACGGTCCCTCCTGCGCCTTCAAGGACTTTGGAGCCTCCTTCTTAGCCCACGTCATGGAGAAGCGTCTCGCACAGGAAGATCGACGATCCATTATACTCACCGCCACGTCCGGAGATACCGGAAGCGCCGTCGCGGAAGCCTTCTACGGTCGAGAGAAGGTGGATGTGGTGATCCTCTACCCCTCGGGCAGGGTAAGCCCCCTCCAAGAGATGCAGCTCACCGGCCGGGGCGGGAACGTGCACGCCCTCGAGGTGGCGGGCTCGTTTGACGACTGCCAGCGCCTCGTGAAGGAAGCCTTCCGCGACTCCGACCTGCGCGCGAGCCTTCCGGTCACCTCGGCCAACTCCATCAATGTGGGCCGGCTGCTGCCGCAGGCCTTCTACTACATCTACGGTTTCACCCAGATCAAGGATCGCCGGCCGGGGAAGCTGTTCTACACCGTACCGAGTGGCAACTTCGGCAACTTGACTGCGGGCGTATTCGCCTGGAGTTGGGGACTTCCGGTAACGGGGTTTATTGCCGCCACAAACGTCAACGACACCGTCCCTCGGTACCTGCTGACCGGCAGCTACGAACCGCGCCCCTCCATTCGCACCCTCTCGAACGCCATGGATGTAGGCGACCCCAGCAACTTCGAGCGCCTCTCGGCCCTCTTCCCCTCAGGCTGGAAGGCCATGGGCGCACTCATTGGCGGGGAGTCGGTGACCGACGACGAGACAAGCGCCGCCATACGGCGGTGGCACGAGCGCACGGGAGTCTTTCTGGACCCCCACACGGCAACCGGGGTCGTTGCGGCGGAGCGTTTCGGGGAAAGCCACTTCGCCGATCTGGCCGTCACCGTCGTCCTCGGAACGGCGCATCCGGCAAAGTTCGGTGAAATTGTCCGTACCGCCACCGGGGAAAATCCCCCAATGCCGCCGCAACTCGAAGCGGCCCTCGAGCGCAGCAAGCACGCCACGAAGATCGACGCCGAGTACGGCGATCTCCGCAGCTACCTCTACGACACTCTCGGATAAGCGCCGCAGTGGACCGCCGAGCCGCTTGACGGCCGCCGGCTGAGCGTCGCACCCTACTCGACGTAGAGCTTCAGCAGCTTCTTTCCCTCGACGTCACGGAAGGGATTGGAGCGATTCTTCAGGAAGGTGCGGTAGGTCTTGCACGCCCGGTAGTAGGGTTCGGGCCCGGTAAAGGTGGCCGAGAGGTCGCAGCGGTATACCTCCAAGAGAAGGGGAAAGAGCGGGGAGCCCATGACCGGTTCTACTCGCCGCATCGGAAGCTTGTGGATGACCCCGGGCAGCATGTGCTGCCGGACAAGCCAGCTCACGCGCTCGACAAAGGCCTCATTGAAGTCGAGATTGCGGAGGAAGCGGCGCGTCGCCTTGGCACCAATCTCGGCGTGGCCGTCGAAGGCGCGCTCCCGGGTTCTCGGGCTCTCCGGTTTGCCGGAGTCGTGCAGGAGTAGCGCCGCCCCCACGGTGAGATCCATGCTCTTGCGACGGCTGAGCGCTTCCAAGGTGTGCTCCCAGACATCGCCCTCAGGGTGGAAATCCTTGGTGTGGTCGGTCGTGCCCATCTGGGCCAGAACGGGCCAGTTGGCGGCAATGAACCCCGTGCGGTCCAAGAGCTCCAGACCGCGCCAGGCGTGCCGTCCCGTCAGCACCTCGACCAGCACGCGCTTCTGCTCCATCTCTGGAACCTCCGCCTCGCGCCAGTTTCGGACTCCGAAGGGAAAGTCTATCTCGTAGCCGTAGCGTGCCGCCAGAACGGCGCCGTCGAGAACACTCTCGATCTCGCTCGCCCCCGGCCGCGGGGCGAGGTGTGCGGCACGGAGTGTTTCGTAGGCGTCATGGGGGTCGCGGTACTGGTCCGCCTGTGCGTCGTAGGAGAAGGCAAATAGCTCGAAGGGGGACCGGTCCGTGAGCCAGGGCGAATCGACGCAATGAAAGTACACTGTCTCGTCGTCATCGTGGGCAAGGGCGTCCCACCGGTCCAGGCCGGGAAAGGTCAAATCTTCGAAGAGCTTGGCCATATCGACGAGCTCCGCCTCCACTGCGACGTAGCGGTTTGGACCGCGGGGGTGGCCATGGTAGCGGTCGAGGGCGGAAGAGAGCTCAAAGTGCCACGGGATGCCTGACTGTTCGAGAGCTCTGAGGAGGGCCATGCCGCTTCAAGATAGCGCGTCCCCAGAGGCATCGTCCAGGAAGCGCTGCAGGGGT
>CAYPTH010000158.1:2556-5794 GCA_964413635.1 uncultured Spirochaetaceae bacterium
GAGAATTGCAGGTAGAGCGTGAAGAACCGCGCGTAGCGCCGGTACGCCTCCAGGCCGCGCTCACAGTCGGCGACGGTCACGAAGTTCTTGCCGAGGCCGGGAAGGGTCGCGGAGCCGAACATGGCGTCGCGTCCCTGTTGATGCCGGACCGACTCCATTGCCGCGGCCAACTCTTCGGCGCCGCGTTCCAGCATGCGGACCAGATCAAAGCGGATGATGGCTTGGGTCGGTGGGTGGCGCTGCGCACGGTCGCGCTTGCGATACTTTCGCTCGTTTCGAAACAGGGCGTATACGTTGGCGTAGAGCCCCCAACCGGGAAGGATCTGATTGATGCCCGGGGGAAAGGCGCCGGCCACGTCGACCATGGGCGCCGTAATGAGGGAGAAGGGCAGGCTCACCCGCTGCGGTAGCGTGGTTGCGCCGGTTGCAATGACGCTGTACGGGGCGGCGCGAAAGTTGGCCGGAAACTTCACCGAGCTCCCCAGGCCGAAGAAGGTCCCCTCCCCCGGCCAGATCTCCTGGTCCGCGGTGCGGGATGTGTGATTCGAGCCGATGTTGGCGCCGTAGCCGATGTTGCCCCGCCCCTCGGGCCAGAGGGCGGCAATGAGCAGGCTCTGATGGTGCATGCCGACGAAGGGTCCCACGACGGAGGCGGTGACCTCACCTTCCGCAATGTCGGTATTCGGCGCAACCAAGCTCTCGATGATCTTGCCGTGCCGCTCGACGTGAACCGTTTCGAAGAGCATGCTGCGCTCAACTACCGCGCCGGACTGGACGGCAACCCCCTCCTGCAGTACCGCATCGCGTACCACGGCACCGCCGTCACAGATGGCAGGCTGCTGCGGGGTCGAGAGCAGCGTCGCGTTCTCAATCAAACTCGCTGCCCGGAGCTGAGCCCCGGCGCCCACAATGGAGCCTGCCACGCGCCCGCACCCTTCTACCACCGCCCCCTCTCCGAGAATTGTGTCGATGTTTGGACACGCCTCGCGCAAAGCGGTGAGAAGCTGATCGTATGCTCGCGGCTCTCCATTCGCGGCGCCGGCCACCACCGCCGCCGCAATCGGGAAGGTCAGATCGGGATGAAGACGGAGCCACCGTCCCCCCGTTTCCACTCCCGGCTCAATCCGCAGGCCCAGGGCAAAGCGCTCCTCCGTGGGACCGACCACGTCTCCGAGGATCGAGTGTATGACAACTGCGCCTTCACCGAGAAAGGCGTTGCGGAGCGTCGCGTTGTGCACCAGGCACCCCGCGCTCACCGTGGATACCTCGACAAGCGAGTTGAGGATTCCCGCACGGCCAGAGGGACTCGCGGACACTCCCGGGTCACCCGAGCCCAGGTTCAGATAGCAGTGCCCGCGGAAGAGGGAGCCCCGGATCGCTTCCGGGGCGAAGTGGTCCCCCACCGTGATCCAGTCCCAGCGCTCGGCGCCGTTGCCCTGCCGCTCCAGAACGTGCCGCTCCGTTTCGCTCAGGGGTCTCCCGCTGCCCATCGGTGGCGAACCGGCTTCCCGGGGCAGTGCCGCAAGAAAACCGCGCAGGTTCATTGGCGTTGGGTTCTCGGCAATCCAGGCGATGTCGTGCTCGTTCATACGCCCACGGTAGCACGGCCCCGGCGCCGCGGGCTATTGCGGATTAACGTGGAAGGTTTCATCGATTTCTAATATAACCGATGAGGCTAGGCAGTATACTGCCGGGCGAGGAGGAGAGCACGTGGCAAAACAGAGACTCACGAAAGAGGAGCGGAGCTGGATTCTCTACGATGTGGCAAACTCGGCATTCATCCTCATTGTGGTGACAACACTCATGCCCATCTTCTTTAAGGGCGTAGCGGCCGCGGACTTGCCGGGAAACCGGTCCACCGCCCTCTGGGGCTATACCAACTCCATTGCGTCGATCTTCTTGGCAGTCCTGGCGCCGATCCTCGGCAGCTTCGCCGACACGAGGGGCTCGAAGAAGCGATTCTTCGCCGTATTCCTGTCTCTCGGCCTGGTCATGACCTTCCTCTTCACGACCATCGGCGAGGGAATGTGGCAGTACGCCATGCTGATCAGCATCATCGGTCTAGTGGGATATTCGGGGGCCAACCTCTTCTACGACTCCTTCCTCACCGATATCACCACCGACGAGCGCATGGATCAGATCTCGACGAGAGGTTACGCCTGGGGTTACATCGGAAGCATTATCCCCTTTGCAGTTGCCTTCGTGTTCATTCTCATGCCCGAAATCATTGGCGGCAGCACCACCTTGGCTACGCGACTCGCCTTCGTCATTACCGGAGTGTGGTGGCTCGGCTTCTCCATCCCCATGCTCAAGAACGTCCAACAGAGCTACTTCGTAGAACGCGCGGAACACCCCATCCGGGACGCATTCCAGCGCCTCGGCAAGACCTTCAGTCACATCCGGAGCTACCGCAACGCCTTTCTCTTCCTGATCGCCTACTTCTTCTTCATTGACGGGGTCGGGACCATCATCAAGATGGCGACCTCCTACGGCACCGACATCGGTATGGGACAGACCGAGCTCATCCTCGTGGTGTTGGCGATCCAGGTGATTGCCTTCCCCTTCGCGCTCATCTACGGGACTCTGGCGAAACGCTACAGCGCAAAGGCCATGCTCTTTGTCGGCATCTGTGTCTACGTTGTCGTGACCGTCCTCGGCTTTTTTCTCCCCGTGTTCCAGGATCGGACCTTCCAGCGCGTCATGTTCTGGTTCATGGCCTTCCTGGTCGGCACCTCACAGGGCGGGATCCAAGCGCTGAGCCGCTCCTTCTTCGGAACCCTGATTCCAAAGGCGCGCTCCGGCGAGTTCTACGGCTTCTACAACATCTTCGGAAAGTTTGCGGCCATCCTCGGTCCCTTCCTCCTCGGCATTGCATCAGACCTGACCGGCGAATCGCGCTACGGCGTGCTCAGCATTGTCGTGCTCTTCGTCGTCGGCGGCGTAGTTCTGATGTTTGTCGAACGCAAACCGGAGCGGATCGTCGATCCGGCCGTGCAAGAGGACATCTGACCCGGCGCGGGCCAATCGCGGGCTCGGCGGGCGGTGGGATCGGGACGCCCCTCCGACATTGACTCATTACCCACCACGGCCCAAAGGGCCGGCGCAACCCCACGGAGTCGGGCGGGCGGCACGAGACCACCGCCAGCGCGCTTCCCCGCTGGCCCGTCCTTCCCTGCCGACGACGGCCAATCGCGGGCTCGGCGGGCGGTGGGATCGGGACGCCCCTCCGACATTGACT
>CAYPTH010000159.1:0-5778 GCA_964413635.1 uncultured Spirochaetaceae bacterium
CTGCGGATCTCTTACTTCGGCAGCGCCTCGAGAATCAGATCCGCTGAGTGGGTGGTGTTTCCGCTACCGCCCATGTCGGCGGTAAGCTCGCCGCGACGGTTGCGAACCACTTCACTAATTGCCTCGAAGAGCTCGAACCCCAGGTCGCCGTGTCCCAGGAAGTCGAGCATCATTTTCACCGTCCAGATCATGGCAATTGGGTTTGCGAGTCCCTTCCAGGCAATGTCCGGCGCCGAGCCGTGCACCGGCTCGAACATGCTGGGAAAGACGCGGTCTGGGTTGAGATTCCCTCCGGCGGCAAAGCCTATCCCGCCCTGGAGGACGCTCCCGAGATCGGTAAGAATGTCACCGAAGAGGTTACTCGCCACGACCACGTCGAAATCCGCCGGCCGCTGCAACATGTACATGGACAGGGCATCCACGTGGTACTGATCCGTATTGATGTCGGGGAACAGACGCGCCCGCTCGGCAAAGACCTTGTCCCAGAAGACCATGCCGTAGTTCAAGGCGTTGCTCTTGGTCGCGCTGGTCACCTTGCCCACGGTCCTTCGGCCGGCCTGCCGTCGCAGATCAATGCGCTCCCGCGCCAACTGAAAGGCGTAGTCCATGACCTTCTCGGTATTCTTCCGGGTGAAGATCGATGTTTGCAGCGCCATCTCTTCGGCGGTGCCCTCCCGGGTAATGCCACCGACGCCCGCATACTCCCCTTCGGTATTCTCCCGGACAAAGATCATGTCGATGTCCGCAGGGCCCATGCCCTTCAAGGGACAGTCCGCCTCGGTGATGAGCTTGATCGGCCGTAGATTCACGTACTGGTTGAAGCCCTGGCGGATGCGCAAAAGCAGATCACGAAGGCTGATGTGGTCGGGAACGCCGGGGTATCCAACGGCGCCGATCTTCATCCCTCTTGGAATGCCCTTTCCCTTTCTGCTGCGAAACAGCGCGGAGACTCGCTATCCCTGGATGATCGGCATCAACAGCCTCACCACTCTTGCCGGGGGCGTCCTGGCCATGATTCTCGCGCTGCAGCTCGGCTACGCATTCGTTATGATTGCCGGGCTGCTTGCCTACCTTGGAGTCATTGTCATACAATACGCGCGAAATGTGGCACCGTCGAGCTGAAGCATTCCCCCGCCGGCCACAATCGGCAACAAAGACGTTGACAGAACAGTGTGAGTACTGCTGTAATGGTAGCACCATTGTACCATCGCATGAGGAGCCCTGTGTCCGACGGCAATAGACAGCACCAACAGTCGAACGAGCGGACCGGCCTCGAGCCGGTCAAGAAGATCCGCTTGTACGAGAGCATCGTCAAGCAGATCCAGAAGCTCGTCAGTACCGGCACGCTCAAGCCGGGGCAGAAGCTGCCGCCGGAACGCGACCTGGCGGAAGAGCTCGGCGTAAGCCGAACCTCCATTCGCGAGGCGCTGCGCGCTCTCGAAATGATGGGCTACCTCGAGTCACGCGTAGGTGTCGGCGGCGGCACCTACATTAAAGAGATGACCCTGAGCAACATGATCTCCCCGTTTTCGGAGACGCTCCTCCAGAACGACGAATTCATTGTTGAGCTCCTCGAGGTCAGACTGGTCTTGGAAATTGAGGTCGTCCGTCTGGCGGCAATGCGACGAGATACAGGTGTCGTGACTCGGCTGCAAGAGGCGATTGACGACATGGAGAGCCAAATCGAGAACGGCGAGACTGGACTCCGTGCGGATAACGCCTTTCACAAGGTTCTCGCCGACGGGGCGGGAAACCGCGTTCTCCAGGAGTTCGTCCGAATGTGCGGTCACCTCCTCGAGGTTGAGCGCGAGGAGCATCTGCGTACTCGAAGCGACGAGCCTCGCAGAGCGCTGAACCAGCACAAGGCCATCCTCGAAGCCGTGCAAAACCAGGACAGTGAGGAGGCCCAGAGACTCATGGAAGAACACATTCTCAAGATCTCGGAGGTTATCAAGTCCAACCG
This sequence comes from uncultured Spirochaetaceae bacterium, assembly GCA_964413635.1. Classification (GTDB taxonomy): domain Bacteria; phylum Spirochaetota; class Spirochaetia; order DSM-27196; family PWMO01; genus CAYFQV01. The sequence continues at coordinate 1,964 of CAYPTH010000159.1, forward strand.
GGCCCGCCGTCGAGAGCACGCTCCAAACGAATAGCGTCGTATGCTACGACGCAGTAGTGTCCTCCCACTGGCAATGACCGCGCTGGTTCCCGTGCTATTCAGTACCGGCGGCCTTGGACTGCGCCTGGTAGACGCGAGCGCCTGGACAATGCACTTCTGGCGCTCGCTCTTCATGGCGCTTACCCTGATCGTCCTCAACTTCGCGATCTCCGGCCGACGCTTCGCCACCGAGCTCAAGAACGTTCTGACACACGGGATCTGGGTATCGATCTTCATATCCCTCTCTCTTCTTCTCTATGTCCTGTCTCTCTCCTCCACAACGGTTGCCGACTCGCTCCTCGTGCAGACGACCGGCCCCTTGTTCATTGTTGTGCTGGGATGGATCGTTCTGAAAGAACCGGTACGGCTGATTACCGTGCTGGCCCTTCTTGCCGTGACAGCCGGAGTTGCGTTGATTCTCGTCCCCTCCCTCGAGCGCGGAGGGTTCTCAGGGAACGTCCTCGGCATTTTGAAGGCTGTCGCCTTTGCCGGGGCGACAATCGCCGTCCGGCGAAAGCGGAGCGTCGGCCTGCTTCCCGCAGTTGCCGTCGGCGCGATAATTTCGACCGTCGTGGCAATACCATTTGTTCCGAGTTTCCGCGTGCCCCTTCGCAGTCTGGCCGTATTGCTGTACCTTGGCATCTTTCAGACGGGGATGGCCTTCACCCTGCACGTGAGTTTTTCCGGGAGACTCGCCTCGTCTCAGACGGGCCTGTTGGTGCTGTTGGAAGGAATTCTCGGCTCCCTGTGGGTCTGGATCTTTCTCGGTGAGGTGCCGGCAGCGCTCACACTGCTTGGTGGAATGATCATTGTCGCTGCTCTCGTCGTACACACCCTTGTGTATTCACGAGTAGATGACGAAACAATAGGGATTACGGTATAGGTAGGAGACCGTTATGCTAAGCGCGACCATAATTGTTGGAATTGTCGTTGGAGTCGGAGCTCTTGTCTTTGCCGCGCTCCGCACTCGATGGGTGTTGAAGCAACCCATAGAGAATGAACACCTGCGCCAGATCACGGGATTCGTCCAAAGCGGCGCCATGACCTTCATCAAGAAGGAGTATCAGGGACTACTCCCCTTCGTGCTCGTCGTTGCAGGCTTTCTCTATCTCGGAAATCAAGGCTTCCTGCGATTGCAGGCGATCTCGTTCATGGCCGGCGCCCTTGCCAGTGCGCTTGCCGGCTTCTTCGGTCTGCGAGTAGCAACTGCTGCCAACGGCCGAACGACGCACGCCGCCCTCGGCGGGATGAACGGCGCCTTGAAAATCGCCTTCTCCGGCGGCGCCGTTATGGGTATGAGCGTTGTCGGGCTCGTCCTCCTCGGGATCGGGCTGGTACTCTGGCTCGCGGTCGGCCAAGTGGGTTCGGCAGCCGGGGCAATGACTTCTACGGTGCTGCCGATCATCAGCGGCTTCAGTCTCGGCGCCTCGTCAATCGCCCTCTTTGCCCGCGTGGGCGGCGGAATCTTCACCAAGGCCGCCGACGTCGGTGCGGACCTGGTCGGTAAGGTGGAGGCGGGCATTCCAGAGGATGACCCGCGAAACCCCGCCGCCATTGCGGACAATGTCGGAGATAACGTCGGAGACGTTGCCGGAATGGGCGCCGACCTCTTCGAATCCTTCGTGGGCTCCCTGATTGGTGCAATGATTCTGGCCTTCGCCGTTGACGGCGCAGTGGAGCTGAAGTTCAAGCTCATGGCCTTTCCGATCATCCTGAGCGCACTCGGCGCAGTGGCATCGGTCATCGGCGTCTTTTTCGTACGCACCGGAGAGAAGCGCTCTCCCCAAGCCGCCCTCAATGTCGGAACCTTCGGCGCTGCGGTACTCGCAGCTATCCTGGCGCTACCGGCAATCATGCTGCTTCTCAACGGCAGTGAGCTCCCGGAAGGACTGACCGCCCTCTCCATCTACTTCTCGGTCATCTTCGGCCTGGTCACAGGCATTGGGATTGGTCTTCTCACCGAGTGGTTCACCGGCACCGGAAAGCGTCCCGTCATTGAGATCGTAAAGTCCTCCGCGACCGGCCCCGCGACAAACATTATCACCGGCATGGGCATGGGCATGCTTTCCACTCTCTTCCCGATTCTCTTGATCGCCGCAGCGATCTTCGGCGCCTTCAGCCTTGCAGGCCTCTACGGGATTGCCGTTGCCGCAGTGGGAATGCTCATGACAATCGGGATCCAGCTTGCAGTGGATGCCTACGGCCCGATTGCGGACAACGCCGGCGGTCTTGCCGTAATGAGCGACTTCCCCGCGGAGGTTCGAGACATTACCGATGAGCTCGACAGCGTTGGGAACACCACCGCCGCAATCGGAAAAGGCTTCGCGATCGGCTCGGCCGCACTCACCGCCATCATTCTCCTTACCAGCTTTCGAACCACAGTGGGGGCGGACGTCATCGATCTGACGGAAACACCGGTCCTCGTTGGGCTGCTTGTGGGGGCAATGATCCCGTACATCTTTAGCGCCCTGTCGATGAACTCCATCGGCAAGGCTGCCTTTGAGATGATCGAGGAGGTGCGCCGACAGTTCAAGGAGAAGCCCGAGATTCTCACCGGTGGCGAGCTCCCCGACTACGACAGGTGTATTGCGATCTCCACCGATAGCGCCTTGCAGCAGATGAGGCTTCCCGGCTTCATTGCGGTGGCGACACCCGTGGCGGTCGGTCTCCTCGGGGGCGTGAACATGCTCGTCGGACTCCTTGTCGGGGTTACCGCATCGGGTGTGGTCCTGGCGATCTTCATGGCCAATTCCGGCGGAGCGTGGGACAATGCCAAGAAGATGATCGAAGCGGGAGAAGCCGGCGGTCGTGGCAGCGAAGCCCACCACGCGGCGGTGGTCGGCGACACGGTTGGCGACCCCTTCAAGGACACCGCAGGGCCGGCCCTCAACATTCTGATTAAGTTGATGTCCGTCGTGTCCCTGGTAATAGCCCCGATTCTTGCGAACATGGGAGGCTGAGATGGCAGAACAATACGAGAAGAAAATGTACGCGATTTTGCACCCGAGCCCGGCGCTCATTGGGTCCCAGCTCAATCCGCAGGCCTTTGCGCGCCACTACCTGGCCGGCTCAATTCGACACTACTCGGGAAAGATCGTCTTTGCCGAGGTTGATCCAGACTTTCGCAGTGACTACTTCCCAATAGAAGAGCATATGGAGGATGTCCGGGCGCACGAGGACGGGCGACCGAAGGCGACCAAGTTCATCTCGATCTATCGCGTGCTCGAGCATCTCGACTTCGACGCTCTCAAACAGCTCTATTTGAGCACCCCGGAGGGTGCGGTCCTCCAACTCGAGCCGGCAGATGACGTCCAAACGCGGGAGCCGGGGATCATGCGAATCTTCGCGGAGATCAACCCCGTCCGCATGCTTGTGCTAACCCAGCTCAACTTTATCGATTTCGGACAATTTGTCACGGACGCGAGTATTCGAAGGAGCGTTCCCGCCCTCTTCTATACCCAGCTCGAGTTTGATGCAAACCAGTTCCTCCACGACATCGAAATGAACCCGCTCATGCCTCCGCCCATCCCGAAGCTCCACCCGTCGAAGCTGCGAGACGCCATCATGGAGCTGTCGACGGCGCGGGACAAACGCTCGAAAGGACTGCTGCTCGACTCCAACTTCGACGAGATCCCCTACCGCATGGTGCGCCACGGCTTCATGTTCGCCCGAGAAGGGCAGTGGAAGTTCTTCCGAATGCCGGAATGGCGGGATATCGAGAAGACCAACTACAAGTTCTGGAAGGCCATGTAGCCCTTCCCTCGGAGGCTACTTCT
>CAYPTH010000160.1:0-5769 GCA_964413635.1 uncultured Spirochaetaceae bacterium
GATATGACCTGTGCTCCCGCTACCGAGGAAGGCTTCGCACACCTTTGCAGCGGCGAAGTCGACGCGTCGGTGGATACCAGCGAGCTCGAAGGCGCGACGCTCATTGTCAGTACTGCGAAGGATCCGGATCAGAACGACAGCTCATTCGTCATGAAGCTGGAAATAACCAACTCAGCCTTCAACTCGGTATCTGAACCGACAATCGTCGTTTTCGACGGCACTGCTGAGTAGGGAGACGTAGCGAGAGGGTGACGGCCGCGCTCACCGGGCCGCGCCCGGCGACCGTTCCCTCACCGGCCCGCCCGGATTGCCGTCCCCGCTCGGCTTAGCGCGCCCCTACTCGACCTCATCGAACTCGACCCGGGCCTGGATCTCCTCCTCGAGGAGCCAGCGGCCGTCGACCCTCTGCAGGGAAAACGTCAGCACCGTAGTCCCCGGAGTGCCCTCGGCGCCGGGAATTGCAACCTCAGCCTCCGCGCGGGACTCCTCCCGCACCGAGACGGTGCGAATCTCGTAGTCACGCAAGGCGTCCTGCGGCGGGGCTTGGGGATTGAGTAGGGCGAGGCTCCCCTCCGGCATGTCAACGAAGTATTCCTCAGCCGCTTGAAAGTCTTGGTCGGCAACAGCGGTGAAGAAGCCCGAAATGGTGTCGCGAATCTCGGCCTCCGCCTCACCGCCGCTACACGCGGTAAAGGCCGTGAGCGCCAGGCCCGCGCCGACGCAAACGGCAAGCGCCGTGCCCGCGCGAGTGTTCCGCGTGCGACGGCGCTGCATGGTGGAAGAGTGGTGTGAACGGCCGGTCATAGGTGGGTCAGCGGCGACTTAGTTATAACTGACGATTGTCCCGGTCACCTTGATGGTTCGTGGGGAGTAGAGCGCGGCGGTTGCGCCGTTGAGCAGCATGTCGGTGAAGGTTGTCTTGTACTCAATGGTTACGTCAATTGCGGCGTCACCGGACACCTTGTCGATCTCCCGGCGAATCTCTTGGAAAATGCGCTCATCCGGCTGATTCAGCGAAATGAGACCGTATCCAGTGCCGGACCCGAGAAGCTGCGTATCCTTCATCGTGATCTCGAATTCCTTGACGACGGAGTAGCTCTCGAGGTCCTTCTGCATCTGCAGACCCTGAAAGCTCACGGTTGTACACGAGGCCAGGACAAACAACACCAGCCCGGTTAGGGCCGCAAGGCGAATAGGCTTCTTCATGCGTACCTCCTTGGGATGATCCCAGGTTATTTTGGGGATGATACGACCAGGCGAGACCTGTGTCAATGCATTAATACATTTTTCATATTTCCTCAAATATGCCCGGAATGCCCGCGGGCGCGTGTTCCGACAAATACTTGATATACTTTATCGATTTTATTAGGATTAGGACGGAGGTCGAGCATGATAGATTTTCTCTCACAGAGCTGGCCATGGTACGTTGCGGGCCCCCTCCTGGGCCTCATGGTGCCCTTGCTGCTGTTCATTGGAAATAAGCAATTCGGCATTTCCTCATCCCTTCAGCACATCTGCACTGTGACGATGAAGCCCAACGCCGACTACTTCAAGTACGACGTAAAGGAGAAGGGCTGGAGTCTCCACCTCGCAGCGGGGGTGATTATTGGGGCGGCAATCGCCGCGCTCTTCTTGGATGGAACGCAGGCACCGGCGATAACGGATGCCGCCCGGGACATGTTTGCGGCCTGGGGCCTATCCGGGGCAACCGGTCTCATGCCACCTGAGCTCTTTGCGTTGGAAAACCTCGTGTCGCTTCCCACGCTCATTGCGCTTCTGCTGGGTGGATTCTTGGTTGGCTTTGGTGCGCGCTACGCGAACGGCTGTACCTCCGGTCACGCAATCATGGGGCTCTCCCTGTTGAACCTCGGCTCACTTGTGGCGGTCATCGGCTTCTTCATCGGCGGGCTGATCGTGTCCAACTTCGTCGTTCCGGCACTCTTGAGTCTCATCTAGGCGCACAGAGGAGAAGACACAATGAAGAACCTGAAGTTTCTTGCGGCAGGCATTTTCTTTGGCATCGTCCTGGTAAAGGGCGAGGTCATTTCCTGGTACCGCATTCAAGAGATGTTCCACTTCCAATCCTTCCACATGTACGGCGTCATTGGGAGCGCCGTCGTTGTGGGTGTCATCTCGGTGCTGCTAATCCGGCTGTTCAATCTCAAGGCCTTCGGGGGAGCCGACATCGACCTAACTCCGAAGCCCTTCAACAAGGTAGGAAACATAACCGGAGGGACCATCTTCGGCTTCGGCTGGGCGCTCACCGGCGCCTGTCCCGGTCCCCTGTACGCCCTTCTGGGCACCGGATACTGGTCAGTCCTCTTGGCTCTCGCCGGCGCGGTCCTCGGCGCACTGGCCTACGGCTACGCACGACCGCGACTGCCGCATTGAGGCAAATCTCACAAGGGCATCACATTTCGGCTCGTTTTCGTTGTCTGCTTCTTCACGGCACCATACTTTCAAGCACGGAGGTACTTGCAATGAAGCGAGCCATGTTCGTACTGACAGTGACGGCACTCATCCTCATGGGAGGAATTGTCTCCCTTGGGGCACAAGAGCGGGCTGAGGCGTACTTTGCCGGCGGATGCTTCTGGTGCATGGAGCCCCCCTACGACGATGTCGACGGTGTCATTGAGACCATCTCAGGTTATACCGGAGGTAACGTGGAAGACCCGAGCTACCGTGAGGTCGTTCGCGGTGGGACCGGCCACACCGAGGCGGTCAAGATCGTCTACGACCCCAGCAAGGTAAGTTACGAGGACCTGCTCTACATCTTCTGGCGAAACATTGACCCATTGGACGCCGGCGGCCAGTTCTGCGACCGAGGCAACTCCTATCGAACCGGAATCTTCTACGCCAACCCGGAGCAACGACGTCTGGCCCAGCAGAGCAAACGCGAGCTCGACCGCTCGGACAAATTCTCCAAAAAGATAGTCACCGAGATCGAAGAGCTCGACGAGTTCTACCGCGCCGAGGAATACCACCAGAACTACTACGAGAAGAATCCCTCCCGCTACTCCTTCTACCGTGCGAGTTGCGGTCGGGATGCGCGACTTCGGCAGCTCTGGGGACGCGAGGGCGGCACTCACTCACCGCCGCAAGGCTGATCCCCTAACCCGCAGCGGCGGCCCACGGCGGTGCGGCGACGGCCCGCGCCTGCGTCGGGCCTTCCACTTGTACCCCGCAAATGCCATGCCCTACACTCTCCCTATCGCGAGGAAAGGGTGTTGGACATGCCGGCAGATCCGAGGCTCATAGAGTTCCTATCCCAGTTCGTAACCGATGCCCGGAGGAACCGCATGGAGGCGGCGCTGGCGCAGCGCACGCGCTACCTGACGGTTGCCCTGGAGGACATCTACCAATCCCACAACGCCAGCGCCGTCCTGCGCAGCTGCGACGGGCTGGGGATACAGGACGTCCACGTCATAGAGAACCGCAATCCCTACAAGGTGAATCCGGACGTCGCTCTGGGAACTTCCCAGTGGCTCACCATTCACACCTACAGGGATGGACAGCACAATACACGTGCCGCCTTCGACGAGATGCGACGGCGTGGCTACCGTGTAGTGGCGACGGCACCGCATCGCGGAGACATCGATCTCGAGGATTTCGCAATTGAAGAGGGACCTGTCGCCCTGGTCTTCGGCAATGAGCTCGACGGTCTCACCGACGTCGCCCTGGACAACGCGGATGCGTACCTGCGTATACCCATGAGGGGTTTCGTCGACAGCTTCAACATCTCCGTTTCGGCGGCACTGTGCATGCACCACCTCACGCACCGAATGCGAAGTCGAGGCGTCACGTGGCAACTCTCGGAAACTGAAGCACGGGAGCTTCGTCTGAGCTGGCTCCGCCGGTCCATCCGCCGGTCGGACGCGTTGGAGGCGCAGTACCACGAATGCAACTGAGTGATGGGTGGATTCTGATTATCCTGGGCGCCTTTCTCATGGCCCGCTAGCCGAGGCTCGACCACACTTCGAGCTTCCCCTTGGTCCGCCGAATCACTTCGTTGGTGAACTCATCCGTCTTGGCGGAACCGCCGAGGTCTGAGGTCCGCAGCCCGTCGTAGACGGCCTCAAGCGTTGCCTCGTAGAGGGAGCGACTGGCGCGCTTTGCGCCGTTTCCCTCGACGAAGGAGAGAAGTGCCGCCACCGCGAGAATCATTGCCATGGGATTGGCCACATTGCGCCCTTCGAGCGCGGGGGCTGTGCCGTGCGGTGCCTCGGCCATGACGGAGCTAACCTCACCCTCCTCGATGGCAATGACCATTGATTCCGACCCGGCAATGGAACCGAACATCTGCAAGACCATGTCCGAGAGAAGATCGCCGTCGCGGTTGAGACTGGGAATCACCAAGGGATCCCCGGAGGTGGCTAAGAGCAGCGCAAAGGTGGCGTCGATCAGCTGGGGCTCGTAGCGGACATCTGGATAGCGCTTCGACGCAGCGTCGAGCTCTTCCTTGAACATGCCTTCGTACACCGGACTCACGGTGAACTTGGGCCCACCGAAAACCTTGGCGCCGGTACGGCGTCCGTGTTGAAAGGCGTACTCGGCAACGGCGCGACAGACGCGGCGGCTAATCTTCTCCGTCCGGTAGGCAACCTCATCCGGCTCACCGTCCGGGCCTTCCCGCCACTCCGTTGCGCCGTAGGCGTCGTCCCGGGCCATGCGGACCACGCTGATGGGGGCGTGGACACCGGCAACGGGTATGACGCCGGGAATGCGCCGTCCGGTGCGGAGGATGACATCGGCATTCATCTCCTCTCTGAGGATCTTGTTCGGGCTCCCCACGCCGCCGCTTTCCTCCGGCGTCACAGTAGCGGCTTTGAGAGCAAGCCGATGTTCCCGTATTGCCTGACCTGCCTCGTAGACTACCTTGTTTTCCGTCTTGCGACGATTTTCCAGGGACAAGTCGAAGCGGAGGAGCTCGCAGTCCACCTCTCCGGATACGACCTCCAACACACGCAGCGCTTCCTCGAGAAGCTCCTGTCCGGTTTGGTCACCTTCGAGTACGACGATTTTCCTGCTCATGCCGGGCATCCTACGAGGCAGCGGCGGCGGGGTCAACGCGCACGCCGGCGCGAGCCGTACCCAGGCATCACGGCCCCAAAAATGCAAAATAACCCAAGATTTCGGTAGAAAAATGCAAGAAATTTCCTTTGAGCCGCGTTATGACCTTGCAAGAGCGCCTGGAAATGCATATACACTTGAGCCAGTACAAAACACCCAAAACCTTTAAGGGAGGTTGTAATGAAGCGATTAGTATTGGTTCTTGCTCTTGTTCTGCTGGCTGGTGTGCTCTTTGCACAGGACTTTGAGTATGACACGGCAATTGGGCTCAGCCTGGTTGGTTACGCATGGAATGTTGAAACCGAAGGTGGTTCCCCCACTCGTCTCCAGGCAGTGAACTGGGGTCTTGGCTACACCGACAAGCGCTACTTCAGCCCTGCTGAGGTCGGTAGCTTTAACTGGTGGTGGGCATGGGGCACCGTTAGTGTGCTGGTTCCCTACCTTGCAGTTGGCGGCGACTACTACATCAACGAGCAACTCGTTGTTGAGGCAGGCCTCCTGTATCTGGCACCCTACATTTCCTTTTTCTACTATCTCTAGCGTTCGCAGAACAGAGAAAGCGAAGGCCGCCGGTCCATCCGGCGGCCTTTTTTTGTGCGCTCATGCCATTTCAAGGCGCGTCCCCGGGGCGATCCAGCGCGGCACGTTCAAAAGAACACCAATCGCCGTCCGCTGTGGGCCGCGCCGGCTCGCGGGCCC
>CAYPTH010000161.1:0-5737 GCA_964413635.1 uncultured Spirochaetaceae bacterium
GACGCGGATCTTCCAGGAGGACAATCTCGAGCTTCTTCTGGCCGATGCCGGCGCCCGCCCGAACGCCCGGGACGCCGCGGATGCCCGCATTGTCGAGTCCGTCCGCCGACGGAGCGGCGCCGTCATTGACAGTCAGGAAGAGGTCGGCGGCTTCTGAGGCGGCCATGTCCGTTTTGATAGAGAAGTCTCTCAAGGCTATCCTCGTCTGTCAGGGCCAGAACCCGCCACTCATTCACGACCTTGGAAGGCCGGCCGCCGCGGCTCGCGAGGATAAGCGATTTGTTGACGTGACCGCCCCCGGATCTTATAACTCCGTAATCTGATTCCTATTATCAGGAAAATTAGAAAAACGTACGACTATCGCGCTTATCGTAGTTGCACTCGTCGCACCGGTATTGAGCGCCCAGCCGGCCGGTCTCATGCTCGGGCTCGACTACCACGCGGCCAGCCTGCAGAACCCATACGTGAGCTATTCGGGCTCGATCGTCGAGCCCACGGACCTGGAGGAGTTCGCCGACGCAGCGGACTATCTCTTCTTCCCGTTCGGCTACAAGGCCATCAGCGAGCAAGGGCATGCCGAAGTCTCTACCTACGCGTTCAACGCGTTCCTCGGCTACATTGGCGGGCTGCTTTCCGGGAGAAGCACATACGAGCAGTACTTCCGCAGCGATAAGGAGATCATCTTTCGCCCCACGCTTGAGAACGACCCGGACAAGCTCTACTTCGACCAGGACCTGCTCCGCTTCTTGGTGGCATCCAGGGCGGACTCGGTAACCGCGGGATCAACCCGCCCGGAACCGGGGGCACCGGTGAGGGCCCGGGCGTGGTCGGGTTCGACGACGACGCCGTGGTCTACGGTGGCGTGAACGCGGGGCTCGGTTTCTCCATCGCCGGCGCGTACGTGCAGGGCCTCGCCTACTACGACTGGTACTACCTGCTCAACGAGGAGTCGACCGACGGCAACACCCTGACGTTGGACGTGCACCGCCTGCCGTTCTTCGCGAGCGGATCCGCGGTCGAAGGTCTGTTCGTGAAGGGAGCCTACCGGCTCGGCTGGTTCGGCTATTACCAGCGCTTCGCCGAGTCGGTGCCGGCAGACTGCTCCTGATCACAAGCAATCCGGAAGCGACGAGATCAGGAGGGTCGATGGCCTGTAGGTTTTCTGTGGCGCTCCGTCGTAGCGGATTGCGACCACGCCGACAGGCTTTCCGGGATCAGCTAGCCGGACAATGACTGACGTGAACTACTACACAGACTGCTGATCCGGCGGCTCCGGAGTTACCCGGCCGCCATCTGGGTAGAGTTCCGCCATCAATCTGTCGAGTCCCTTTCCAAAGGCGGACCGGTACTCCTTCATTGCCCTGAACGCAGGTTCGGCGGCAGACGAGAGCCGCTCGACCGCCGAAGACAGAACTTCTTGCCCACTGTCCGTGAGCGACAGGAAGTTTTCGCGACGGTTCTCGGTATTCTGCCGCTGAATAATGAGCTTCTTGTCGAGAAGCGCTTTTACCTTGATGCTGATCGAAGCTTTGCCGAGCGCCATTTGCCGACCTATGTCGGATTGCCTTCTGTCGGGCGCCTCGGATGCACTCAACAAGACTAGAAATTCGGTATACGTAATGTCCAGGGGCTCGAGTAGATGCTCCGCCATCCGGTCAAGTGCAATCACGACCGCATGCAATTTGTAGAGTTCGCTTTGCTGAAACGCCTGCTGGGCCACTAGTACGCCTCCTGATAGACATACGGTGCACCTCGGTCAATAAGTATTCCTCGCACCGCCTGTACCATATCGGGGTTTCCGCAGATATAAAAGTCGGTATCGACGGGGTCGATGTCGCCGGTCTCAATATGCTCTAGAAGTGCCTCGGTCACGTGACCCTCGCGATAGGTAACCTGCCGGCGCGCGTGTTTTTCCGTGTCGGGAAGATGTTCCCCGCTTACGCAGACGTGAGTATCAATTCCCTGTGGTACATAGCGTTCGGTCAAGTCGTGCGCCGTAGTCTTGCAGCCAAAGAACAAACGTACATCGTTTTCAGAAGCAAACATCGGGACGAACGGTGTGATTCCGGTACCGGTTGCAATGAAGACAGCTTGCCTGGGCGAGTTCTGGTGGACGAAAGAACCGACCGGCATGCGAATACTCACAGAGGTTCCAATGGGTGCCTCCCTGGCGAAGAGGCCGCCCGAGCCACCGAACTGCGCGTCGATCACCAGCGTGATTGTCGTTTCGTCGTAAGAGGCAATGCTGTAGTCACGCCACTCCTGCGGAGCGACTTCGAGCCTTGCAAACTGTCCTGGAATGACTCGTGCACCGCTCGGCGCGGAAAGCGCGAGTTCGTACACGTCATTTTTGAGGAGCGTCCTTTTCAGGAGAACCCCCCGACGCCTGTCCCCGCTGATTGGCTCGATCTCTTTTCGCGTTCGGTCCGCCGGTGCGCCCGAGTCGGCTGCCGGCATCTCGCTTGGCTTGTAAAGCGTTGGAAATACCCGAGCGGCACCGGCAATTTGTAGTGCCGGTCCGAGTCCTCCAATCATCGCCCCAACAATCCCGACCGATACAACATCGGAGCCGGAGAGGTAGAGCCCCTTCACGGGGGTGCGTGCCTTTGCGGCGGTTGACTGGTATCGTGCCGGTTTGGCGGCGAGGCCGTACATTCGTCCTGCGGCTCGTGAAGTGAAATGCGTGATGCCGAGCGGCGTGGCCAATTCCTGGTAGGCAATCGTCGAGCGGAACCCCGGGAGTCGGCTTTCAGCCAAATCGATCAGCCCATCGGCAATGCGCTGCTTGAGCGCTTCGTAATCTGCGCCCCGCTCCTGCCAATCGCTCTCGCGCCACGAGTCAAATGCCTTAGGGTCTACGAATGCGATGATCTCGGCAGTCTGAGGCCGGCCGTCACCCGCCTTGTTTCCAGGAAAGGAAAGGTAGGCGTTGCGCGGTGCACCTGCAATCACACTTTCACTGAGCTCTGCCATTGACGGCTGCTCGTCTCGCGCGTGCAGCCAGTAGTTTGCCCCGGAGCTCTCGAAGCTCTCCGGGCCTGACTCCAGTCCCAAAAAGAGAATCACGCAACTGTAGCCATCGTCCTGCTCTTCAAGCGCTTCCTTTGCCCTACGCGCGGCAGGATCCCGGCGCGCGGGCGGCTCGATCCTGCGGAGGGTTTCGGCCGCTCCAATGCTCGAGACCACGTGTTTTGCCTCGTACAGGATGTGTCGATCGGAATCCAGGTGGTGCACGAACACACCGCGCGCCTTGCCGTCGCGAGTCCGGATGGCTACGGCATCGGCCTGTGTGACGATGCGCCCGCCACCTGCCTCAATCACCTCTTCGGCGTACCGCGCAATGCGTTCGGGACCACCTGCCGGATAGAAGGCGCCGTCGAAATAGTGGGTCGCGATAAGGGAGTGCACACCAAACGAACTCTCGGCCGGTGGTATTCCGTAGTCTCCCCACTGCGATACAACGAGTGCCGCGAGCTGCGGGTCAGAGAACCGCTTCTGCAAATAGCGTGAGGTGTTCATCAGCCCGAGTCGAGAGCCGAAGAGGCGACCGATCCGCGTGAAGAATGAGAGAGGCCGCGGAAGGAAGCGCGCAGCGGCGTCTCGCCTCTGCCATCGCGCCGCACGCTTGAGATCACGAAAGTACTTGCGTATAGCGCGCTCCTCCCCGGGAAACTCTGATATGAGCTTGTCCCGGTAGGCCTCTTCGCCCTCGGGGACCGGGAACTCGCGACCGGGAAACGAGAAGATATCGTACTCGCTCGGCATTTTGTTCCACTCGAGCTTGCCGCCTGTCATGGTGTCGCTAATCCTGCGCGGGAGCGCCTGCGGCGACATCTGCCCGACATAGTGAAGCCCGGTGTCGAAGCTGTAGCCCCGTCTGCGGAATGCGTGGGTGAACCCACCAATCTCATAGTGCTTTTCTACTACAAGCACTCGGAGTCCCGCCGCTCGCGTCAGGATCGTTGCCGTTGTCAGTCCGCCGATCCCGGAACCAATGATAATTGCATCAAAGCTAGTGTTGTACGCTGCTTGCCTATGGTTGTCCATATAAACAGTTTGTGGTTTAAAGTATATATGTGTCAAGTTTGATTGCAGTATTCTCCGGGAAGGGCTGTTGGGATCGGTGGTCGGATTCGTCTGTCCGCCATCAGGACCGCGGTCGCGGCGAGAGCGCGAATGCCAGAATGGCGCTCCCAAGGCCGGCAGCGTTTCCGTACCACGGTGCAGTGGCTGGTGTTCCGAGGGTGACAATAATGGTGGCGTACAGGTTCGGAACGTAGAATATGAGCGATATAACCGGCAAGGCCCAGAAACTCCACGGGCGGTCGCGCCGAAACGGGAAGAGAAGAAGAATCGCAATTGCTGCAGCGACCGCCACCCAACCCCCTCCTGCTAGTCGAAGGAGGGCGGAGAAAAGGATCTGTGTCGTTGGTTCCAGCTCGCCCCACTGCAACCCGATCGCGGCCGCGTGGTACGGCATAAACTCCGGCGAAAACAGGTAGATCGATCCCATGATCAGACTGACCGCTGCAACCACCCAGTACAGGATCGCAGAAGTGTTCTTTCTACTAAGCATAGGCATTACTCCAGAATAGGTTCGGCCGCGGCTTCATCGAGTCCCCAGGATGCGAGTCTTTGCAGGGTGTGCTCCAGCTCCGCAGTATCCAGATACGCCTGGATGGAGGCGACCCGAAACCAGGAGAAGGTGAGCACATGTACGCCGTGATTCTCATACGGCTCGCCGTCGGGAGGCGTTGCTCGATCGGTCCATTCCGCCGCCACGACCGTACGCCAGGGAGGGCCGGATACCGCGATTTTGTGAATCGTGAAGTGCAATCCACCAAAGAGCCGTTGAAGACGCCCAAACCAGCGTCTCATAGCGTCGACGGAGGTGCGGGTGCCGCCGAGAGAGTGGTCGCCTGCAAATGTGTGGTGCACATTCGGCAGACACCGTCTGAGCAGTGCCTCGGAGTTTCCCTTGTTGAGTTCACCGAAGGCCCATCGAGTGACTCGTTTCATAATCAAATGGTAGATAGTTCCTCCTTTGCACTCGCGCGCCAACTCGCGCGCGACAAATAAATTCATCTGGTTTGGCTGTCCTGCGGCTCAACCGTACCTCAGTTCCATTCGCGGCAGCGCAAAGCCTCGCCACAGGATCTCTTCCAGAGTGACCATGACGGCAAGCCAGATCAACCAGAACGGGACGAGCCACCACTCCCCCTCCATGGAAACGCCAAAGAATGTGGCCTGACCGCTGCGCCCCGAAGCGGTTGCGTACGGGTCCACGAAGAGCTCGGGAACCATCGGCTGCATCGGCACCAATTCTCGCAGCAAGGGCTGAGTCCACTCCAGAGCAAAACTGAGCACCGCGGTTGCCGAGAAACCGGTGATGATCCACTTCCAATCGGCCGCGCGCGGCGGCCGAAGACGAATCCGCCGGGCGAATGATCGAAAATCGTGGCCGGGCTTCAGAAGGTACTTTGCGATGAGCACCAGGTTCGTGAGTGCAAGCGGGATGAGCAGCGCGACCGTCCAGCTCCAGATGAGTGGCACACCGGCGGCGACCCAGCGCGGAACCGCCAGGTAAGTTAGAGCCAGGATCCCCAATCCAGGCACTCCAAAAAGCGTAAGCGATTCTGGAAGCGACATGGGAGCAAGAGCCGAATGTGTAGGGGTGATGAAGTCTTCGTAACTGTCTCGTTCTTTCATGTTGATGCTACCTGCGCCAATATTGTTT
>CAYPTH010000162.1:0-5724 GCA_964413635.1 uncultured Spirochaetaceae bacterium
TGCGCCGGCGCAAATCCATGGAGCACGAGCTTCGGCAGAGTCTCGACGAAAACCGCGTGCTCCTGCAGGAGGTGCACCACCGGGTGAAAAACAACCTTCAGGTCATATCAAGTATGATTCATCTGGCCCGGAAGGACGATCAAGTCGATGCACACGCCTTCGCCATGGAGACGGAGAACCGTATCCGCGCGCTGGCTCTCATGCACGAGAACATCTACCAGGGCGAGTCGCTAAGTGCCGTCGACCTGAGCACATACCTCCATGAGCTATCCAACTCAGTTGCGGAGAGCCTCAACGTCGGAAGATCGGTCATCGACTTCACAAGCGAGGTTGGGGCGTGCCATGTCCCCATGGACCTCGCCATTCCCTGCGGCCTCATTACGAACGAGCTCGTAACCAACGCCGTAAAACACGGCGTCCCCGCCGACGGACAAGCGCAACGCATTCGGATTCATCTCTCAGGCGCCGCGGAGCGGACGGTCCGACTGGTGGTTTCTGATAATGGTCCCGGCTTGCCGAAACATGCGGCGCCTGCCGAGGCGGCGGGACTGGGATTAACCCTGGTGCAGTCGCTGACGCAGCAGATTCGCGGCAACGTTGAGTTCATGAACGGAAGCGGACTCGCCTGTGCCCTTGAGTTCGCGTTGTGTTGACGGTGCCGGTCGGCGCGTTCATACTATCGGCGTTCCATGAGTAACGATTCGCTATTCTCTCTGATAGAAGAAGCTCGTCGGACGTGGGAAGAGTCTGTCCTGGAGAAGACGCTTTCCAAGCATCCGGAGCGCAACGGTGGAGACTTTTCCACCGCCTCGGGTATTCCCCTCGACCGGCTCTACGATCCCCGCTCGGACGAGCCGGCGACCTATACGACTCGGGAGGGGTTTCCCGGTGAGTTTCCCTACACCCGTGGGGTTCAGCCGACCATGTACCGCGGGCGCTTCTGGACCATGCGGCAGTACGCCGGCTTCGGCACGGCGGAGGAGTCGAACAGG
The DNA here is from genome assembly GCA_964413635.1 of uncultured Spirochaetaceae bacterium. Lineage (GTDB taxonomy): Bacteria > Spirochaetota > Spirochaetia > DSM-27196 > PWMO01 > CAYFQV01. The sequence continues at coordinate 993 of CAYPTH010000162.1, forward strand.
CGCTACCGCTATCTCCTGGAGCAGGGACAGACGGGCCTTTCCGTCGCCTTCGATCTCCCGACCCAGGTGGGTTACGACTCCGACCACGCCCTGTCCTTGGGCGAGGTTGGAAAGGTAGGCGTGGCGGTCGACAGCTTGCGCGACATGGAGACGCTTTTCGAAGACATTCCCCTGGACAAGGTATCCACCTCAATGACCATAAACGCACCGGCGGCGGTGCTCCTGGCCATGTACATGGTCGTCGCGGAGAATCAAGGTGTCGATCCCTCCCAACTCCGCGGTACCATCCAGAACGACATCCTCAAGGAGTACGTCGCCCGGGGGACTTTCATCTTTCCCCCGAAGCCCTCCATGCGGTTGATCCGTGACACCTTTGAGTTCTGCTCCAAGGAGCTTCCTCGGTGGAACGTCATTAGTGTTTCCGGCTATCACATCCGTGAGGCGGGAGCCACCGCGGTGCAGGAAGTCGCCTTCACGCTGGCCGACGCCATTGAGTATGTGAAGGCGGCCCTGGATGCCGGCCTCGAGGTCGATGATTTCGCCGGTCAGCTGTCGTTCTTCTTCATTGCCGGGGCGGACCTCATGGAGGAGGTCGCGAAGTTTCGCGCCGCCCGCCGGATGTGGGCGCGCATCATGAAGGACCGCTTCAACGCCTCCTCCGAGCGCTCTCTCAAACTGCGCTTCCACGCGCAGACAAGCGGCGCCGCGCTGACGGCGCAGCAGCCGGACAACAACGTCGTCCGGGTCACCCTCTACGCCCTCGCCGCGGTTCTCGGCGGTGCGCAGAGTTTGCATACGAACTCTCGCGATGAGGCGCTTGCCCTGCCTACGGAGGAGTCGGTTCAGATTGCCCTGCGGACGCAACAGATCATTGCCCATGAGTCCGGGGTGGCCAATACGGTGGATCCCCTCGGTGGATCGTACGTGGTCGAGGCGCTCACCGATGAGATCGAGCGCCGCGCCCAGGAGTACCTGGATGAGATCGACGCCATCGGCGGCATGGTAAAGGCCATTGAGTCGGGCTACGTTCAGCGTGAGATTGAGGACGCCGCCTACGAGTATCAGAAGGGCGTCGAGGATGGAAGCCGTGTCGTAGTGGGGGTGAACAAATACGCGACCGAGGACGAGCCCCACTTCGAGGTCATGCGCCACGATCCGCAGATCCAGCAGACGCAGTCGGACCGACTTTCCAACGTGAAGTTCGAACGGGATGAGCTCGAAGTGACGCATCTGCTCAAGACCTTGCGCGACGCCGCTGCCGACGAATCGGTGAACGTCATTCCTCCGATCATGGACTGCGTCCGCGCCTACGCCACGCTTGGCGAGATCTGCGGCGTCTTACGCGAGGTCTTTGGGGAGTACACCGATGGCTGAGCGAACAAACCGCGCCGCCGTGCGCATTCTCATTGGGAAACCGGGCTTGGACGGCCACGACCGCGGGGCCAAGTACATTGCCCGCGCCCTTCGCGACGCCGGCTACGAGGTAATCTACACCGGCATACGCCAGACACCCGAGAGCATTGTTTCAACGGCAATTCAAGAAGACGTCCAGTTCGTCGGCTTGAGTCTCCTCTCCGGTGCCCATAACGAGCTCTTTCCAAAGGTTGTGAAACTGCTCCGTGACCAGGGGGCGGAGGACATTGTCGTCTTTGGAGGCGGCGTGATCCCGGAGCAAGACACTTCTGATCTCAAGGAGGCGGGGGTTGCCGAAGTATTCGGTCCCGGGACTCCCATTTCCCAAGTCATTGAGTTCATTGAACAGTGTCGAAGCGACAAGTCTTGACCGCTCCGGAGCTACACGGACTCGCCGACCGCGTCCGCGCCGGGAAGGTGCGAGCCATTGCCCGGGCAATTACCATTGTCGAAAGTGACGACCCGGCACGCGAAGAGCTTATCGACCTCCTCTATCCCCACACCGGGGGCGCTCGCATTGTCGGCGTGACCGGTCCGCCCGGCGCCGGGAAGAGCACCCTCATTGATCAGCTGGTCCGCGAGCTCCGGCGCCCCGGCGACGGGAGCTCCGGCGGCGGCTCCGTCGCGGTCATTGCCGTAGATCCTACGAGCCCCTTCACCGGCGGCGCGCTGCTCGGCGACCGACTGCGGATGGGGCGTCACGCCGGCGACTCCAAGGTGTTCATCCGCTCCATGGCGACCCGCGGCCACGGCGGTGGCTTGGGCCTGGCAACGGGCGAGGCAATTCTGGTCCTCGACGCCGCGGGCTTCGAGACCATCATTGTGGAAACCGTTGGGGTAGGGCAAAGTGAGGTGGAGATCATCTCCCTGGCGGACGTGATCCTGGTTGTGATCGTTCCCGGCGCCGGCGACGAGATTCAAGCCTTGAAGGCGGGAATCATGGAGATCGGGGACATCTACGTGGTGAATAAGTCGGATCGCGAGGGAGCCGACGAGCTCGCTGCGACGCTCCAGGCCGCCCTACGCATGGAGGACAAGGAGCCGCGGATCGAGCAGACCGTAGCCGCCGACGGGGCCGGGGTCCGGGAGCTTGTCACGCGTATACTCGACACGCTCGAGGAGCAACGGGCAAGCGGTGAGCTTGCCCGGCGACGCAGCGACCGTCGCGCCGCCGCGTTGGAACGTATTGCCATGGCGACGCTCCGGCGGTGGCTGGATGAGGCGGCGCTGTTTCCAAAGCGCGGCGTCGATCTCCCCGAAGAGGTACGAGAGACGACATCGCCCTATCATCTGGTACGGGATCGACTGGCCGAGCTCTTGCCGCATTTGAAGCTCGGAAGGAACGAGGAGGAATCATGATACGCGGAATCGACCACATTGGTATTGCCGTGAACTCAGTGGAGGAGAAGCTTCACTTCTACCGCGATGTCCTGGATCTGAATGAGGTCGAGGTCGAGGAGGTAGCGGATCAGAAGGTGCGCGTTGCGGTGATCATGACGCCGCAGGGCCGCATTGAGCTCCTCGAGCCGACCTCTGAGGACAGCACGATTGCGAAGTTCATTGAGAAGAAGGGCGAGGGCATGCACCACCTCGCGCTCTCGGTGGAGGACATTGACGCGGAGATTGACCGGCTCGTGAGTCAGGACACCCGTATGATAGATGAGGTGGCTCGGACCGGCGCCGGGGGTGTGCGCATTGCCTTCATTCACCCAAAATCGGCGGGGGGGGTTCTCACCGAGCTCTGCGAGCGATAGCTCGCGGGGCCCGCATCTACGTCATTGAAGATAACGAATCGATCCGTGAGGCCGTGGTCGGCTACCTGCAGCTTGCCGATTTCGAGGTTATGGCCTTCGATCGACTCCGACGGGTCCCGGAGGCGTTTGAACGCAAACCCGCAGATCTAATCGTTATCGATGTCATGCTGCCCGGTGGAAACGGCTTCGACTTTGCCAAGCAGCTGCGGCGCCGACAGACGAGGTGCCGCAGCTCCAGGTTATCGTAGAGGTGATCTTCACCAAGTCTTCATAAGTCTTCCAGAGAAGCTCCATACGACTTTCACAGATTCTCCAGCGACACGCTCATGGAGGTCTCAATGGAGCCAGGACGCTACGGAATCCCCACACGACTCTTCAGGCTGATCATTCTGATGCTGCTGGGCGGAGGGGTCGCTTCTTTTGCCCTTTCTTTCGAAGAGCTACGCGCCGAGCTCGCGCCGGCATAGGCGGAGCGAAACGTTGCCGTCCTCGCGTATCTTGGGAATCTCACGCTGTCCGCCTCGCCCTCGCACGGTAGGAGACCCGGCTATCCTCCGGGAGCGGAACCGGAACCGGCCAGGGGCAGGGGGACGGTGCATCTTGAGGGGGCTCGTCGCCGATGCAGAGCTACATTGCCGGCGGAGACTTCAACCCGATCACACCTCAGGATCGGCCTCTCGGGGAGGGCTTCTACGAGCTCTACGAGAGCATACAGGAACGACTCGATGGCTAGAGGAACCCGAGGAGGGACACAGATAAAACGGATTGTGTTGGTACTGGTTACCGTGCTTCTCGCCGCAAGAAGAGGAGAAACTTGCCTGGGACGTCTACCAAGCACTCGACGACAAGTGGGGACTGCGGGCATTCGCCAACATCGCTGTGAACAGGGAACAAGCATCTCCGTCAACAGACTACATGGTGCCGACGTACGGCTTCGCTACATCCCCCGCAGCGCCTTCCAAACTTGGGTCAGGTCGACGGTTGCGTGCATGGCGCCGGCGGCGTAGCTGACGGTCTCGGTGTGACGGCTTGGTGTGTCGTAATGGCCGCTCTCGCTCAACTGATAGCGGTCCAGTATGCGGTTCTCCGGGTCGGCGATCCAGTAGTCGGGTACGGCGCAACGCTCGTAGAGATGCAGTTTGAGATCCAGGTCGTACTCAGGGCGACTCGGAGACAGCACTTCAACTAAGAGGTCGGGGATACCCAGGATGCGGCGCCGGGTTATGATCTCCCGCCGCGCATAGGCGACGATCACAAGATCCGGCTGCACGACATCCGTCTCCGTGAGCTCGACGTCGGTCGGTGCGTTAAAGACGCGACCGGTTCCCACCTTCTCGATCTGCTCGAAGAGTTGAAATTGAATCCACCGCGATACGGTTTGATGGTCGGTTTCCGGAGCTGGGGACATGTAGTGATCTCCGTCGATGATCTCATGGATCTTGCCGTCGTCGGGGAGTTGGAGATAGTCCTGGTAGGTGAGTTTCGGCGTTCTGTGCGCGGCTTGGCTCATACGCGACCCCTTCACACCAGAAGTATACGCCGGCGCCCCGGGGAAGGTCACCCCG
>CAYPTH010000163.1:0-5648 GCA_964413635.1 uncultured Spirochaetaceae bacterium
CCCGTACCCCCGCCATCCAGGCGCGGGCGCCGAGATCGTGCAGAGCGCGCCGCAGTGGTTCCACCTTTCGGATCTCGTGGTACCGAGACAGCGATTCCGGGTCCGATCCTTCATGAAGGCGCCCGTGGAGCGCCTCCATCCGCGCCGGCGACATCTGCGCCTGATAGACGTGAAGGTTGATCTTCAGTCGCTCGGTCAGGCGCTCGGCGTAGTGATAGGTCTCGCGCGGCAGATACCCGGTGTCAATCCAGATGACGGGGATCCCGGGAAACACCGTCGTCGCCAGATGTAGCAGGACGGCAGACTGTGAACCGAAGCTCGTAGTCATGACCAGGCCACCACCGTACAGGCGAGCAGCGCTCTCTACACATTCCCGGGGCGAGCTCGTTTCGAGCTCCTTCTGTACCGTGCCGGCAATTGCTGCAATCTTCGACGCTACCGTGTTCATACCTTTGAGATGCCACAAGCGCCCGCGAGCCGGCAAGGCGGGACCGTCGTAAGAGGCCGAATTCACTCAGTCCTGCGGTCTGAGGCCCTCATCCGCCGCGGAATTATGGAGAAAGTGGGCGCAGTCTTGTTTATGGAAGAGTGAATCGGTGAAGAAATGGTTCAGAAAGTTGCCCACACGAAAGGTGTGGGGTGGTGGACGGCGGTGGTGGACGGCGGCGCCCGCTCCGGCCGTCTCCGGCGAGATAGTCACACGGCCTCGGTCCACGCACGGACGCAGTTGCGGCCGTCATCTTTCGCGGACGAGAGAGCTCGCTCGGCGGCCGTGAGGAGCGCGGTAGACTGCGGGTTGTGCGTCGTGGTTGAGAGACCCAAGCTTGAGGTCAGCGCTCCGTAGGGAAGCTGTAGTGATTCGACCCCCAGGCGCATCTTCTCGGCAACAATTTTGGCACCACCCAAATCGGTCTGACGCAGCACTACGGCAAAGGCGCCGCCACCGTAGCTCACAATACGATCGTAGGAACGCACGCTGCGTCTGAGGAGCTCACCGATGTGGTGGAGCGCCTCGTCACCGGCGGTGGTCCCGAAGGTCTCGTTATAGAGGGCAAAGTTGTCAATGTCGATGAGAAGTAGGCCGGTGGTGGATCCCTGGGCGAAATCGGCGGCGGCAGCGTCGGCGACCAGGGAAACGAGCTCGCTACGATCCCCGACAACCGGAATCTCCCTTGCGACCGGTTCCGAAGCGCCCGCAATCCGGGCATTCTCCACGGCAAGGCCCACCGCATCCGCCAGTGTGCGGAAGACCGACATGTCGTGGGAGTCGAAGCTGTGCGGTCGACGGCTGAAGAGCGCCAGAATTCCTTCGCTCTCGCCTCCTGCGACGACGGGAACGCAGAGATAGGCTCCGAGATCCGGCCGCTCTTGGGGAAGACCGATCTCGACGAAGTCGGACACGTCGACAAGGTCGTCGTACACACGGTTGGTCTGCTCCTGCATGACCGCCTCGCAGTGGGTTCCGTCAAGAGGAAAGCGACCGAGCTCTCGCCGCACCGGCTCAGGAAGCAGGTAGTGCGCCTTGAGTACGAGCTCACCATCACCGTCCTCGCGCAGAAAGACGCCGCATGAGGCGGCGCCAAAGGACTCAACCGATGCCCGGGCAGCGCTATGAAGCGCCTGATCGAGGTCGGAAAACCCGCTTACCCGGGCCACAAGCCGATTGATGGCATCAAGCTCGAGCTGAATGCCCCCCGTTGCAGACTGCTGCCACAGGGGAAATGCGCTCTCACCGGCGGCGATCGTCATTGCTTCGTGGCGAAGCTGGTCCCACCGTGCGCTGTCAACAGATAGAAAGGCTTCGACGACCTGAGGGTCAAACTGGCTGCCGCTGTGCGCGACAATCTCTTCACGAGCGACCTCGTAGGGTCGTCCCGCGCGGTACGGGCGATCGGAAGTGATGGCGTCCAAGGTATCTGCAACCGCGAAGATTCGTGCTCCGAAGGGGATATCGCTGCCGGCCAAGCCTTCGGGATATCCGGCGCCGTCATAGCGCTCCTGGTGAGCGCAGACAATTTCGACCGGGTCCTTCAGGAAGGGAATTCCCGCCAGGATCTGCCGACCGAGCTCGGGGTGCCGCATCATGACCGCCCGCTCCTCATCGTTCAGCGGGCCCGGCTTCAGCAGTATGGAGTCGGGGACGCCGATCTTCCCAATGTCGTGGAGAAGGGCGCCGCGGCGAATCGTGGCAAGGTCCTTCGCGTCCACCTCCAACTGTTGCGCGATTTCCAGAGTATACGCGACGACGCGTCGGGAGTGGCCCTCCGTCTCCTTGTCGCGCGCGTCGAGGGCGGCGACCAGGGCGTCGAGGGTATGGTCGTAGGAGGCCGACAAGTCTCGAAAGAGGCCGGCGTTCTCAATGGCCGGTGCAAGCTGCGCCGCGAGAGTCTCGAGAAACATCTGATCGTCGTGGGTAAAGGCCGCTTCCTGATTGCTGTCGACAACCAGCACACCGAGGAGGCGCCCTTCCCGCAGCACCGGAACCGCCACCTCGGACTTCGTGTCCAGCCCGGGCAGCGCCTCGAAGTGGGCGATGTTCTTCGCGTCCGATACGACCTGTGTTCGTCGTTCCTCGGCGGCGCGGCCAATGACGCCCCTGCCCTTCGATATTCGCTCGAGGGGAGAGACCATATCGGCCCGGGTGCCCGCCGTTGCATAGGCCACGAGCTCTTCTTGGTCCTCGTCACGCAAGAAGAGAACTGCCAGGTGACGACCGAAGCGGTCCGCGACAATGTGAACTACGCGATTCGCAATGTCCGCGAGCTCGAGGGTGGCGGCAATGTTGCGGCCAAGCTCGTTCAACACCTCGAGCTCTTCCGCGTGCGCCTTCAGTTGGCTTTCCCGCTCCCGCACCGCCGAGGTCATGGTCTCGAAGGCGCCCGAGAGAAGCCGCACCTCTCTCGGACCCTCCACGGGCGCGCCACTTTCAAAGTTGCCACGCTCCACGGCCGTCGCCCGCTCCATGAGTCGGGAAAGAGGTTGCGTGAGAGCGCGCGCCAATAGGATTGCCGCGAGGTAGGCTGCAAGCACAACAACAACGGCTAGGACGATCCACTGCCTCGTAAGCAGCCGAACCGGCGCGAGGGCCTCCCGAGCATCCTGCTTGGCGACGAAGCCCCATCCGATACCGGGAAGGTATCGGTATGCCGCAATTACGGTCACGCCGCGATAGTCGACGGTCGTGGTGACTCCTTCCTTGCCCGCCGTGGCGTAGTGTGCAGGTTGTGCCTTCGACGAGTCGCGTGACACGGAGAATTCGAGGGGGGCGTCCTCCATGAAGCGCAGGGGATTCAAAAAAAGCGTTTCGTCGCCCGCTCCCCGGACCAGGAGCATCTCCCCACTAGAGCCCATGCCCGGCCAGGTACGGATGAGCGGGTAGACGGTATCTTCCATCCGCACGCGAATGACGACGGCGCCGTTGATTTCCGGGGTCACCTCGCGGGTAGCCAGGTCGACTCTGTGCAGAGTGGCGCCAAAGGCCATCTCCAGCTCGCCGCTGGGCGCCCGGTAGATATCCTCGACATGCGTGTCCGTGGGAGAAGCGAGGGTGCGGCGCACCGCCGGCTCGGACAGGATACTCTCCCCCACTCTATCGGCGTCGGTTGCAATGCGCACCGTGCCTTCTGCGTCGACAAAAACGATCTCCTCGTAGCCGTCCCGCGCCTTCTGGATGCTGAGGAGGTTATCCGTCAAGAAACCGGCAAAGGCCTCGCGACGTGCCTGATCAACGGATGGGTCGAGGATCTCGGTGAAGTGCTCCTCGTTGAGGAAATTGTCGGAGATTATCTGCACGTCCGCCTTGCGCGCATCGAGCCACCGTTCGAGCTGTTCCACCTCAATGTCCGCGATCGACGTGAGCTGCGCTACGGTGCGACCCTCAATGGTGTCTCGGGCACTTCGGTAGGTGAGAATACTGATCAAGAGGAGGGGAAGCGCTGTGAATGTGACAAGTACAATGAGAAGCCGTGCGCGCAGACTCTTCGCTACAAACAAGTGATCATCTCCAATGCTCGCGGGACGCCGACGCCGTCTTTCGTCGCACGCGAGAACGCCATATCCTACCACAGAGATTGACGTGCTACGACCGCCGCAGATGGGCTTGCCGTCAAAGTGCTAAAGTTAAGACATTATGACAACCTAAGAATCGCCGAATAAGGAGCGCCGCCTACATGTCGCGACTACAGATACTTGCCGTTGAGAACGATCCGGTCTTCCGGGAGTTTCTCGAGGTCTGGCTCGGTTCCATGGACGTCGACGCCGTCGTCGCTCCGGATGGGCTGGTCGGCCTCGAGCAGCTGAGAAGTCGACGCTTCGACTTGCTGCTCCTCGACTTGGTCATGCCGAAAATCGATGGAGTGACTCTCTGTGACCTCATTCGCGAAACACCCGAATGGGAGGGTATGTTCGTTGCCGTCGTCACCGGCACCGCCTCCGAGGACCCCGAGCTTCCCACCCGGGTGCCCGGGGACATCTTTATTGCAAAACGACAGCTGCAGAGCATGAAGCCCGATCTCGAGTACGTCATCCACAGCTTGCAGAATGGGGAACGGCCACCCCGACAGGTCTTGGGCGCGGAGAACTTCCATCAGCGACGCATTACGAGAGAGCTCTTGAATCAGAAGCGCACATGGGAGCAGGCCTACGACGCGGTGACGGAGGGCATCATAGCCCTCACGGATGATCACAAGCTGCTAGCCCTCAACCCGGCCGCGGAACGGCTTCTCGGGCTTACGAAGGCCTCCGTCTTAGGACGACGCTTCACCGACGTCGTCGACGGGATTTCCATTCCCGAAAGCGAGCCGGAGCGGTACGAGCATCTCAAGCGTTGGATTGAAATCTCCCCGGCATCTGGAAGGCAGAACGATCATGACGTTATGACCGTAATTGTCCGAGAGGTTAGCAATGAGCAACGCGCCAAGGAGACCCTTCAGAGGAGTCTCGAGGATCGCGAGCTCATGTTGCGCGAGGTCCACCACCGCCTGAAGAACAACTTGCTCATGGTTGCAAGCTACATAAGCTTGCAGATTGATCCGGATGCAGGCGAGCGTGAACGTCAACTCTTGCAAACCATTCGCTCCAACCTGGAGTCGATTGCCATGGTGCACGAGCGGCTCTACCGGGACGACAGCCTCTCCGACATTTCCTTCAACGATTACCTGAAGGACGTTGTACACGCCGCCGTCGACGTCTACGGCAGGAGTATTGCGGTCCATGTCGATGTTTCCGACCACGAGTGCCGGATGGAGATGAACAGAGCCCTGCGTCTCGGACTGGTCGTGAACGAGCTGGTCATGAACGCACTACAGCACGCCTTCCCCGACGAAACGGGCAGCATCCGAGTGAGCCTGGCCCACACTGACGACGCCCGGGCTGAGCTCACGGTTGCGGACGACGGAGTGGGCTGGGGCGACGGCGCTCCCGAAGAAGGCTTCGGAATTCAGATTGTTCGCGCCATGGTCGAGCAGCTCGGCGGAACGGTCTCCTTCGAGTCCGGCTCCCGCGAGTCGGACCCGGGAACAAGAGTCTCGATCGAGGTCGACTGCCGATAATCCCCCGACACCCGCGACACCGCAAGCCTCCGGTTCGCAGCCAAGCATGGTGCGCGTCTCGGGATTGTACTCTGCGAGGGAGTGGATGTCTCGGATGGC
>CAYPTH010000164.1:0-5582 GCA_964413635.1 uncultured Spirochaetaceae bacterium
GAATCACCTCTATACCGCCGAGATCTCTCTGGAACGGGCAGCCGGTCCAGAGAGATCTCGGCGGTATAGAGGTGATTCCCGCGGCGGTCGTACCAGAAGATCAGCCATACATCGGCCGTCCTCGATACTACAACCAGCTCGCCTCCGGAGGAGACCGCGATTCGCTCCACATACGGGAAGGGTGTGCCTCCGATTCCCTCCTGTCCAACGTAGTCGACGAGCTCACCGGAGGAATTGAAGCGAAGAACAATGCGATTCAACATGACACCAAGGTTCTGATCGTAGATTGCACGCTCTTCGGTAACCAGGTCGACTGCGTAGAGCTCCTTCTGCCCGGTAATTGCAATGTCTCCGACCCGCGTAAACGGATACTGGTGCGCACGTCTGTTCACTACCGAGTTCTCGTTCGGATTCGCTTGGAGGAGCACCGGCTGCGGGTTCTCGTCACGGTTGTACCACAAAGAGATAAGATCACCGTAACTCGTGAGCTCCATGACCTTGTTGCTCGCCGCGTTGCTGACGTAGAAAAAGCCGTCCTGCATGGCCAGATGGTTCTGCTGGACTAAGGGATCGCTCTGGCGCCGGTACAGATCGACCTCATCCTCGGCGCGGCCGATCGAGAGAGAGAAAAGCTTCTCCCGGTCCAGGGCGCGGGGTTGGGACCCGGCACAGCCGCTCAAGGCCACCAGCACAGCAGCGGCGAGTGCAATCAAAATGAAGACTGAAATGATCTGTCGTGGTATCTTTGCGAACATTGAATGATGTGCCTTGCCTAAGTCACCTGATAGTAGGGGTCGCGTTCGCCAGTGTCAATCTTGCCACCCCGAATCCAGAGATTCTGAATCTTGACCGGCACGTCTTGCTGGAGATAGGTTGATGTTATGATTCAAAAGACGATTGAGGTTCTCTTCGGTTCAAAGGCTGAGAAAGACCTCAAGTCGCTCCTCCCCGTGGTGCGACGGATAAACGAGAAAGAGCCCTGGGCAATGGCCCTTACGCGCGAGCAATTCGCCGAAAAGACCGGAGAATTCAAGGAACGCCTCGCTGCGGGAGAATCCCGGGACAATTTGCTGCCGGAAGCCTTCGCCATGGTACGAGAGGCGGCTCGGCGAACCCTCGGGGAGCGTCTCTACGATGTTCAGCTGATGGGCGGAATCGTCCTCCATCAGGGGCGCATCATGGAGATGAAGACCGGCGAAGGAAAAACGATCTCGTCGGTAACTGCGGCCTATCTGAACGCCCTCGCCGGGGACGGCGTGCACGTCATAACCGTGAACGACTATCTTGCTTCCCGCGACGCGGCGTGGATGGAACCGGTCTACTCCTACCTGGGCATCAGCGTCGGCTACATTGCCAACCAGATGGACAACGACGCCCGCAAGGTCGCATACGAGAAGGACATTACCTACGGGACGAATAACGAGTTCGGCTTCGACTATCTCCGCGACAACATGCGTTACGACGCATCTCGAAAGGTTCAGCGGGGCCACCACTACGCAATCATCGACGAGGTCGACTCCGTTCTCATTGACGAGGCCCGAACGCCCCTGATTATTTCCGGCCAAGCGGAGGACGACGTCCGAAAGTACGTCGATGTTAACCGCGTCGTGAAGGAGCTCGAGGAGTGCGCCAAGGACCCGGAAACAAACGACTATCCCGAAGAACCGGAAGGCGACTACAAGGTCGATGAAAAGAGCAAGCGTATTACCTTCACGGACGAAGGCCTGAATCATCTCGAAGAAATCCTCCAGAAGCACAAGGTCATCAGCTCCTCCCTCTTCTTGGAGGAGAACTTCGAGTACTTCCACTACGCCACTCAAGCTCTCAAGGCGCACCGCCTCTTCCACCTCGACAGCCAATACGTCATCAAGGACGGTCAGGTCCAGATTGTTGACGAGTTTACCGGCCGCATTCTCTACGGCCGGCGCTACTCGGAAGGACTACACCAGGCTATTGAGGCCAAAGAGGGAATCCGCGTTGCCCAGCGCAATCGCACCTTGGCAACCATCACCTTCCAAAACTTCTTCCGAATGTATGAGAAAGTCTCCGGTATGACCGGAACGGCCGAGACGGAGGAGAAAGAGTTCGGCAACATCTACGGCCTCGATGTGGCGGTCATTCCGACGAACCTGCCGGTGGTCCGAGAGGACGATGACGACCTCATATACGTCTCGGAAGACGACAAATATGAGGCGATCTGCGACGAGATCAAGGAGGTGCACGAACGGGGGCAACCGATGCTGGTCGGCACCGTCTCTATTGAGCGATCGGAGAAGATTTCGAATCTGCTCAAGAAACGCGGCGTTCCTCACGAGGTGCTCAACGCAAAGAACCACGCCCGTGAAGCGCTCATCATTGCCGAGGCAGGCTCCAAAGGCGCCGTCACAATTGCCACCAACATGGCCGGGCGTGGAACGGACATCAAGCTCGGTGGCAATCCCGAGTTCCGAGCCCGCCGGTCGGTGGGTACCGACGCAACGGAGGAGGAGTACTGGAAGGCGTATCGTGCGGAGCGTGAGCGCTGGCTTTCCCAATACACGGAAGTCAAAAGCCTCGGCGGGCTCTACGTCTTGGGGACGGAACGGCATGAATCGCGCCGGATCGACAACCAGCTCCGTGGTCGCTCGGGCCGACAGGGTGATCCGGGTCGCTCCCTCTTCTTTCTTTCTCTCGACGACGACTTGATGCGCCTCTTCGGTCGCAGTAGCGGCAGCCTTCGCGGACTCATGGAGCGCGGACTGCCGCCGGGTGAGCCCCTCAACCACCCGATTATCAACCGCAGCATCGAGCGGGCGCAGACGAAAGTCGAAGAGCGAAACTTCGACATTCGCAAGCACCTGCTTGAGTACGATGACGTGCTCAACGAACAGCGTAAGCTCATTTACTCGCAGCGAGATGAGATTCTCAAGGACGACAAGCTTACCGAGCGTGTCCTGAACACGGCGCGAGACATCATGCAGGATAAGCTCGAACCCTACGCGGAATCGCGTGGTCAGGAGAAGCAGCTTCTCGTTGATTTCATTGAGGACTTAAAGACGAGTCTCTTTTTTACCACGGAGCGCTCAATCGACGAGCTCTTCGACATGTCCCTCGACGATCTGGAAACGACACTCCTTGCAGATATGCGGCGTGATATTGAGGAGAAAGAAGAAGCAGCCGGTACCGCGGAGCTCAACCGTGCAATTCGTTACGAGTACCTGCGCAACATTGACGCTCGGTGGCAGGACCACTTGGAAAATCTCGAAGCCCTGCGAGAGGCGGTCTATCTCCGCAGCTACGCACAAAAGAACCCCTTGCTGGAGTATAAGCTCGAAGGCTTCCAGATTTTCGACGAGCTCATCTATAACATCCGGTCGACAATTGCCAGAAAGCTTTTCGCCGTCCGCCCCGAGGGTTTCAGAAACCGTTCTCGCGTGGTCAGTCCGGCTTCTTCGGCGCAGGCGAGTCACGGAAGTATGCAGATGATCGGAGCGGGTGCCGGCGGGCAGGCGCGAAAGGCGGCTGCCGGCTCAGCAGGGGGTGGCGCCGCCACAGCGACGGCCCCGCAGCGAGCAACCGTGCAAGGTTCCGTGCCGAAGGTGGGCCGCAACGACCCCTGCCCTTGCGGCAGCGGGAAAAAGTACAAGCACTGTCACGGGAAATAGGCACCCGCATCTGCAGCCGATACGGGCGGTATCGAAGTCGACCGGGCGCTTGGCGCTCAATCGATTACCGGAGCATCCTCCATGGACGGCTCCACGGCGTGAGCCGACGGGGCCCCCGTATCCCCAGTGTAGGCGTTGATTAGTGTAAAGACTGCCAACAGGCAGATCACAATGATTGCTAGCCTTCTCATCCCTGAATCAATCTCCGTGTATCGTTTCCTTGCGCATTCTAATGCAAAAAGCCCAAGGGGTCCACAAAGGAACCGTTCCGGATGATGGAGAAATGCAGGTGAGGACCTGTACTTCGCCCTGTGTTCCCCATTATTCCGACGGTTTGCCCCTGTGAAACGTACTGGCCCTTCCGTACGCTGAAGTCGTCCAGGTGTGCGTACAAGGTCTGGAACCCGCCGTCGTGCCGCAGAATTACAAACTTTCCGTAATTCCCAATCTGGGTTTCAATGTGGGCAACCGTTCCCGGCATGGCCGCACCTATGGGCGTCCCAATTGGTCCGGCAAGGTCAATACCGTTGTGAAAGCGGCGTTGACCGGTGAAGGGATCGTTTCTCATGCCGAAACCGGAAGTGAAGCGCCCGCGGACGGGATAGACGAAGAGCTCTCCGAGGATGAGCTTCAATTCCGTCTGATTCATCTTCGCTTCGGGAACAAACAGCACATCTCCGACGGCAATGGTAGAGCTCGCCATGTCGTTCGCATCCAAGAGGGCGTTCACGGAGCTACCGTACTCTGCTGCAATGCCCGAAACGCTGTCGCCACGTTGAACCTTGTGGAGCAGCCCGTCCCGATTCGGAATTCGAAAGGTCGTGCCGACCTGCAAACGCCGGACGTCCTGTATTTGATTGAAGCTCACCAGGGTGTCCATGCGCAGGTCGAAGCGGTTTGCGATGCCGGAGAGGGTGTCCCCCGCGACGAGTGTGTACGCCTGCACCTCGAGGCGGCTAAACCGTGTCGGATCCACGGTTATCGACTCGCCAATGACGTCGTAGTTCTGAGCCGGCTCCATGGAGTTCCAGAGCACGCGGCTCGACTCGGATACCGGCAGGACGAGCTTAGGCGCCGGAAGCGCGTAGCGGGCGATGCCGCCGGGGGAGTCCATCATGGTGTTCAGCACAAAGAGTGCGCAAAACGCGGCGACCAAGAGCGGCAGATTTCCCAGATTCGTTTGCTGATCTACAAGTCGTCCGAGGGCGCTTCCGAGGCCGTTCGGCGCAGCTGTGACCCCGCCCAAATCGGGAAGGGAGATACGTCGAAACAAGCTGCCGATTCCGCCGGCAGGCCCCCGGGAAGATGTTGTGCCGCGAGCTCCGCCGTTTCCACTGCGTCCATGGTCGTTGCGGCTGCCGGGCCTCCGTATCTGCTGGCGAGAAAGGCTGGTAGTGGCGCTCCGCTCGAACTGCTGCTTCCCGCGGATCTGCGGTGAACCTCCGCGACGACTCGTGCGTTGCGCCCCGCGATGCGCCAATGGACCTCCGCCACTCCCGGCGCTCGTGCGGCGGGACCTTTTATCAATCTTCTGCTGTTGTATCACCTGTTTCATAACGCCTACCCTTCGTATCGACAAGAACAGACCCGAGTATTATAGTTAGGAGCAAGCGACGTGTGGGAACGTCGGCAACTGGGAGATCTCTGTGAAAATCCTCACGGTCGTGGGAGTGGCATTCGCGGCATTTGTGCTTCTCGCATCCGCTCTAGACGTGGTGCGAATTGACGGCGAGTCCATGGCACCGGCGTTGCGAAGCGAACAAGTAGTGCTGGTGAATCGACTTGCCTACGGCTTCCAACTCCCCCTCCTTGATACCTATTTGCTCCAATGGGGGGCCCCGAGACCGGGCGACGTGGTCTTCTTCCACAATCCCGTTGACGGATCAATAACGGTAAAGCGCTGCATTGCCGTGGCCGGAGACCGTATCGAAGTGCTTC
>CAYPTH010000165.1:0-5377 GCA_964413635.1 uncultured Spirochaetaceae bacterium
CGAGTCCCCTACTACCGGCTTTCCGCGAGAGAGATTCACGACGGCCCGCCCATGGCAAATGCGGCTGATCTCCCCTATACTCCCCAAACCCCATGAGTGCAAAGCGTGAACAGCACACCATTGTTGCGACCTGCGCGGGAGGTCTGGAGCCCGTCCTGGAGCGCGAGATCCGCTCCCTTCCCGGCACGGAGCTCGAAGCCGGCGAGCCGGGGATCGTGCGCTTTCGCGGCTCGACGGAAACAATCATTCTGGCAAATCGATGTTTGCGCACCGCGAGCCGGGTGCTTCTCCCGCTGCGCTCCGGTCAGGCACGGAGATATGACGATGTCTACGCCCTGGCCAAGCAAGTGCCGTGGGAACGGTGGATCGCTGCCGACAACACCTTTGCGGTGACCGCCATCACCCGCTCCAAGGCGCTCTCCAACCACAAGTTCCTGGCCATGCGGGTGAAGGACGCTCTTGTCGACCGGCAGCGGGACAAGCTCGGGCGCAGATCCAACGTGGAGCGCAAGGGCGCCGACTACCCGGTGGTCATCCACGCCGCGGACGCGGGAGTCGAGATCTCTCTGGACACGAGCGGTCGCAGTCTCCACGAGCGCGGCTACCGTCGGGAGGCCGGCGAGGCGCCCCTGCGCGAAAGCCTTGCCGCCGGCATGGTCCTGCTTTCGGATTGGGACGGCACCGTCCCGCTCTTCGACCCCTTCTGCGGCTCGGGCACAATCGCCATTGAGGCAGCGCTGATGCAGGCCGGTCGCCTGCCGGGCGACCTGGGCCGTCGATTCGCCTTCGAGCGCTGGCCGCAGATGCGGGGCATGAAGGCACCGACACGCGCCGGCGGGGGGGCAGGCGCCTCCGACGCGGCCGACCCCGGCGCGGCTGGGCCACCCGCGGCCGCCGGCGCCGGTTCCGACGCGCCAGGAATCGGGGCCCCCATCATTGCCTCGGACAAGGATCCGGATGTCGTCGAAAAGGCGCGGCGCAACGCCCAGCGCGCCGGGGTGGAGGATCGCATCACCTTCCTGAGCCGCCCCTTCGAGGAGATCGAGGTGGAGGAGATCGTCGGCGAGCCGCCTCAGGCCGCGGCGGAGGCACCGGCCGACACCGAGGACCGGCGTACCAGTGGCGCGGCCGGGGTCATCATCACGAACCCGCCCTACGGCGAACGGATCCCCTACGAGGCGGTGGCCGTGCTCTACCAGATGATCGGCGACAACCTCAAGGCGCGCTACACCGGCTGGAGCGCTTGGATCATTACTGCCAACATGCAGGCGGCAAAACGGATCGGTCTTCGCTCTTCGTCAAAAACCGTGCTCTACAACGGCGGCCTCGAGAGCCGGCTCTATGAGTTTCAGATGTACTGAGCGCCCAAGCCGGACGATAGGCACTCCACCACCTCTGGCGGCCGCCACCGGTCCACTACATGCTACTCTATTCTGTTGACATTATGCGTTTTAAACGATAAAATTTATTATGCAATTAGGTCGCATACGTCCAGTAATCGTCTCAATCCCAGCAAGAGTGATTGTGTTTGTTGTGATTGCCTTACTACTCCTCGTGTTGCCGTCATGTGACCTGGTGAACAATTCGAGTCCAGCTGAGGACTCACCAGAAGACCTCGCTCTTGATAACGCAGTTCTGCGTTCAACGGTGGAGGGCGATTCGAGTCTTGGAAGCAGTAGCGCGCCGGCCCTCAGTTTGTCACCGATGTCAACTATTGCTGGAGTGGAGAATCTTGCCGTTGAAGACGATATGGTTCTGGATTACAACAGCCCGTACCTCTGGACTGGGGATGATAGCCTCTCACGGAAGGACGTGCTTGCCAACCCTGTTGGTCCCGTACCCATTGCGGCGTTTGAGATCACGGCGGACGTGCACCTCTACTCAAGCGAGACCGCCGACCCGGCGACATTGATGTCGTGGGGCGGCGATCCAGCGGCCGAACCCATGGTTGATCTTATGTCTGGCACGCTCTCGGAAACGAGACAGGGCGACCAATCAGACCTCAGGGCGATTAAGTATGAGACCGTGTACTTCCAGCTGAACGCCGCGGGCGACGTACTCACACCCGAAGGAGAAGACCCACTCGAGCTAACGAAGGTTCTGCCGTTCTTTGTTGAGGGGAGCGCTCAGGTAACCGTCTTTTCCACATTCATAGACACACCTTTTGTTACGTACTTGGAAGCGCCGGACTACCAGTTCGATCCTACCGCCTACCAGACTCTCGTGGATGCCGAGGTGACAGAGGATGTCAGCAGTTTCGGCGAGTGGAACGGTATCGCCCCACTGACCCAAGAGTACTTTGACGCGGTCGCACTCTTGTCTACCGACGACCCCCCTCACGGGGCGCCCACTCTCTTCATGCCCCTACCTGAGCCAATTGACCTGACGAATGTATCTGATGGGTCAGAAATATCGTTTCGAATTGAGATTCTGTTCAAAGAGCTTCTGAGCGAGTACTACTATGAGCACACAAGCCCGTATTGGGAAGGGAACCGGTTCTTTTTCTTGTCACCATTCCGTACCTACACCGACACGGAGGGTAACACGTATTACGGGCCGCTTCCCTTACGTGTGACCTATGAAGTGGAAGGATGACCCCGAGTCAATCGTAATCCGTTAGCCCGGATTTCTCACAGAAGGCGTAGAAAAGGGTTGATCGGAGATTAGTGGGGAATGAGAAATAGCAAGACGGTGATCCACCGAGTAGAGTGATAGTCGACCGAAACGACACTTGCGCCGGTCGGAATCCATCGCCCGTTCCAACAGCTCCTTTACTGCCCTCTTCGCCTCAACCTGGCCTTCCTCGTTTGGTGTTGGTTCCACCTTGGGGAATGCCTCATTTTCCTTTCCTGACACAAGAGACGGTACAATACCCTTGTACATATATTAGTATGTACGCATGACATTCGAACAGGCTCAACAGGCCTTTTTCGATCCCCATCGCGTCATGCTCGGAGACCGAATCAGAATATTCGGTGCCGGATACTGGCGAGTCGGCAAACGCCTATACTGCGGGGAGGAATCATGAGCAAGAGCAAAGATCCGCGAGACGATACGAACTACCAGGATGCTCCGGAAGACGTCACGCAGGCGCTGAAGAGTGCCAAGCGCATCGAAGACAACTTGCCGCCGCCTGACGAACTCGTGCGGAAGAAGCAGTCGGTGACTATTCGACTGGACGCCGATATCGTTGAGTGGTTCAAGGAGCAGGGCGGACAGTATCAGACGCTCATCAACGAGGTTTTGCGAAGATACAAGGATCACTTCAGTGGTCGAAGAGCAAGCTGAAGAAACTGTGAAAACCCACGGTCGCCCATTCGGGTCTTTGACGATTGTGGCCATCATTGGCCTGGTTACCCTCGCTGGTTGCGCGTCGCTTACCACCGGCCATCTCACGCACTACGACAGCGCCCGAAAGGTCAGTGGAAATGGAAAGTAGTTTTGACCCTTGATGGAAAACAATTTTGACCAGCCCAGGGCACGGGGTGCCCTGCCGAGGTGCCGGCGCTTGACAACAGAACGGCCACGGGCAATTGTGGCTTACGATTCTTCTCCACGCAGAGCGTCTCTGACGTTGCCATACACGCGGAGCAGACATGGAAGCAGGCTTCCTTGAAGGTCGGAAACGTTCGGGAATTCGGCACCGATCCTCCCAAGAAATCGGCTCCATTCAAAGGTGAACCTGTCCGACTCCCAATGCCGGATTAAAAGACTCTCTGGATGTTCGGGCATCTGGGTTCTGCGGCGCTTGAACGTGTTTTTCGTTGCTTGGACGACAACATCATCCGAAAGGTCGCCGACGATCATAAGGGAATACAGGTCGTAAACGTCCTTGTACCGACTGTTGACCATCCCCAGCGATACTAGGGCTTCAAGCTTTTCAGCGGCGACTGTCTCATCTGAGTAGGTTTGGATAGCGAAACTTCGATTTCCGAGCAACGTTCGATACGATCGTTCTACCGGGCCACCGGTTATGAAATCCCCAAAGCCCATATCAATTTGAAGGCGAGTTCTCGACGACCCGAGATATGCGGTAATGTTGCCGCGGACACCCCCAATTTCGGTCTGGCCAACTATCGGTGCGACGGATATCGTGCTCGCATCGAATGAAAGACCATCTTCGATCTCGACACTGCTCGCTGTCTGTAGGACTTCATCAAGAAGCTTCGCACGCTCACCGGTATCGGAGCCAAGAAGATCGATGTCTTTCGTCGGGCGTGCGAATACGCCATACATTTGGTAGAAGAGGAGCCCGCCCTTCAGCACCACGGATCTGCCGTGTTGGGTCGAGACGATCCGGTGAAGCAATCCTTCTTGTTTATACAGCGTGAGGATCCGCTGGAACTGGATGTTTTCCTGTTTGGCAATATTGAGAAGTCTACCTCGAACCGAAGCCGCCACATTACTCATGCCGACATCCTCAGGTGCATTTGAACTGGACCCTCTTCGTTCAGCTCCCGTGCGTATTTCAGAAGACGATCAACGTTTGCATTTTGCCCTCCAATGTAGTCCCTGAGGGTTTCGTTCACCACATCTTGCCCGAGAGTTCGGCGAAACCGAATGACGTCACAGATCGTCTTTTCACGGTCGTAAATCTTGAACGTTTTCCCCTCGAGCTCCTCGTGCACGACTCCAAGGTCATAACGGCGCGCTCCATACGTGAACCGTTTGACTGGAGGGAAGTCCGGCGCACGCGTACGATTGCCGCGAGGAACAGCAACGTGGACAGATGGAGGCTCATAGGTCGACAGATCGTAAAAGACGAGAGCTGAACCCAGGCAAACAACAGCTGCTGGTATCGCTATCTGGACTTCGAAGTATCCCGAGGCAGTTTGCTTCTCCGATGCGATGTAGAGCCCCGGTTTCACACGGACGATTCTGCCTTCATCGACCAGTGCAGAAATGTATTTGTTGTGGAGACCCGCACGTTGGAAATCGGCGGTCTGGATGATACCGGCGTTTTCAACGAGGTAACGATCTATGCGATAGCGCGTTTCGTTTTCCATGCGTTCAAATGATAATATCTACTACACTTAACGTAAACTGTAGTAAAATCTATCACATAATACCCCATACCACAGTCGCGGCAGAGTCAATGCCACGGACTGCGTAATCGTTGTGTCCCATTGGATTCCGTTGCGAAGCGTTGATCGCCGAAAGGCCGACATGCAGCGCCTGGCGGCTAAGACGCGGGAGTCCCCGGGAGAAGAGAAGCAAAGCTCCTCTCGCTCGGACAGCGGTTTCCTGAGGTGTGTAACAGCGAGGCGGCGCCCCCGCCGCTTGCCGGCGCTTGACAACAGAACGGCCACGGGCAATCGTGCCTCATGGATCGATCAATCTTTCGCAACCTCTCTCCCCTCGACCATCGCTACTACCT
>CAYPTH010000166.1:0-3403 GCA_964413635.1 uncultured Spirochaetaceae bacterium
GTGACCGGCGTCATTGAGTCGGTGCGTGACGTCACGGAGCAGAGAGAGGCCGAGCAAGAGCTTCAGGAAGCGCTCGCCCAGAAAGATCACCTGATGAAAGAGCTCAATCACCGGGTCAAGAATAACCTCAGCATGGTGTCCTCGCTCCTGAGCCTGAAGCAGTCGGGGCTCGGCGAATCAGCGGACTTATCGGATATCCGCAGTCAGATCGATGCAATTCGAATTGTCCATGAAAAGTTGCACCAAGGTGAGACTGCAGGCCGCATCGACCTAAAGGAGTATCTTCAGGAGTTGTTGTCCACGGTCTTTACGTCCTTTGCTTCTCGCGAGATCCACGTCGAAAGCCGTGTTCCCGAAATTCACGTCGGCTCCGATACGGCGGCCCCGCTTGGGCTCATGGTAAACGAGCTCGCCACCAACGCCATTCAGCACGGCTTCGACGATGAGGCGGAGCCATGGTTTCGCCTTGTCATGGAGCCCGCCGGAGATGACTGTACGCTCACGGTGTCAAACAGTGGCCGGCCGTTTCCCGAGGAGGTTGACCTGGAGAATCCCAACCGCCTCGGGCTGCAGCTCGTGCAGGCCCTCGCGGGACAGCTCGGGGGGAGCGTCACCCTTGCGCAGCGTTCGCCGGCGACCTTCGAGCTGCGGTTTCCCGCACCCCGCTAGGCAAGACCATGTAGCCGGCTACGTCGGGCGGAAACCGCAATCCCGACTACCGATCTCTGGATCGCGGCTCTCGCGATTCAACACGACATTTTTCCCCAACCGGCGGTCGCCGAGCAATCGGGTTGGAGAAGGGACGTCTCCAGGTACCGGATTCATTCAATGATCCCTTGCCGGATGACTTGGAGGCTCTGTACACCGGAGAGAGGGAATGAAGCATTCCACGCATTCGGGACGCTCACGGTATCGGCGCGTTGTCTATAGATGAGACTGATGCGTTACACCTTGCCACTCTGCCCGCTATCCACAAAGACCCCTTTGACCGTCTCCTCGTGAGCCAGGCGATCTGTCGCGGACTTACCATACTCACTCCTGACCCGTTGATTCAAAGCTATCCCGCGCGCTGGGAATGGTGAATCGCACCCTGGTTCATCCCCGAGGGCGGGCGTGGCGGTTTTCGCCTGCTCGGGCCAAGAACCGGGACCGCCAGGCCATGGACGTTCTAGTCAGCTCATTTCCGCGACATCGGTACACCCCTCGAGCAAGTCCGTCGCCCTATCGCGTACCATGGGGAAGTTGATCTCCCCTGCAAGCTCCAGTGCTTCGCGCAGTCTCCCGCATCCCTCGGCAGCATCTCCACGGGAGATGAGACTGCTGCCGAGCTGCTGGAGGTTATACGCTTTGTGCGGTAGGAAGCCGATCCGGGTGTCAATGTCAATTGCGTCGATGAAGTACGAGATTGCTTCTTCATGCCGGCCGAGGGATGAAAGCACGCTCGCCACATTCCCCGCCGCGATTGCCTGGCCTTGTCTGAGGCCCGCATCGACACAAAGGGAAAGGTCCTCTTGGAAGTAGGGCATGGCCTGCTCGAAGTGGCCCATCTCGTTGTAGAGATAGCCGATGTTGTTGAGGGCGCTGCTTACGCCGCGGATATCGCGGAGCTCCCGGGCTACGTCGAGAGTCGACTCGAACGTAGACAGCGCCTCGCGGTGCTTGCCGGTCTTTACGTGGACTACCGCGAGGTCGTTCATGAGGCGTGCCGCGGCTCTGCGATCGTCCGACGCCCGCGCGTACGCGAGGGCCGTTTCGTATTCGGCGCTTGATTGTTCGTGTTCCCCCTCTCGAAAGTGCGCGAGCCCGAGAGTGCCGTGGAGAAAGGCGCGGCCGTAGTTGTAGTCGACGCCGTCGAGGGCTTCGAGTCCTATTGCAACGACGTGCCGGCTCCGCGTCGTTTCACCCCGCTCGACGAGCAAATTCGCGCAGACGTGGCAGCAATCGGCGAAGGCGTGCAGGTTTCCGGCCGACCCGTCCGGTACGCCGCCTCTCACCGACCCCTCCAGCAACTGGGAGGCTTCGTCCCAGGCAGCGGTGCGTATGAGCGCTTCGGCGAGATCCGCGACCGCGCGAAGGTCTGACGAGCCGGTGAGGGCGCGTCGTCTCCGCAAGAGTGTGACGGCGCGGTCATTCTCGTACTGCTCGAAGGCGTACTGAGCGGCCTCTGCCAGATACGCAACGGCCTCATCCCGGCGGCCGGCGCGCTCGCAGTGTTCGGCCAGTTGGTAGAGATGCGCCCGCCGAGCGTCCCCGGTGTACACCTGCTCAAAGGCTCGTACCGCGGCGGCGTGCAGCGCCAGGCGCCGCTCCGCGAGTTGCGCGTCATAGACTGCGTCCCGGATCAGAGCGTGACAAAAAATGAAGTTCAGCTCATTTGTTGCCTGCCAGAAGCCTTCGCGCTGGGCGGATTGGAGCGCATCCGGCAGCTTCTCCTCCCTGAGCATTGCCGAGAGGATGCGCATGTCGAATCGCAGGCCCAGCACGGCCGCCGTCTCTACGGCGTCCCTGACCCCCGAGGAGAGTCGATCGATGCGCGCGCGAATGACTTCATGGACACCCCCCGGGATCACCGGCGTATTGCCGGCTGCGAGCTCATCTTCCACAAATCTCGCGCATTGATCCAGGAAGAATGGGTTCCCCCGGCAGCGTTCGATGATGGAATCCACGTCCCCACGAGGTATCAGACGGGGGGTCCCGCGCTGCTCGAGAAGCGCCTTGGACGCTGAATCCGAGAGCCCGGACAGCTCAAGCCTTTGTCCAGCGCGTCCCAAGTCGGGAGCCTCCATGGCGGGCTCCCCCTCTTCCGTGCCCGGGTAAATGCGAAGGGTAGTGACAACCCGAAGCCGACCGGGTTCTCGCCTACCGATCCACGACTTCAGGACCTCCACGCCGGCGGAATCGATCCATTGAAGGTCGTCTACCCACAGAATGCGCAGGCCCTGCAGCGAGGTGAGCAAGCTAACAAGGCCGGTGTGTAAGCCGTCGCGCCTCGCTTCGGGATCAAGAGCGGTCGCGGTATCGCTCTCGATCCCCAGGACGTGTTCCATGAAATGGCGCGTCTTGTGGAGGAAGATCCCAGTACTCCCGGAGCGCGTCGATCAGGGCTGAGAACGGTACATCCGGGTTGTCGGTACTTGAGGCGATGAGTACGGAGCTCGCCGGAGGCGACTGCACATCGCACCCGGTTCCCGTGTCGCTCTCGCACGAGAAGGGCGAAGTCGGCTGCGCGCAGCTCGGTGGCTGCCTCCGGACTGCCCACACGACCTTGGGGTAGCTCGAAGAGCACACGAAGCTCAACTTGGTTTCCCCGCACGGTAGCCGACCACGGCTCCCCGTCGAGCTCCCGCGCAAGCTCCATGATGCGTGCGGATCTCCGGGTGGCGCGTTCTCCGGGTCGGTGAGT
>CAYPTH010000166.1:3503-5300 GCA_964413635.1 uncultured Spirochaetaceae bacterium
ACGGCAGGTGGCTGGATACCCGTTCAGGATGTGGCGCATGAGCTTGCCGTATCGGAGCGGCATCTGCGCCGTCAGTTCCGGGACGTAACCGGCCTCGCCCCGAAGATGTTCGCACGTATCCTGCGGTTCAGCGGCGCCATTGCCACACTCCTGGAAACGGGAGTTGCCACGGAGCTCTTCGCCCGAACCAGCCGCGCTTTTCTCAGCGACTACACCGATCAGTCCCATTTCAACCGTGAGTTCAAGGAGTTCGCCGGCTACGCCCCTACGGTGCTTCCCTTCGACCGCTTCGAAACCTTCAGTCAATACGCCCGGGTGGACCGAGATGCGCCCACCCGGGGCCTCTGAATCAGGTCCGAGAAGTTCGGCTTCCAAATCACGTCATACTGTCTCTGAAGGAGTCGAAGCAATCCAGGTTGACCCTCCTAGTTAATCCCTCAGTCGAACGACATCTCGGCTGATCCGGTGTCGCCGGGACTGTTAGTTGAACGTGAGCTCGGTTGGGCTCTCCTGTTTGATGGTGGTATTATTGCCGACCTGTCCGGAGCCGTTCGCTCCCCAGCCGAAGACTCTTTCCTGCGCTCGGACGCCTAGGCCGTGTTCATAGCCGATAGCGACGGTGACCCAATCCGTCTCGCTTCCTGCCTGCGTCGGTTCGTAGACGTCGTCGTACATGCCATCGCCATCCGGGTCATTGTCATAGCCGAGTGCGAAGACGTCAGCATCGAATTCTCCCCAGACCCAGCGGGTACCATCTGACTTAATTGCCATGGAGCGGTACAGACTCGCTTCCACCGCGACCCAGTCGCTATCGGTTCCGATCTGGATTGGTGCGCTCTGGTCGGTGGTCGAGCCGGATCCTTGACCAAGCTCGTAGTCGCCATTCTGGCCCCACCCCCAGAGTGTGCCGTCTTCCTTAATGGCGAGGGCGTGGGCCTCTTGGGCTGAAATGCTCACCCAGTCCGAGTCGCTTCCGACCTGGGTAGGAGTCAGGACGTCAGGTCCCTGAAGGCTGCCGCCGTCTCCAAGAAGGCCCTGATAACTGATGCTTCCGTCGGTGTCTGCACCCCAGCTGTAAAGTGTTCCATCTTCCTTGATAGCAAAGCTGGTGTAGACCGATGATGCAATACCAACCCAGTCTGTGTCCGTACCAATCTGTTTCGGGGTCAAACTCTCGGTGGTCGTGCCGTCCCCGAGCTCTCCATTGTCGTTATTTCCCCAAGCCCAGAGGGTGCCGTCATTCTTGAGCCCAAGGCTGTGTCCAGCCTCACCATTTCCGCTTGCGCTCCCTGCGCCCTCTACCATTACCCAGTTACTATCAGATCCGATCTGAACGGGAGCGTCACGATCATCAAGTTTGGTACCAGTACCCAGCTGCCCCTCGTAGTTGTAACCCCATCCCCAGAGAGTGCCGTCTTCACGAATCGCGAAGGCGTGGTACTGGCCCGCATTCACGGATAGCCACGTTTGTCCCGATGCAATTTGGGTCGGCACCGACACCGAATCGGTCGTGCCGTTCCCCAATTCGCCACTGCCGCCATCACCCCAGGTCCATATTGTGCCGTCCGGAAACCACGCCACCGAGGTGTATGCCATAGCGTCCACGATGGGATACGGCACACTGACTGTGGCCTCTGCGGTAAGCCCGCCATCGTTGGTTGTGACTGTGATCGTTGCCGTACCGCTGCCGACGCTTGTCACCGTGCCGTCGCTTGCCACGGTTGCCACCGACTCATCGGAGGAGCTCCAGGTGACGCTTGTGTCCGGGGCGTTGGCGGGGCTTACTGTTGCGGTGAG
>CAYPTH010000167.1:0-5266 GCA_964413635.1 uncultured Spirochaetaceae bacterium
ACGTTGAAGCGCCGGACCCCGCCGCGCCGTGATGGTTCGCGAGGAGGTGTGGATCATGCGGTTTTTTGTCCGAGCGGTCGTATTGGCGGCGGCGAGCGTGGGCTCGTGGGGGTGTGGAGAGGGGCTCATGCCCGATCCGCCCTTCGTATATGAAGAGCTCTCCATTGTGTACGGAGCGTCGGAGGGCTGTCACGAAGGGCTCGGCCTCCATGTGACCATCAGAAACACATCGGCGCAGTCCATTCAGACATTCCGGCACTCCTTCCACCTCTTCGATTCGGAGGGTATGCCCCTTGGAACGCGGGGGGCCGCACGAATCGAGGCGGATCTCACGGCGGCGCTTCCCTCCGGCACGATCGGCACCTTCTGCACCTCCCTCGACACCGCCTTCCACTTCGTGCCGCAGGGAGACCTCCAGGTCGGTCAGTACCGGATCGACCAGGTGCGGCTTGCCGACGGGGCAGTGTGGCGCCCTCTCCTCAACGATGTCACCTACCCCTATCGCGCCACGCTCGTCCGGGACGCAGGAGATGCGTCATGACGGCCGCACGCGTGGTGCTCCGGTGCCTCGCTGCCGCCGGGCTCGTCGCGGCGGTGATCCTCAGTTCCGCCTGCAACGGCGTGGTACAGCTTGCCGGAACCGGGGGTGCCGTCCCGGGGGAAAACGACGCTCCGGACGAACCGGCCGCCGAGACGTGGTCTCTGTTGCTCTACATGAACGGGGACAACGATCTGGAGCAGAACCTGCTCGATGACCTCAACGAGATCGAAGCGGCGCCTTTGGACGATGTCGATCTCACCGTCCTGGCCCTGGTCGACCGTGCCGAAGGTCATGCAACCGGAAACGGCAATTGGACCGGCACCCGGCTCTACCGTATGACGAGGGATCCGGACGGACGAAGCGGCGTCCTTGTCTCCGAGCGTCTGGCAAGCCCCCGAATTGGCCTGACGGCGGAGGGCGATGAGGAAGAGCTCAACCTCGGCGGCGCGGGGAGCCTCTCCGATTTCCTGGATTTCGCGGCGGCGGAGTATCCCGCGGATAGGACCGCCCTTGTTATCTGGGGGCACGGCGGCGGGTATCGTAGCGGGGGACACGGGAATGGCGGATACCAAAGCGGTGGCGCAGCCCCCACGGCGATAGGTGCGCGCGCGGCGACCTTTGACGACGGAAGCGGTGGCGACCCCCTCCTTACCGCGGAGCTCGGCGCGGCGCTTTCCGGTCGGGATCTCGACGTCATTGCCTTCGACCTCTGCTACGGAGCGCTCCTCGAGGTCGCCTACGAGGTCCGGGACAGCGCCGACCGCTTCATTGCCTCACAAGACGTCGTCGGCCCCGACGGCTGGGAGTACGACCGCTTTCTTGAACGCTTCCTCTCCGGGCCTCGCAGCGTGGACGACTTCGGGAAAGCCGCGGTCGGCGCCTTCGCCGAGGTCTACGCCGGATCGAGCCGCGCCACCATCTCGGAGATCAAGCTGTCGGAGGTGGAAGCGGTTTCGAGAGCCCTCGACGAGCTCTCGCTCTCCCTTTTCGACTGGGTAGGCGCCGATGACCGAATTGCCCGTCGCAATGCACTGCGCGACGGGATTTTCGAGAACGTTGAGGACTTCTACGAGACTCCCGGTGATCTCAACATCGACCTCTGGGACCTTGCCGACCACGTGGCTGGGCTGGACGAGACAGTGGATGCCACTGCCGACTCGCTGCGACGGGCGGTGGAGCGGGCCG
Organism: uncultured Spirochaetaceae bacterium; assembly: GCA_964413635.1. GTDB lineage: Bacteria > Spirochaetota > Spirochaetia > DSM-27196 > PWMO01 > CAYFQV01. The sequence goes on from CAYPTH010000167.1 coordinate 1,727, forward strand.
TGGTTGCGGAATGGCACGCGGAGGGAAACGCCCGCGCCCACGGACTGGCCGTCCACTACGTTCCCCTCGACGAATACGGCTATCCCACGGTCCACGCGGACTCCTACTTCCAGGAGCGTCAGATTTCCGCGCCCCTAGCCTTCGTGGCGGATTCGGCCTGGGTGCCGAATGAGATAGACCGGCGGGGGCTGCTCTACCGCCTCTGGTATGAGGCGCTGTGATGGGGTCCACGCACAGGAGGATGTGTTGTCGGAGTACGCTTCGCGTGCTCTTCGGAATCTGCTTCGCGGGGCTGGGACTGGCGCCGGCAATAGCGGGAGATGCCCCCGGTGCAACGTGCATCCGACCGGTCCTCTGCTGGGACGGCTCCTGCGTGTACTACGAGGCACAATGCCCGCCGCCGCCCACCGCCGAGCCCGACCAAGACGGCGACGGGGTGCCGGACGGCAGCGACAACTGTCCCAGCCACCCCAATGCCGCTCAGACGGATACCGACGGCGACGGCACGGGAGACGCCTGTGACTCGACGCCTCACGGTGGAAGCGGAGGCGGCGGCGGTGGCGGTGGTTTCGACGGCGTGGTCGACGACCGTTTTGAGATCGATGAAGCCGAAGCCGAAGGTGAAGACTATCTCGACAGCTCCGAAGGCTACTACGATGATCCGTCATCTCTCGATGTTGCCGCTCCCGCTCTGGAGGGAGAGGTGGACGCAATCACCGATCCGAAGAACGGCACACTTCCGACTCTCGAGGAAGATGCCGCCGTCGTGGTCGGCGCCATAGACGCCGCAAAGACGGCGCTCGGCGGTGACGATGACCCCGCTGCGGCGGCGTCCGATCTTGTGGCGCTACAGGAGGACCTCACGGGTGCGAAGATCCCCGCCGCGGAAGGTGCCACCGATCATCTTGCAGAGACGGTGGCCAACATCGGCGATGCGCACGCAGCCGGCGGGCTCTACCTGTCGGCGGGGGCGCAGTTCGCCGGGGTCGCCGAAGCGGATGCCGAAGCCGAAGCGGCCCGGGAGGAGGTTGCAACGCAGGTCGCGGAGTCTCGCGCCATGGCCGAGGCGGCGCGCGCCGCCATGGAAGAGGCCGGCAGCCAAGCCGCTGCCGAGCACGCCGGTGATCCGGTTTCGATTGCAAGCGGTGCCTTTCTCACCTCCACCAGTGACCTCTCCGCGGAATCGAGCTCCCTCTTTCAATTTGGGCGGCATTACAACAGCGCTCGCGAGAGGGCCGGAAGCATGGGGCCAGGATGGCGGCACAACTTCGAGGAGCGGCTGTACGTCGGGTATGATGCCGGCGCGGACACCCTTGTCGTGAATCTCGCTGAGCACCGCTCGAGTCTCTCGATGGCGCTCGCGAATGCGCGGCGCGACCACGAGGGGGCGCTCCTGGACGCGCGCGCCGCGGTTGCGGGCTACAGCGCCTTGGCAAGGGATGCCGGTGTCCTTGCGGCGGAATGGAGCGCACTCCTTCGGCAGGCAAAGGCCGTGGTCAATGATGGCTCGAGCCTTGCCCGGCGAGCCGAAGCGGCGAAGCGTGCGCTCTCTCGCAGACGAGTTCTTGCAGAACGCGTCCGCCGGGAGGCCGCGGAGCTGTACCAGGACCTCGATACCTTGATCGACAGCCACCGTACGCTCCGCCGGCGGGCGGATCGTGCCGCGCGTCACGCCGAGAGCGCACGGCGCGCCTTTCAGAGCATTCTCGACTTTCTCGACGGTCGACGCATCGATACGAACTGGGAGCGCAATGCGCTGTCAGCCGCGAGGGCCAATGCCGCGACGGCGCGCGGTCGGATTGACACTGCCCGTGCGCATTACGACAGCCTGGATGACAGCACCGATCAGGCGGAAAACGCTCTGGAGAGAGTCCACGGACTCGGCATGGCGGAGTACGATAAGCTCGCTGCGTTGCTGGCCGGCACTTCAGACGCAATCGACCAGTTGGCTTCGCTCCCGGCAAGCTACGAGCAGTCCGCCGCGGTGCGCCGCAGCGCTGAGGGTCTGGCACTCGTGGTGCAGCTCCGTGACAATCAGATTGTTCCTGCTCTGGCCGCCGCACAGGAGCTGCGGCAGGAGATCGAGGTCGGCGGCGCCGCCATGCTCGCTGCCATGGAGGAAGCGCTTCAAGAGGTGGACCGCGACCTCGCAGCCGCCTCCCGGCGCGCGGACTACGCATCCGCGGCGCGAGGAATCAACCGGGGCTACAGCGGAATCGGCGCCATGACGGGGCTCGACCTGGCAAGCGGCGCGGGGACGTTTGTCCTGGTCTCTCCGAGGGGGAGCATTCGGATGTTCCGAATTGCCGGCTCTGCCGAGCATTCGACCGTTAGAGAGGCGCCGGGGATTTTGCGCTTTTACGATCCCGGCGACGTTGCGGTTGCGGAAGACCCCGCCGACGGTGCCACCCTGCGCATCGAGTCGGACGGTGGCTACTCTCTCCACGAAACGGACGGTGAGATCCGGCGCTACGACCGGTGGGGTCGCCTCACGGAAGTCGCGCGTCTCCAGGGGGAGCGTTTGGCGCTGAGCTATGCCGACGGCGCGCTTGCGCGGATCACCGACGAGATAGGGCGCGCCCTCGAGCTCAGCTACCGCGACCGGCTATTGACTTCAGTCACCGGCCCGGACGAACGGAGGGTTGGCTTTGCCTATGACGAGAATGGCCGCTTGATCCTCGTAACCGATCCCGTTGGGGCTGAAACGCACTACGCATACGAGGGCCACCGCATTACCCGCATCCAAGCTGCCGACGGCTCGGCACGGAGCTACCACTACGAAGCCTTCGGCGAGGGGTTCCGAGTGACCTCGACGGAGGACGAGCTTGGAAACCGTGAGCACTTCCGCTACGCACCGGGGCCGGGTGGGGGGACCACGGAGCACGAGAGCTACGGCGGCGCCGTGACCCGCTACCACTACGATGAGAGCTTCCGCACCGTTTTGCGGGAGCGTCTGGACCCTGACGGTCGCGTGCTCTCCCGGGAGGCCTTGACCTACACGAGTGCCGGGCGGCCGCGGCTCCGCGAGATAGGCGGCGACGGGATCGAGCGCGCCTGGCACTTGGAGTACGATGCCGCCGGCAACCTCCGGTCCCGGCGTGATCCCGACGGTGTCACGGAACGGTGGGAGTACAACAGCCGGCATCAGATCATTCGCCATCGCGCTGCAGATGGTCGGTCGACCAGCTTCGACTACGACGGCCGCGGACGGCTCGTGGGTGAATACCGCGCCAATGGTGGGGCGGTGGAGTACCGCTACTCCGGAGCGGGAAACGTGGCGCAGCGCCGCGAGCGGATCGGCGGCGTCCGGTACACGACGAGCTACGAGTACGACAACCTTGGGCACCTGACGAGGATACACCACCCGGACGGCGGCACCGAGCTCTTTGCGCACAACGCCTACGGTGAGCTTGTTGAGCACACCAGTGTCTTGGGCCTGACCAGGAGTCTGGCACGACGTGCGGACGGCCGCGTTACCGAAGTGCACACACAAAGCGGCGGCGCGGTCACGACGGAAGAGCTCCACTATGATTCCGGCAA
>CAYPTH010000168.1:0-5177 GCA_964413635.1 uncultured Spirochaetaceae bacterium
CGAGGACAACGCCGAGTTCCTGGTTGAGCACGCTCGGGAGTCGCTTTCCGCCTACAAGCGCGCCGCCTTGATTACCTGGCCCGAACTGGACCGCGAAGCGTATCACGAACGTGCGGAGCAGGTCGCAAAGGAGTTCGGGTGGCGATTCGAGTCCTTGGAGGGCTCCTCGGAGCTCCTTGCACGTGTCCTGAACGGAACGTGGGAGGAAAAGGACGTGGTGATTGCCGAGCCGGGACATACCTTCGAGGTGGGAAACGACACTGAAGTGGTGTCGGTGGTTCCATGCAAGGAGTAGACGAGCACGCCTTCACCGTACGGGCCGAAGGCGTGAGCTTCCAGCTTAGCGGTCAGGCAAGCAGAAGCGTGTTGGCCGTCCTTGCGGCCTCCTCCCGGGTGTTCGTCCCCGCCGCCTGCGGCGGCCGCGGAACCTGCGGGAAGTGCGTGGTCCGCGCGGCGGCGACCGGCGGCATGAGCGTCCCGATTTCGCCGGAGGATCGGCGCGTTCTCTCACAGGAGCAACTCGCCGACGGCGTTCGTTTGGCCTGCCGGCTTCCCTCGACAGCCGTCGGGACCGTCGAGATCATTGCCACCTCGGACGCGGCATTCACCAAGGCGGAGATTCCAGACATCAGGGTTCCCATAAAGCCCATTGTAGAGCGGCGCAGACCGGAGGGTAGCCTCTCCTTGGAGGATCAACGGGCACTTCTCACCCGGGTTATCGGGACCGATGCCGCGGCGGTTCGCCTGCCGGAATTGCGTGCACTCGCGCAACAACCGACAGCGGTGACCGTGACGGCGGAGGATTCACCGCTGCTCCTCGGCACGGCGGAGGAGAGTGCTCCGCTCTTCGGCCTTGCCATTGATATTGGGACGACCACCATCGGGTGCTACCTGGTTGATCTCGCCCCAGTGGCCGACCACACGGCTGCCGCGGCGGCGAACCGCATTCGCGCCGCTCGGTCGGCGCTGAATCGCCAGGCGGTGTTCGGAGCCGACGTGCTGAGCCGCATATCCCACGCGGCAGAAGGTGGATTGGACGAGCTTCGCCGCGCCGTGCTCGGCGGGATCAACACGCTCATTGAAAAGCTTGTGGAAGTCGCCGGGCTCAGCGAGCGCGACATAGCGGGGATAACCGTGGCGGGCAATACGACCATGCTGCACCTGCTCTTGGGCGTCGATCCCCACGGAATCGGGCGCGCCCCCTTCATTCCGGTGTTCACCGAGGCGCTGCGCCTCCGGGCCTCGGAGCTCGACCTCGACCTTGCCCAGGGCGCCGCCACGTGGATCCTGCCGTCCATATCGGCCTATGTCGGGTCGGATATTGTGAGCGCCATTGTTGCTGAGGACTTGGACCAGACCGATGAATCGATTCTCATGATCGATGTCGGCACGAACGGCGAGTTGGTCCTGGTTCACGGCAAGACCATCTACGCCTGTTCGACCGCCGCCGGACCGGCCTTCGAAGGCGCTACCATTTCCCACGGCGTCGGCGGCGTTGCCGGCGCAATTGCGACGTGGACGCGCAGCGCTTCCGAGTTCCAGTTCGAGACGATTGCCAAGGCGCCTCCCGTGGGAGTCTGCGGTTCCGCCCTCCTAGACGTGGCGGCGCAGCTCTTGGATGACGGCGTTGTGGACGAGACGGGCCGACTCCTTGCGGCGGATGAGATCCCCCAGGCGCTCTCTGCTGCCTACGCCGGCCGCCTGCAGCGCTCAGATGAGTCGTCCGGCAGCGCGCTCTTCACGCTAAGCGACGGCATTACGGTGAGCCAAGGCGACCTCCGGGAGCTGCAACTGGCAAAGGCCGCGATCGCCGCGGGAATCGATGTGCTCCTCGATCGAGCGGGCATTTCGGCTGCCGACTTAGATCGGATTGTGCTTACCGGTGGGTTTGGACACCACCTCAACGTCAATAGCGCCATGCGGATTGGACTTCTCCCCGCGCTTCCCAGTGAGCGAGTGCTTGCCACCGCCAACGCGGCCGGCGTCGGCGCTGCGAAGGCGCTCCTGCAACGCGGCGTTATCCCCCGCATGCGCGCCGTCGCCAAACGCGCACAGCACATTGAGCTATCTGCACTCCCTGAGTTTCAGGACAAGTATATTGATCACATGGTGTTTCCAGAAAAGGAGTAAGTCATGAGTTTCCAGGCCATATCCGAGAGCGTTCAGAAGGGGAAGGCGAACGACGTCAAGACCCTGGTTCAGGAACAGATCGATGCCAAGGTGCCGGCCCAAAAGATCCTCGAGGAGGGTTTGATGGCGGGCATGGGCATTGTCGGTGAGCGGTTCAAGAATAACGAGATCTACGTGCCCGAGGTCTTGATTGCGGCGCGCGCCATGAAGGGGGGGATCGAGTTGCTGCGACCCCTGCTCATTGAGGAGAAGTCGGAGTCCAAGGGTACCATCGTCATTGGTACGGTGAAGGGTGACCTCCACGACATCGGCAAGAATCTGGTCCGCATGATGATGGAAGGCAAGGGCTTCGAGGTGGTCGACCTCGGTACGGATGTATCTCCGGAGCAGTTCGTGCAGGCCGCGAAGGACAACAACGCCCAGATCATTGCCTGCTCGGCGCTGCTGACGACGACCATGAACGAGATGAAGAGTGTAGTTGCCGCCGCCGACGAGGCCGGCATCCGCGACAGGGTCAAGATCATGGTCGGCGGCGCCCCGGTCACCGAAGAGTTCTGCGAGTCCATTGGCGCCGACGCCTATTCGGCGAACGCCGCGAGTGCCGCGGAGGACGCGCTGGAGCTCATTGGGGCGTAACCCCGTCGCCGCGCGGAAGGAACAACAATGAGCGACTCGCATCTCGACATGTGGATCCTGGGCGGCTTCCTCGGATCCGGCAAGACTACCGTGCTCAATGCGCTGCTGCGCGACGCGGCGGCGCAGAACCGACGCGTCGGCGTGGTGGTTAACGACTTTGGCGAGATCAACGTCGACTCGACACTGGTCCGCGGCGCCGAGCCGGACGACATCGTAGAGCTCTCCGGCGGCCAGATCTTCTGCGCCTGTCTGTCCGGGTCCTTCGTGAAGTCCATTGGCGCCGTGGCCGCCCGCGGTGTCGACCTCCTCTTGGTCGAGAGCTCGGGCTTGGCCAAGCCGTCGCCGTTGGCGGATATCGTCGATGCGGCGGTGGACGCGTCGGCCGGCCGGATTCGCTATCGAGGCTTCGTCGCGGTCATCGACGCGCCGCGATTCGGCAAGCTCGAGTATGTGGTGAACGCCGTGACCGAGCAGGTCGTGTACGCCGACACCGTCGTGATCAACAAGATCGATCTTGCCGATGACGCCACGGTGCAAGCCGTGACTGAGCGCGTCCGGACCTTGAACCCCGGCGCCGCCGTTTTCGCCCGGGAGCGAGGGGTGGTGTCGCTGAAGGAGCTCGACGAAGCCGTCGGCGGTCACCCTCCGGGGGGGCGGCGACTGGGTCATGCAGTGCGGGCGGAGAACGACGGGGGCTCGGCGCAACGTTTCGTCGGCTGGGGCAGCCCCGGTAGACCGGTCGCGGTGAGCTGGCGGCTCCCCGCGAATCTGACGGTGGGGTCGCTTCGCAATGCCGTAGAAGCGGTGTCTCCCCTGACCTACCGCATCAAGGGCTACGTGGCGGCCTCCGGCGAGCTCTGGTTTGTAAGCGCGGCCGGTGAGAGTATCAACATTGACCGGGCAGAGCGGGAGGCCACGCACTACGGTGGCCTCACCGTCATTGCCGCGGCAGACATCAACATCAATCGGGTCCTCGAGGACGCCCTGGGGGCGGCGGAGGCCGAAGGGGTGCGGGCGCCTTGACCCGGCTCCGAGGAGAGAAACAATGACTGGGAAGGAACTGATATACGCGACCTTTCGCCACGAGCACACGGAGGCACCGCCCTGGGTACCCTTCGCCGGAGTGCACGCCGGCAAGCTCGTCGGTCATAACGCCCGAGATGTCTACACGGACATAGACAAGCTCAACGAGTCGCTCCTCGAGGCGCACCGGCTCTACCACCCCGACGGTCAGCCGGTCATGTTCGACCTGCAGATCGAGGCGGAGGCGCTCGGCTGCGAGCTTCTGTGGTCCGACGACGCGCCACCCACGGTCCGCAGTCACCCCCTCGAGGCGGACCGGACGGTCCCGGAGAGGATTCCCGGGCCGGAGGCCGGACGCATCGGCCTGGCAGTGGAGGCAACCCGCGCCCTCAAAGAGGCCGTTGGCGACCAGACCGCCCTGTACGGGCTCTTCTGCGGCCCCTTCACCTTGGCCTCTCACCTGCGGGGAACCGATATCTTCATGGACATGTTTGACGACCCGGACTACGTTCACTCCCTCCTGAGCTACGTGACAGCGGTGGGTGAGGCAATGGCCGGGTACTACATCGATGCCGGAGCCGATGTCATTGCCGCGGTGGATCCCTTGGTCTCGCAGATCTCCCCCGATCACTTTGCCGAGTTTCTGCATGAGCCCTACACGCGCCTATTCGGGGCCATACGGGAGCGGGGCGCCTTCTCGTCATTCTTCGTCTGTGGTGACGCCACGAAGAACATTGAGGAGATGTGCAAAACCGAGCCCGACGGGATCTCCGTGGATGAGAACATCAAGCTGCCGGAGGCAAAGAGGATCACCGACCGCTACAACGTTGTCGTGGCGGGGAACATTCCCCTGGCATCCGTCATGCTCTTCGGGAACCAGAAGGACAACATGAAGACCGTCATCGATCTTCTCGATTCGGTCGACCATCACAACTTTATTGTCTCTCCGGGCTGCGACATGCCCTACGACACGCCGCCGGAGAACACCATTGGCTGCGAGCAGGCGGTCCACGCGCGGGAACAGACCCGCGCCTTGGTTGCAAACTACACGCGGGAGCTTCCCGATATCGAGGTAACGCTCCCCGATTACGACAAGCTGGAGCGCCCCCTCGTCGAGGTTTTCACCATTGACTCCGATACCTGTGCCGCCTGCACCTACATGTTTCAGTCCGCCATGGACGCCAAGCGCGACTACGGCGACGGCATTGACGTGGTCGAGTACAAAGCCACCAAGATGGAGAACATTGTGCGAGCGGGAAAGCTCGGTGTGACCCAGTTGCCCTGCATCTACATCAACGGGGAGCTGAAGTTCTCGAGTATCATCCCGAGCCGCGAAGCGCTGAACAAGGCGATCAACGAGAGTCGGGGATAGGGGAGGCTCGGCTCGC
>CAYPTH010000169.1:0-5009 GCA_964413635.1 uncultured Spirochaetaceae bacterium
ACCCGCGGTGGCCGCCGCCGTCGGACGCTTGATCCCGCCGTGGTCGGTGAATCCGCTCGCTCAACTCGTTGGGGAGCGCGCCTTGCACGATGAGAGCTTTCTCACCGACAGCCGCCACACCCTCCGTTCGGCGAGCACCCGGCTCGTGCAGGATCTCCGCCGCCTCGACGGCGTCACCGTGTACCCAGCGGAGACCAACTTTTTGCTGCTCGAGCTCCCTCCGCCGTGGCGCGGTACGACGCTGCTCGACGCGCTGCTGGAACGCGGGATTGCGGTTCGTACCTGCACCGATTTTGCCGGTCTGAACGACTCGATCGTGCGCATTGCCGTACGGTCCGAGGAGGAAAACACGCGCCTTGTTGACGCCCTCGCTGAGACGCTGTCCCACAAGCGTCGCGGGCCGGGCGCACCTAGGGCGACCGGCGACAAGGGTCGGGGATGCCCCACCCCGGCCATCATGGTCCAGGGCACGTCCTCGAACGCCGGAAAGAGCCTTATGGCTACCGCCCTCTGCCGAATCCTCTCCGACGCCGGGTACCGGGTTGCGCCTTTCAAAGCGCAGAACATGTCCCTCAACAGCGCCGTGACGGCGGATGAGCGAGAGATCGGTCGCGCCCAAGCTCTGCAGGCCCTCGCCTGTCGAAGGGAAGCGGACGTACGGATGAACCCGGTGCTGCTGAAGCCGAGCGCCGGTTACGGATCGCAAGTAGTAATCCTGGGCACGCCCCACGGCCACATGAAGGCGCGGGAGTACGAGGAGTTCAAGCCCACGCTACGCCGGCGCGTGTGCGATGCCTACGACAGCCTTGCCGATGAGGCGGACGTCGTAATCCTCGAAGGAGCGGGAAGCCCCGGGGAGGTGAATCTCAAGAGCGGCGACATTGTGAACATGGCCATGGCACGTCACGCCGGGGCGCCGGTCCTGTTGGTCGGGGACATCGATCGCGGAGGCGTTTACGCCTCCTTTGTCGGAACCATGGAAGTCCTTGCCGAATGGGAGCGGCGCCTGGTTGCGGGCTTTCTGGTAAACAAGTTTCGCGGCGACGCGTCACTTCTCGAGGACGCGCACACGTGGATGGAAGAGCACACCGGCCGGCGCGTAATCGGCGTGGTTCCCTACATGGAGGACCACGGTCTACCGGAGGAAGACAGCGTGACCTTTGCCGAGCGACTGCGCGGACGGGACCGGGTGCAGAGCGCGCCGGAAGCGGACGCACGTCTCCGCATTGTCATCTTGGCGCTCGACCACATCTCGAACTTTACCGACTTCGATCCGCTCATCCAGGAGCCGGATGTGGAGGTGGTGTTCGCCCGTGACCCGGAGGCGGTAGGTGAGGCGGATGCCGTTCTCCTTCCCGGGAGTAAAAGCGTCATCCACGATCTGCGCGAGCTCCGCCGCCGCGGCTTCGAGGACCCGCTGCGAAGGCATCTGAGCCGCCACGCCCACGGAACGGGCGCGGTGGTGGTTGGACTCTGCGGTGGTTTTCAGATGCTCGGAAACGAGCTCCGCGACCCGAAGCGGGTCGAATCCCCGGAAGGTCGCCAGGCGGGACTCGGATTCCTGGACCTCTCGACGACCCTGGCACGGCAAAAGACCCTCACTCGAACCCAAGCTCTCCACGCGCCGTCGGGCGTGACCGTGACGGGCTACGAGATCCACCACGGCCATACGGAGGGTCGCCGGGGCGTTCCGGTCTTCACCGGAGCCGACAGGGGGCGCGGCGGCGGTCGCGCCGGCCACGACAGCGGTGGCGACCTGCTCGGTTACGCGACGGAAGACGGTCAGGTCTGGGGCACCTACCTGCACGGCGTGTTCGACAACAATGACTTTCGCCGCTGGTTCCTAAACACCCTCCGCCGTCGTCGCGGATGGAGCTCCGCGGATCGGGGCACCCGCTACGACGTGGACGCCGCAGTGCAGCGCTTCGCCGACGCGGTGAAGGCTCACATCAATCTCGACGAAATTCTGCGCATTTCGGGGCTGGCGTGATCTACTTGGCCTTGCTCCTTGATGCCCTTGTGGGGGATCCGCCGACGCGTCTCCACCCGGTCCGGATGATCGGGGCGGCCGCGGCGTGGGTGGAGCGGCGTTCGGCCGGCCACACGACAGGGGATCCGAGCCGTGGCGCCGAGACCGCAGCCGCCTCGCACCTCGTACGTCGGGGCCTTCTCGCCTGGATCTGCGTCGTCGCGGGCGCAGTCCTCGCCGCCGGCATCCTCCTCGTCGTGGCCGGGTTGATCCACATTGCCGCGGCCGTCGTGATGGGGACGCTCCTCATTGCGAGCACGGTTGCCGTTCGCGACCTGTACGCCCACGGGCGCCGCGTCCTTTCGGCCCTGGAGGCGGGGGACCTGTCCGGCGCACGCGCAGCGGTGGGCATGATGGTGAGCCGGGAGACCGGAACCATGAACGAGACCGAGGTTATCCGCGCGGCAATCGAGAGCCTGGCGGAGAATCTGTCGGACGGGGTCGCTGCTCCGCTCTTTTACGCGGCCCTCGCCGGACCCGCAGGTGCTCTCGCCTACCGGGCAATCAACACCCTCGACGCCATGTGGGGTTACCGAAACGCTCGCTACTGCAACTTTGGGCGCATGGCCGCACGGAGCGATGATGTGGCAAACCGGCTTCCGGCTCGGATGACCGCCGCCGCTGTTGCCGCGCTGGCACCGCTATTCCATGGCTCGATTGGCCGCGCATGGCGCGTCACGGCGCGGGACGCACGCAAAAGCCACAGTCCCAACGCCGGGTGGCCGGAAGCAGCGGTAGCAGGTGCACTGGGAGTGCGTCTTGGGGGCCCGGCGCGCTACTTTGGAGAAGTTCGGGAGTCGCCCGTCATGGGCGGGGAGTTCCCTGCGCCGGGGATGCCGGAGCTCGCAGAGGCGCTCCGGCTGGTATTGATCGTTCCCTACTCGATTGCCGGAGTGACCCTCCTTCCGTGGCTCGCCGCCGTGGCCGGGGGCATTGCCCCCCTGTACGTCGGTGTGTTCGGATTGGTGGGGGCGATCATCGGATAGAGAGGGAAAGAGGAGGACACGTGATCCACGTATACACAGGTGAAGGCAAAGGGAAGACGACCGCCGCAATTGGACTGGCCGTGCGCGCCCTCGGCGCCGGCAAGCGCGTCTATATGGCGCAGTTCGTCAAGGACCAGGATACGTCCGAAGCCGAGCCGCTGCGACGACTCGGCGCCACCGTGGAGCAATTCGGCCACGGGATGATCCTGGGCCGGGAGCCGAACGATGAGGATAGGGCGGGCGCCGCCCGCGGCCTGGCGGCGGTTCGCGAGCGTCTCCAGGCCGGGGAAACGGACCTGGTCATTGCGGATGAGGCCAACGTCGCGGCGAATCTCGGAGTGATTTCGGTGGACGATATCATCGACCTCATGTCGATGAATGCGGCACGGCGAGAGCTCGTGATCACCGGTCGCTACGCCGATCAACGCGTTATCGAACGGGCCGACCTGGTCACCGAGATGCGCCCGGTGAAGCACTACTTCGATCAAGGAGTCGACGCTCGCCTCGGCGTCGAGTTCTAGGCCGGCATGCTCACTCTCATCACCGGCGGCGTGAAGTCGGGGAAGAGCTCTTTCGCGCTGGAGCTGGCGCGGGAGTGGCAGGGGGAGGCACACTTCATTGCCACCGCAACCGCCTCCGACGAGGAGATGCGCGCCAAGATCCGCCGACATCAGGAAGAGCGGGCGAAACTCCACGACGGACCCCGGTTCATTACAAGCGAGGCGCCCCTTCGCATTGACGGCGCCGCGCGTACGGCGGGGTCGCACATGATCCTTGACTGCATTACCCTATGGATGGCAAACGTGTACGCTCACAGTCCGAAGCCGGCGTGGGAGCCGATCCTCGACGGATTCATTGCAGCTGCGGCCGGCCGCGGCGGGGTGATTGTGGTGACCAACGAGGTCGGCCTCGGTAACATCCCCATGGATCCGCTCTCCCGCGCGTACAACGAGTCGCTGGGGAACGCGAACACGCGGCTCGCCCAAGCGGCCGATGAAGTGTACCTTCTGATTGCCGGCATACCGATGAAGATGAAAGGATAGCGCATGGCTGCGTCTCACGAGAGCGCCACGGACCCAACGGATAGGAGCGAAGCCATTGCCCAGGCAATGCAGCGACACCTCGACTCGCTGACCAAACCACGCGGCAGTCTGGGCACGCTGGAAACGATCGCAACGAAACTCGCCACCATCCAAGGCCGAGTCCCGCCCCACGTCGAGCGAAAACGTGCGGTCGTATTCGCCGCCGACCACGGTGTGACCTCGGAGGGTGTGTCGGCCTACCCGCAGTCGGTCACCGGTCAGATGGTTCGCAACTTCGTATCCGGCGGGGCGGCAATCAACGTCATTGCGGACGCCTGCGGCTTCGATGTTCTTGTCGTGGACTGCGGACTGCTGAACGCGACGGGCCTGAGCGCGGTCCGCGACCTGCGCGGCGGCCCCGGCACCGCGAACTTTGCCGAGAAGCCGGCGATGACGCACGAACAGCTCTTCCGCTGCATTGAGAACGGCCGGGAGCTTGCCGGCGAGATCGGCGGTGCGGGCATTACACCGGGGGCGGACATTGTTGCCGTCGGCGACATGGGAATCGGGAACACCAGCACCGCGGCGGCCTTGGCAATTGCCCTCGGCGCTTCCGAGGAGGTAATCGACCGCGGCACGGGAATCTCGGAAGGTGTCTTGGACACGAAGCGCCGCATTATCGCGGCTGCGGTCGCCCGGCACGCCCCCTACGACAATCCCTACGACGCCATCCGCAAAGTAGGAGGCTTCGACTTCGCTACCATGGTCGGCTTCATTCTGGGACTACGTCACCGGGGTATTGCCCTGGTCCTCGACGGCTTCCCCGTCACTGCGGCGGCCTTCGTAGCCGCGAAAATCGACTCCTTTGTGACCGACTTCATGTTCGCCGGACATCTGAGCAAGGTTCGTGGCCACAAGATTCTCCTCGACGAGCTGGGACTCGCACCCATCCTGAGTCTTGAGATGCATCTC
>CAYPTH010000170.1:0-4977 GCA_964413635.1 uncultured Spirochaetaceae bacterium
CGCGACTCTTCTTACCGTAAGAGTTCGTGTTTTGGGTTAATGTAGCAAGACACCTCGGGAGTGTCAATTCTATCGAATACCCAACACCGCCGCTCCGGCGACTGGTAGTCCGCGCCCGCGAAGCAGCGTTGCCGCCGCCTCCAGTGTTGCGCCGGTTGTGCGAACGTCGTCAACAATCACCAGAGAGGCTGATTCCGGAACGGCGCTTCCCGGCTCCACGCGTAAGGAGACGGAAATCGCCGCGCGTCGGGCCTCGCGACCCAGCCCCTTCTGCTCCGGACCTTCAACGCGACGCAGAAGTCCACACGTCGCCACTCCGCGCTGTGCCAACGCGGCTGCGACGATCTTCATGTGGTCCCAACCCCGACGCCGCACATTTCGCGGACTCCCCGGAATCGGCACCGCCACCGCCGACGGCCATTCATTATGACACAATTCTGCCAGCTCTGTCGCTATCCATCCCGCCAATCGCCGATCGTTATTGCCCTTGAAACGCGATAGAAGGTACGCGAGGGAATCATCGTAGGCGAACACTCCCCGGCACGCGAGCGTGGAGGCACTGTCTGTGCTGCGACACCGCGTGCAACGGTCCACGCAGCTTAGCAACTCAGTTCCACAGTGGCGACACCGTGGTTCGCGAATCGCGGGCAATCCGTCCCGGCATGCGGCGCAAATCGCCCCATCACCGATTGGGAGAAAGGTGCCGCACATGACACACGTGCTTGGCAAAATCCAATCGACCAGTCTCTCGTACATGACGCCCCCTCTCATGCGTCACCGACTGCGCGGCCCCGCCGCTTCACGCCGGAAGCAGGCGTTGACCTTGAGTCACGCACCTCACCGGTGCATAATGCCTTGCAGTGGCACAAAAAGAATACGACTACATTATGGCCGGCGGGGGCGCGGCGGGACTGAGCCTGGCCTACCACCTCGTCCACAGCGCGCTGGATTCACCTCGCATCCTCGTTATCGACCGAGAGCGAAAAGGCAAGAACGACCGCACGTGGTGTTTCTGGTCGGCGGAGGCGCCTCCCTTTTCCGATATCGCCACCAATGTATGGGACGCCTTCCTCTTCCTGACCGAATCGTATTCCGCGCGAATAGATCTGTCTCCCTACCGCTACTACATGGTTCGCGGGAGCGACTTCTATCACCGTGTCATGACCGACCTCGATGGTCGGGACAACGTTGATTTCCACTTCGGCTCGGTAACCGCAATTGAGGACGGAGACGACTTCGCCACTGTGCGGGCCGATGATTCGCACTACCGCGGCCGATACGTGTTCGATAGCAGGCTCATTCCTAAAGAGTTTCACGTCGATACGAGCCGCTACCACTTCGTGAAGCAGCACTTTCGCGGGTGGGTCATCCGCACCCCGCGCCCCGCATTCGATCCCACCGCCGCCACCTTCTTTGATTTCCGGACCCCGCAAAATGGCGCCATGCGCTTTGTATACGTGTTGCCCAATTCCTCGACTGAGGCGCTGGTTGAATACACGCTCTTTTCGCCGGAGCTCCTGTCCAAGGAGGAGTACGAGGCGGGAATCCGCGATTACATCCGGGACATCCTCCTTCTCGACAACTACGAGGTCATTGAGGAGGAGGACGGCATTATCCCCATGACCGACCAGCCCTTCCCCAGGGTCGGTGGTAAACGAATCATGTTTATCGGCACCAAGGGGGGGCGCGTGAAGGCCTCGACGGGCTTCGCCTTTCACCGGACGCAGCGAGATTCTCTGGCGATCGTCCGCTCCATCGAAACGAAGGGGCATCCCTTCGACGTAGCACCAAGCGCCGGACGCTATGAGACCTTCGACGCCATGCTCATCGAGATACTCGCGAACCGCGGGGATCTCGGCGCCCCCATCTTTGCCCAGCTATTCCAAAACAATCCGATAGATCGGCTCCTTCGCTTTCTCGATGAGCAAGACGGCCTCTGGGGGAACGTGAAGCTCATGGCCAGTGTCCCGTGGATTCCCTTCATTCGCGCCTGGTTTGCCGTGCGCGCTCGACGAGGATTTGCCCGATGACGAACGCACTTACAAGCCTCTGGAACTCCGGCATTGCCACCTTGCCCCTTCCCGTCGTGACACTGGGGGCTATCTGGGTGGCGGTCATGATTGCCGTTCCCATCTGGAAATGGGTGCTCGCCGAACGCGGCGAGCGCATCGGTATCTCTCTGGGCGTCCTCTTTCAGGCCGCCACGGTGGCCGTTCTGATGGCAAGCTCGGGCATTGCGCTTCCGCGGCTTCTTCTTGTGCTCCTTGGAGTCCCCGTTCTCGGATGGCTGGTGGAGCTCATCGGATCCAAAACCGGGGTGCCCTTCGGTCGCTACCACTACACGGATGTGCTCCAACCGCAAGTGGGTCACGTACCGCTTCTCATCCCGCTGGCGTGGCTCATGATGATTCCTCCATCTTGGGCGGTGGCAACCATCATCCTCCCGGACGCTCCTCGGATTGTGATTGCCGTCCTAGCAGGGGCCGCATTCATGGCCTGGGACCTATTTCTGGATCCTCAGATGGTCAAATGGCGTTTCTGGGAGTGGGATCAACCGGGCCGGTATGTGGGGATCCCCTTTGTGAACTTCTTTGGCTGGTGGCTTGCGGGAACCGTCATATCCTTCCTGCTCATGCCGACTGAAGTGCCCGTCGCACCGCTTCTGGCAATCTATCTCCTCACCTGGCTCCTCGAGGTCGGCGGACAGGGCATGTTCTGGAAGCTGTACGTGTCGGCGGCGGCGGGTTTCGTCGCCATGGGCCTCTTTGTGGTCCTGGCCCTGGGCGCGCTATAGCTCCTTTTTCCACCGCGCCAGCGTATTCAGTGCCTCGAGTGGAGTCAGATTGTCGATGTCGACGCCCCGCAGCTCCTGGACGACCAACTCAGAGGAGTCGAAGAGGCTTGCCTGCTCGCTACCGCTGCTATTTTTAGAGGCCGCCGGAATCCGTCGCGATCCGGAAGCCTGGTCGAGGTCGTCCAAGACCGCCTGCGCCCGCGCCACGACCACCCATGGCAGACCCGCGAGCCGGGCGACGTGGATTCCGTAGGAACTCTTGGACGGTTCCTTCTGCACTCTCCGAGAAAAGACAATACCCTCGTCCGTCTCCACCGTGCGCATGGAGATGTTGAACAGTCCCTCCATCTGCAGCTCGGTGAGCTCATGGTAATGGGTCGCAAACAGCGTCCGAGATTTCACGCTCTCAATCACGTATTCCGTCACTGAGCGCGCAATTGCCAGCCCATCATTCGTGCTGGTACCCCGTCCCACCTCATCCATGATCACCAGACTTCGTTCACTCGCGTTTCTCAGAATATTCGCGGTCTCGTTCATCTCCACGAGAAAGGTGGACTCTCCCCGGGCGAGGTTATCGGAGGCGCCTACCCGACAGAAGACTCGGTCTACGACCCCGATCGTTGCGCTCTCGGCAGGCACGAAGGAGCCGATCTGTGCCAGAATCACAATGAGCGCAGTCTGCCGGAGAAAGGTCGACTTGCCCGACATGTTCGGTCCCGTCATGAGGGCAAACCGCTGTGACTCGCTATCGAGGACGGCGTCGTTGGCAACAAACTCTCCGGGAGGAAGAAAGGCCTCGACGACTGGGTGGCGTCCCTTTCGGATATCAATGCTGAGTGAATTGTCCACAGTCGGCCGTACGAAGCCGTGCAAGGTCGCGGCCCAGGCCAAGCCGTGCAGCGCATCCACTTCGGCAATCCGTTGCGCAACGTCTTCAAGGACGGCAATGTGCTTCCCGACCTCCCGGCGCAAGGTGACGAAGAGATCCCGTTCCAACTCGACAATGCGGTCTTCAGCCGAATTGATTTCCGACTCGAGCTCCGCTAAGCGCGGCGTGCCGTAGCGCTCAGCCGTACTCAGAGATTGACGCCGGACAAAATGATCCGGAGCGCGCTCCGCCCCCGCCTTCGTCATTTCAAAGAAGTAACCGAGTATCCGATTATACTTCAACTTCAGGGAGCTAATGCCGCTCGCCCTGCGTTCCTGCGCCAGATAATCGTTGAGAATCTTGCGGCTGTTTTCTTTGAGCTCTCGAAGTCGGTCGAGCTCTTCCGAGTAGCCCTCGCGGATCATATTCCCTTCGTGCAAGACGATTGCCGGACTCTCGAGGAGCGCTTCCCGTAAGAGCTCTGCAAGCGCGTGAACCGCCTTCTCCTCTTGCTCGGATTTCGTTAGGCCTTCGGGAAACCACTCAGGAAGAAGCTCGGAAACGGAGAAGGCGCGCTGCAGGGAGACGCGAATTGCAACCAGGTCCTTCGCGTGCGCCTTTTCCATTGCGACGCGTGCAGTCAGGCGTTCGAGGTCGAGGACATTGCCGAGCTCTTCACGCACCCTCTGCAGGAGCAGTTGATCGTGGTAGAGATGCGCGACACGCTCCTGGCGTGCTGCGATAGTCTCCGGATCCATGAGCGGCGCCAGCGTCCACCGCCGGAGCATCCGCGCCCCCGGAGCGCTCTTCGTCTCATCGATCTGGGAGAGGAGGGTTCGTTTCCCGCTTCCGTCCTGGAGGTTTCGGACCAGCTCCAGGTTTCGCTGAGTGGAGTCGTCCAAGACAACGAAATCTCCGTCCCGCACCACGGAGACCGTCCTGATATGCGAGAGAACACTCCGCGCCGTGTCCTGAAGGTAGTCGAGCAACACGCTTACCGCGGCGAGAGTCGGCGAGGCATCATCCAAGCCAAAGCCTTTCAAGTTGGCAACGCCGAGAACCTCTCGTAGCCGCTCGGCCCCTCGCCCGATATCGTAATCCCAGTCTGGAAGCCGGTTCACGAGAACTCCATCGATCTCGTCGAAGACGGACAGCAGCTCGCCTTCCTCCTCGAGAAGCGACTCCTGGACCAAGACCTCCCGCGGCGAGAGGCGGGAGAGCTCCCGCCTGACAAAGGCAACCGCTTGGCCGCGCTCATGCTCGCCGACGACGAACTCTCCCGTAGAGACGTCGACGTAGCTTTCCACGACCCGGT
>CAYPTH010000171.1:0-4970 GCA_964413635.1 uncultured Spirochaetaceae bacterium
GTGCTCCTCTCTCCGTCTATCTGTGGGCGCAGCCGGTCTTTGATGGCAACGGCGCCGTCGTTGCGAGTCGGGGATACGTTGTCGACATAACGAGCCTCAAGCAGGGCTACGAGAATAAGCTGAAGACGCTGATTCGTCACGCCACCGACGCCGTCTTTGTTATTGATCCGGAAAGCGAGCTGAT
Source organism: uncultured Spirochaetaceae bacterium (assembly GCA_964413635.1). GTDB lineage: Bacteria > Spirochaetota > Spirochaetia > DSM-27196 > PWMO01 > CAYFQV01. The sequence goes on from CAYPTH010000171.1 coordinate 185, forward strand.
TCTAGAAGTCAATGAGGCGGCGTGCGAGATGATGGAGTATCCACGAGACGCGTTGATCGGCATGCCTGCCGCGGATGTTCACCCCGACGAGATGGAACGGCTCCGGGAGTTTTTTCAGCGCGCCTCAGCCGACAACTACGCGTGGACGAGTGAGTTGACCTGCACAACCCGCACCGGTGCCGTCATCCCTTCGGAGACATCCGCGTTGGTCCTGGGGGTTGATGAACGAAACCTCATTGTCGCGATTGTTCGAGACATCCGTGAGCGCCGGGCCAATGAAGAGAGAATTGCCGCGCTGCTTCAGGAGAAGGAGATCATGCTCGGCGAGATTCAGCACCGGGTAAGAAACAACCTTGCAGTTGTCGAGTCGCTCCTCTCGATCCAGAGCATGAGCGTTGACGATCCGGGGGAGCGGCGCGAGCTGGAGCTGAGTCGGCTGCGAATTCACGCAATGGCTGCGGTGCATGCGAACCTCGACGAGACGGAAGACCTGCAATGGGTCCGGTTTGATTGGATCATCCGACGCGTGGTTGCGACAATAGACGATACACTGAAGGGGTCGGGCCAAGACATTGGGGTTGAGCTCGACCTCGACGTCATATGGCTTGCCATGAGTCAGGCGGTACCGTGTAGTCTCATTGTGAACGAGCTTGTGATTACCTCATATCTCCACGCCTTTGCTACAAGCGCCTCCGGGACGATCACCATCTCGTTGAGACTCAAAAACCGGGGGTTAGTGGAGCTGACTCTATCCCAGGACGGACGCGCGGTGGATTCTACCGACGGAGGAGCGGCCGGGCCGCGCAGCGGCGAAGAAAGCATTGTTCATTCGCTTGCGGGTCAGCTCGGGGGAACTATCCGGTACGAAACGGGTGCCCAAAGCTCGGTCGTGACCTTGACCTTCACTGGAGGCCGCGGATAGTCAGCTGCAAGCACCATGTTTGCAGCTGATTTTGCACCTGGCGCGGGCCTTTTTCGCCGGGTGTTGATCTTTTCGCATGACAAGTTCCCTTTCTCCCTTTACACTGGTATCAAAGCTTAAAAGTCATGATACCTGACGGACGTCGACATGAATGTTGCCAGCCGTCTCACGACCACGCCCGTGAATACCTCTGTCTGCAGAAAATTGGGCCCGCCGGAACAGTTGGACCCTGCACACCTCGCCAAATTCCTTCCACAATTTCGGGAATTTTCTCCTTGACAGGTCTCTTGGTTGAGGGTACAATGCATTTATACTTAATTAAGTATTAGCAATCATTATTAGTGGGGAGGACACTATGAAGTGGAATGGTTACAGCGAAAAGGCAGTTGACAAGGTCAACAAGAGCTACATCAAGGCAATCAACAGCCGTTCGATTTGGGTAACTCTTGGAGTCGCCGCGCTGATCGTGCTTACGAGTTCAAGCTGCAAGTGGACAGGCTGATACACTAGCCCGATGGAGCCGACTCAGCGGAAGGCTCCGAGCGACTGCTCAGGAAAGCGGTGGCTGCATCCCATGTGGGAATGCGTAGTCGCCGCTTTTTTTTGGTCAAATCCCCCATTGTCTGACCTTCTCTGACTCAGGGATACGTGCTACCGTCCCAACATGAGTTGGAAAGTGCGCCTCTATGTAAGCCTCATTTGCCTTGGCGCGATCTATCTCATCGTCTCCGTGTCGGTGGGTTTCGATCTTCGTGAATACCTCGTTGCGCTCATTCTCCTCACCGTGGCCTCCTTTCTGGCGCAGGTGTATGAGTTGGTGGTTGTCACTGGTTTCGGCCTGTCTACCCAACTCGCAATTGGGCTGGCGGCGGTCTTTATTGGCGGAATGCCCCTGGGACTGTGGGTCATTACGCTGTCTACGCTGCCGGCTGAGATTCTTTTGCGCCGAAACAAGCTGGGCGAGGGTATAGAGCACTTCTTGGCGCCCGTCCTCTTTAACGTGGGGCAAATGCTCTTGAGCGTTGCGGCCGCGGGGCTCGTGTTCAATATTTCAGTCGAAGTGCTTCCTCAGATGCGCCATCCCTTCCACGCCATGGCCCTTTCGTCGATCGCGTACCTGTTAGTCAACTCCGCCTTGGTTGCCGCGGTCATTGCGCTGAGCAGTGACGAGCGCTTATTTCACACGCTGCGCGTATTTCTGAAGACCATGCACCTTCAGTTCATTACCATGGGGATTCTCGCTATTCTCATGGCGGTGCTTTACGCGGACTCGCCCCTGAACCTGTTGCTTGCGTTCTTTCCACTGGCTCTCGTCCACTACGCAACGCGGAATTTTCTGAACCTCCGGCGCGAATCTCACCTGGCCTTCAAGCAAATTACGGATCTCTTGGCCGAACGTGACGAGTACACCGGCACGCATTCTGACGATGTCGAAGTCCTAACGGTCAAGCTGGCGGAAACCATGCGGCTTTCCGACGACCAGATCGAAGCGGTGCGGGCAGGGGCGGCAATTCACGACATCGGCAAGATTGCCATTCCCGACGCGATCCTCAAGAAGCCGGGCGCCCTAAATGATCAAGAGCTCGAGGTCATGAAGACACACACGATAATTGGTGCCGAGATTCTCCAGAATCTGAAGGTGTACAGAACGGTCGTTCCCATTGTCCGCCATGAGCATGAGCACTGGGACGGCGGCGGCTACCCCGACGGTCTAGCCGGCGAGGACATTCCCGTTGGCGCTCGGATCGTAGCCGTAGCGGATGTGTACAGCGCCCTTACTACCGAGCGCGGGTACCGGCCTCCGCAGGGGAAACCGCTGAGTTACTCGCCGGAAGAGGCGTGTCGAATACTGAGAGAGATGGCCGGGCGCGTGTTGGATCCCAAATTGGTGGAAGCCTTCATTGAGCTCGTCGACCAGTAGCCTACGCTATCCAAACAAGGGTACCAGGGCCAAGAGAACTCCCGCGGCAACGGCCGAGCCGATAACTCCGGCGACGTTCGGGCCCATGGCGTGCATGAGCAGGTGATTGTCCGGGTCAGCTTGGCGGCCGAGCTTGGCGGAAACACGGGCGGCCATGGGGACTGCGGAGACACCGGCCGCGCCGATGATCGGGTTGATCTGCTGTTTGAAGAGTACATTCATGAGCTTGGCAATGAGGACGCCTGAGGCGGTGCCAATAGAGAAGGCAACCAGGCCCAAAAGCAGAATACCCACCGTTTCCACCGTGAGAAATGTTTCGCCCGAGAGGCGGGATCCCACCGCCAAGCCCAACATGATTGTGACAATGTTCATGAGCTCGTTCTGTGCCGCCTTGGCCAAGCGGTCGGTGACGGTGGACTCGCGGATAAGGTTGCCGAACATGAGTGCGCCAATGAGGGGCGTAGCCGTAGGGAGGAGAATGGCGCAAATCGCGACTACCATGATGGGAAAGAGAATTCGCTCCCGTTTGGACACTTCTCGCAACTGCTCCATGCGGATTGCACGCTCCGCCTTACTGGTCAGGGCGCGGATGATCGGCGGCTGAATGATGGGAACGAGGGCCATGTAGGAGTAGGCCGCTACGGCAATGGAGCCGAGGTAGGTGGGTGAAAGGCGTCCCGCCAGAAAGATTGCCGTCGGCCCGTCTGCCCCGCCGATAATGCCGATGGCCGCGGCATCCGACAGGGTAAAGTCAATTGCCTCGAGCCGCGCCAAGGCAAGAGCGCCTAAGAGCGTAGCGAAGATTCCGAACTGGGCGGCGGCGCCAAGCAATGCCGTACGCCGGTTTGCAAGGAGGGGGCCAAAGTCGGTGAGCGCACCGACTCCCATGAAGATAAACAGAGGAAAGACCCCGGTGGAGATCCCGAAGTCGTAGATCCGGCCAATGAAGCCTTCCGCCTCGGCAATGCCGATGAAGGGAATGTTGGCCAGGATGCCGCCGAAGCCGATTGGTACGAGAAGCAGCGGTTCGAAGCGTTTTGCAATGGCTAGATGGATAAGCAAGAAGCCCACCAAGATCATTACAATCTGTCGAAGAGTGAAGCCTGCAACGCCGGTCGTGTTCCAGAGCTCCAGGAGAGCAGTATCAATACTCATGCCGCTAGACGCTCACAGTTGTCGGATTGTTGCCACAACGTTCCCGTTTTCGATCTGGTCACCGGCCGTGAAGTGGACCACTTCAACAGTGCCGTCGATGGGAGCTGCGAGCTCCGTTTCCATCTTCATGCTCTCCAGTACAACAACCGTATCGCCCTTGTTTACACAGGTGCCCGCGGGGGCCTCGATGCGTAGCAGCAAGGCGGAGAAGGGCGCCTTGACGGCAGCGGCCGCGGTTCCAAGGGAAGAGAGTGCACCGGCTTCGGCCGTGACATTCCCCCGTGGAGCCGGCGTTTCAGCGGCTGGAGGGGGTTCGCCTCCTTCGGCGACCTGCACGTCAAAGCGCAACCCGTCCACGGTGACCGTGCTTCCTTCGACGACGGCGTGGTGGCTCGCGTCTCCCACGGTGACGGTGTATGTCACCACGTCGTCCTCCGCGCAGCCGGGATCGAGCTTTTCCTTCTTGCGGACTTGGACGCGCGCCTCGCCCTTGAGGAAAGAAAGGCCCTTGTCCTTGCAGGTGGCCGCAATGAAGATGTTCTCCTCCGTGGTCTCGAGATGTTCCTCTTGGAGCATGCGTCGCGCCGCGGCGACGCCCTTTTCGGGGTCCTCGTCGTTGATGTCGATGGGTGGGCGGTCGGTGGGTTCTAACGCGAGCTGCTCGCTTGCCAGGCGTACGATTTCGGGATCCGGGGGCATGGGCGTCTTCCCAAAGTAGCCGAGGACCATCTTACCGTAGCCCTCGGCGAAGCGCTGCCAGGGCCCGAACATGACGTTGTTGAAGGCCT
>CAYPTH010000172.1:0-4956 GCA_964413635.1 uncultured Spirochaetaceae bacterium
CCGGCAATAATGACGGTCAGACCGGCGGCGCCCTCGTCGTGCCGGTAGAACCGGTTGTGGATTGTCCGGCCTCCATGGCCGTGGAGCTCAATGCCCGTTGTTAGAATACCCAATGTACTGATCCCGGCTGAAGTGTGTGCTGCACTCGCACGTGGCCAGGGAGTCGTGCACCGATAGTCCGGCAGCGCAACACCTGTTTCCGCCGACCCGCCTTCCCCGCGTGTTGCCCCTTTTTTCAAGACCGCGCGCCCCGATTTCCGACACCCAAACTCACTTCTCCGCCGCGATCATGCGCATGGTCAGGGGGTGTTGTATGGATGCGTTGGGTGCGTTGGGTGCATTGAAGCGAATTGAAACCAATCTGGCGCGGCGAGCTCTCGTTGCGAGTATTGCCGCAATGATGCTGCTTGGTGCGGCGCAGGTTTTCGGGCAGGATGCTGCGCAGTCCGGAGGCGGCGCCACGACTGTCGAGGAACGGCCCTTTTCGGTCGCGCTGCAGCCCGCCTTCGTGCTTCCGCTTCAGGGTGAGGACACGCTCTTCCGGGCGGGATTCGGGGTGAGTGCAGGCGGTATGTGGGATCTTCCCGCCGTGCCCGCGCTCCTGCTATCTGCAAACGCATCCGTGACCCGAGTTCCCCTCAACAATGAGACGGACGCCGTCCTTACCAATAGCCTAACCGCCGCTGCGGGCCTGGAGTTGGGACTCGGAGAGAGGCTTTCGCTGCGAGCTCTCGGTGGCGCCGGCCCATTCGGCGCCGGGCTGCTTGCCGACGACGCCGAGTTCTCCATGGAGTGGCGCGCCTGTCTGTGGGGCTCCGGCGGCGTGAGCTTTCGCCTGCTCCCGGCGCTGAGCCTCTCCTTTGACGCAGTGTATCGCGAGTTCCTTGGCCTCTACCGCGACCTCAATTTTTCACTCGGTACGGCCTTCCACTTTGGCGGCGGCGACGGCCGCGCACGGACGCCGCGGGAGCGTCCCGTGGACCGACCACAGCTCATGCAAAAGGAAGAGCTTGAGATCGATGAAGAACGCGTCGTCCTGGAGACGGAGTTCGGCACCTTGGAGCTCGCAATGGACCCACTCTTCCCGGTCTTCTACTCGCACTACGACGACAGCCCCGTTGGCACAGCTACCGTGACGAATACCGGCCGCCACAGCGTCGAAGACGTCACGGTCAGCTTCTACATTGGTCAATACATGGACAACGCGAAGGAGAGCAATGCGGTTGATGAGATCACCTCGGACGAGTCTGCCGACATCGATATCTACGGGCTCTTCACTAACGACATCCTCGAGATTACCGAAGGGAGCAAGCTCTCCGCGCGCTTCGATCTGACCTACACGCTCCGCGGTGAAGAGAAGAGCGAAGAGTTCATCCAGACCATCGACACGCATAACCGCAACGCCTTGACCTGGGACGACGACCGAAAGATATGCGCCTTTGTTACCGCAAAGGACCCCGCAATCATGCGCTTTGCCCGCAATGTCTCCGGCTACATTCAGTCGAGTACCGGCCGCGGTATGAATCAGAACCTCATGTCGGCCATGGGGCTTCACGAGGCGCTGGACTGCTACGGCATGCACTACATCAAGGATCCGACGACGCCCTACGAGCAGCTCTCGCAACAGACGCACACCATCGACTACCTGCTCTTTCCCCGGCAGACGCTGGAGTATCAGGGGGGCGACTGTGATGATCTCTCGGCAATGTACTGCGCACTTCTCGAGTCCCTCGGCGTCGAGACGGCATTCATCACCATTCCCGGCCACATCTACGTTGCCTTTGCCCTCGACATGAGTCCGGAACAGGCGCGCAGTACCTTCAAGTACCCCGACGAGCTGATCTTCCGTGAAGGCGACTCGTGGGTGCCGGTGGAAGTGACCTTGCGTGAGGAGGGCTTCCTTGCCGCGTGGCAGCAGGGCGCGAAGCAGTGGAGGGAGTACAACCAGGTCGAGCAGGCGGGCTTCTATCCCGTCCATCAGGGCTGGGATACGTACACCCCGGTGGGCTTGCCGGGAAGTGCCAATCTCAACTCACTGGATAGCAACGAGATTGTCGAGGAGTTCTCGGAAGAGCTCTTGGCCTTCGTTGATCGGGAGATCGCGGCAGAGGTTGCCTCGGTACAGGTGCGGATGGACTCGCAACCGCGCGATCCGCGGTGGCCCAACCGTCTCGGCATTGTCTACGCCCGCTACGGGGTAGACGCTCAGGCGGTGAAGTACTTCGAGCAGGCTCTCGAGCTGCGCTCCGACTACGCCCCCGCCATGGTGAACCTGGGAAACATTCACTACCTGCAGGGAAACCTCTTCAAGGCCCTCGACTATTACGAGGCGGCGCAGTCGCGTGCGCCGGATGACCCTGGCGTGCTCCTGAACATTGCCCGGGCGAATCATGATATCGAGAACTACGGCACCGCTCGTCGCGCCTATTCCCAACTGCAAGAGGTCTCACCGTCGCTTGCGAACCGCTTCGCCTACTTAGGCTTGCGCGGGGAGGAGGCTGCCCGTGCGGCGCAAGCGGGAGACGTGGAGGGTGTGATCCTCTGGAGCGATGAAGGAGGAGAAGAATGATACGCACGAATCGTGGAATTACCGGTGTAGCGCTTGCGCTCGCCGCGCTGTTGATCGTCGGCTGCGGCGAGATGATGCTTCTCGAGGAGGTGCGCAGCCGCGTACCAAGCGTGAACGGTGACGATACGGAGCCGGAAGAGGAGGACCTCGGCATTGCGCAGCTCAACCTGCCGTCCGGCGTGGACACGGAGTTTTACGCGAATCGGCTTGGATTGCAGTACGGGGGCGAGTTGGACGTGGGGAGTTTTCTCACGAGTGCCTGGATTGTGAATGACGCGTTCCCGTTGGAGGCGATGTTCTTCGACGATGAGGAGCCGCCCCAAACGGTCGACTCGTTCATGGCGCTCGTCATTGAGTTCGAAGACGCCTCGAACTCCGTCGGCATTGACGCGGGTTCCTACGCAATCGGCCAGACCGGGATCGGCGGCGTGTATCAGGTCATACTGTTCGTTGATGGAAGCGTGAATGCCGAAGGAGATCCCAGTGGCGCAGAGTACTGTGCAATGGTTGACACCACGGAATTTGATAACCCCCCAATGTCGATTGACCCAATAAGCGGCGGAACGATCGACGTCGCAATAAATGGCGACGAGTACACCTTCACGCTGGATGTTACTCTCGAAAGCGGCGAAGAGATAACCGGCACCGTAACGGCCGCACCCGACCTCATTGACGACACGACCACCTTCACGCTGGAGCTCGACGACGCCGACGGATTCGACGGCAGCTCGCTTCTCTACGGTGTATTCGAAGAGGGCGCAGTGGTGGAACCTGGTGATCCGGACAACCTGGCCCTCGCCGGTGGAGAGGCGGTTATCTCCGGAGGATGGGCCGAGGCGCTCGCCGAGACTTCGGACGGCGCGACCTGGCAGGGAAAGATCGGCCAGAATTACGACATCTACCCAATGATCGACACCAACGGCAACGGTGAGTGGGACGATTGGTATGACTTTGGGTACGACTCAATGCCGCTTATCATAAGACTGGATGATCCGTGGGGCGAGTATGAGAACGTCGGAGTTTCGAGCTTTTCCGGGCCCGGTCCCCACCCCATGCCGAGCGGGATCTATTCGGAGTCGACTGCCATCTACGTTGAGCCGGTTTGGGGTGAGGAGAACCTCACCGCGGATCGGGAAAGTAGCGCGGTGACGGCCTTCGAAGGCTCGTATCATTTGGACGTGAACTTCACTCAGCCAGACCCCTCCTGGCTGCACTGGAACTATCCCGACTCGCCGGCGATCGTGGATATGAGCAATGCAAGCTCGCTGGTGCTCTATCATGTCCCATTAGACGCCAGTGAATACAGCGTAGAGGTTCTTATGTGGTCGCCTGGTTCCGGGTTCAGCGGGCCTACGCTCGTAAACGGCGGCAATTACCTGACCGACCAGGGAGTCGGTCCGGGAGGCATTTGGGATCGCTACGAAATCCCCATATCAGTTTTGACAAGCGGCGGCGACCCGCCGGTCGACATAACCCGAGTGACCGGTATCAAGATCGGCAATCCGCACGATGCATCCGGTAGCCGCGTCGGCCCGAACCTCTACTTCGACGACATTCACTTCGAGTGATCTATCGGCGGAGCCCCTGGGAATGACCTCGGGGCTCCGCGCCCGCCGGAAATCGCGAATCATCATTCGGTGACCTCCATGCGTACGCGCACATTGTCCGTCATGGACTCGAGTACTCGCTCCGCCTCGGCGGGACTGAGGCCCGTCTCCACTACCACGGTAGAGACGGTCAGACGGTCAGGCTTCCGTGGTACTTCTTAGCGAGCGAGTAGAGGCGGGCGTGGAGATTCCCCGGGCTTCCACTCCGCTCGATCCGTCCCGCTCCGCCGGCCAGCACGACGAGGGTGGGAAAAATCCACCCCCACGCCATGCCGACCGAATGCATCATTTCTGGTCCCATGCGTTGAAGCTACGCTGATTGCGGGTAGACGCAGCCCCAAGTTTGCCGGGCTGCTACACCAGCGCCACCAGCGCAAAGACTCCCAAGCCCAGAAAGAAGAACACCAAGACGGTTTCGAGCTGGGGCGCAATTGACTTGATCCGGCTGCTCAGTGCGTTCCCGGGCTTGGTCATGATGAGCAGATAGATGACGATGCCGACGCCCACCGCAATGCCGGTGTCGAGAAGCTTGTTGATGGAGTACATGCCGGACAGGGGCGTGGCGCCGGCCGCCATGCCCAGGAGCGACTGGAGAAACTCCGTAAACTGCGGCGCCAGGAGCCCCGTTGCCAGGCACGCCGCCGACAGGAGCACCACCGGCACGTGGATGAGCACCCCGGGGCGGCCCACGCTCGCGGCGGCGGCCTGCGGCTGCAGTTGCGGACGCGGCCCGGGCCGCACAATCCGAAGCAGCTTGATGAACGACGCCGTTGTCCCCGC
>CAYPTH010000173.1:0-4949 GCA_964413635.1 uncultured Spirochaetaceae bacterium
CGCTACGTACACCTCTACGCGCGGGACGGACGCGTGCACGGCGCCGTGGTCATGAACGATCCCGACAACCACGACGCCTACATGGAAGCGATCAACGAGGGGGTTCCGGTGGAACGGTTCGAGCAGGAGTTCGGCCTGCGTCGCGCGGCGGTGTGAACGGGCGCCTGACGACCGCGCTCCGTCTCACAGAGTACGCTCGTTATTCCATGGTCCTCAACAGGTTCACCATCTCCAAGGCGCTCCCGGCGGCGTCAAAGCCCTTGTTGCCCGCCTTGGTGCCGGCGCGGTCGACGGCCTGATCCACCGTGTCGGTGGTGAGCACGCCAAAGGCCACCGGCACGCCGGTCTCGAGGGAGACGGCGGCAACGCCCTTGCTCACCTCCGCGGCGACGTAGTCGAAGTGCGGCGTATCACCGCGAATGACGGCGCCCAGGCAGATGACGGCGTCGTAGCGCTTGGTGGCGGCGGCGCGCTTTGCGACCAAGGGGATCTCCCAGGATCCGGGGACGCGAGCAAGGGTGACCTTCTCTTCACTGCCGCCGTGGCGGCGAATGCAATCGAGGGCTCCTTCGAGGAGCTGCTCGGTGATAAAGCTGTTAAACCGGCTCACGACAATCGCAATGTTCAGGCCCTCGGCTGAGAGGACGCCTTCGTGTACAGTCATACGTTCTCCTTCGGGTCTCATACGTCCAAGAGGGCGTGACCCATTCGTTCGGCTTTGGTCTTCAGATATCCCCTGTTCGTTTCGGTTACGCCGACGGTGAGATCTTCCCGCGTAACAACGTGGATGCCCGCGTTGATCAATGCCCGCTCCTTGGCGGGGTTGTTCGTGAGGAGGCGCACACGATCGTAACCTCGTTCGCGAAGGATGGCCGCCGCGGCGCCGAAGCGGCGGCCGTCCGCCTCATGTCCGAGGGCCAGGTTGGCGTCCACGGTGTCCATGCCATCATCCTGGAGTGCGTAGGCGCGGATCTTCTCCGACAGACCGATGCCACGGCCCTCCTGGCGCAAGTAGAGGAGTGCGCCACCCTCTTGGCCAATGCGCTCCATAGCGGTCTCGAGCTGTGGGCCGCAGTCGCAACGGTGGCTGCCGAAAACCTCGCCGGTGAGACACTCGGAGTGCAGACGAACAAGGGGGACGGGATCGCTGCGATCGCCGCCGGCCCCGTCGTAACCGCCGGACCCGTCGGAACCGTCGGAACCGTCGCTTTCCAGGAGCACCAGCTCCCGGGCGGCCGGATCGGCGCTCGTGTAGCAGGAAATCCGGAAATGGCCGAATTCCGTGGGGAGCTCACTCTCGCTCTCCAGGGTCACCGGAACGTCCGCGACGGCGTCACGGTAGCGCACGAGATCGTCGACGGAGAGCATGTGGAGGCCGTGCTCCTGCGCAAAGACCTCCAGGTCGGGGAGGCGAGCCATGGTTCCATCGTCCTTCATGATTTCGCAGAGAACTCCGCTCTTGGCGCGTCCGGCGATCCGTGCGAGGTCGATCACGGTTTCGGTATGGCCGCGGCGCTCGAGGACACCACCGTCCCGCGCGATGAGCGGAAAGATGTGGCCGGGACGCAGGAGATCCTCCGGCTGCGTCTCATCCTCGACGAGGGAGCGAATGGTACGCGCGCGCTCGTAGGCGGAGATGCCCGTCGTGGAGCTCTTGTGATCCACGGTAACCGTGAAAGCGGTCCGGTATGGGTCGGTAACTTTCCGGGCCATCAGCGGCAGGTCGAGCTCCTCCGCACGGGCGGCGGTTATTGGTTGGCAGATCAGGCCGCGTCCGTAGGTTGCCAGAAAGGTGACGGCCTCGGGCGTAACGGTGTCGGCAAGGGCAATGAGATCTCCCTCGTTCTCGCGGGAGAAGTCGTCTACAACAATGACAATGTTGCCTTTGCTGAGCTCGGCAATGGCGATTTCAACCCGTTGCATGAAGTCGTTGGTGTTCATGATGTGCCTCCGAGAGCGGCGTAGGACCGCCCGTGTGGTGCCTTGGTAGTGAGGAGTCGCTCTGCGTAACGCGCCATGACGTCCACTTCCACGTTGACGTAGTCGCCGACGCGGCGCTCGTACAGAATCGTCTCATTCCACGTTGTTGGGATAATGTTGGCCGTCACCCGGGTGCCCCGGAGATCGGCAATGGTGAGACTCACGCCGTCGAGGGCAATTGAGCCTTCACTGATGCAGTAGCGCGCCAGGTCTTCGGGCAGGATAACCTCGAAGTAGATGTTCTCTCCCCGGCGATCGATGCGTGACACGCGAGCAGTCCCGTCTACGTGGCCCTGGACCAGGTGGCCGCCCATGCGAGTGCTCGGTGTCACGGCGCGTTCCAGATTGACGGCACTCCCGCGGCGCAAGGTGCCGAGAGTCGTCTTCTTCAGGGATTCCGCGAGGGTCTCGACGGCAAATCCTTCGCCGTCGAGGTCCGTCACGGTCTGGCACGCACCGTTGATGGAGATGGAGTCACCGTGCTTCAGGTCATCCATCACAACGCGGGCGTCTATCCTGAGCTCCTGATAACTGCCGCGGCGGCTCAGGCTCCGCACTTTTCCCCGCTCTTCAACCAGCCCGGTGAACATGCCACACCTCCTCTATCGCTCGGCGTGTCTCGCGGAACCATCCCTCACGGAACGCGGACACGAGTATGTGCCCGTCTCGAGGCTGGTATCTGACCTCTTCGAATCGCACCGCCTGCCCCACGAGATCGATGCCCAAGCTGCCGATGCCGGGTGCGTCGCCTCCGAGGAGGATCGGCGCCACGTAGAGGCGCAGGGCGTCGTACAGACCGGTCCGGAGAAAGGAGGTGGCAAGCTTCGCTCCCCCTTCAACCATAAGGGACTGAATGCCGCGCTCCTTCAGCGCCTCGAGAACAGCGGATATGGGAAGCGTGCCGTCGCTGCTCTGCGACAGTTCGAGAACGGTAACTCCTTGGGAGCGCAGCGCCACCACGCGATCGCGCCGTGACGCCGAATGTCCTTGTGAGGCGCTGTCGGTGAGGACAATGAGCTCCTTTGCACGTTCCCGCACCAAGTAGGAGTCGATGGGCGTGCGGCAGTGGGTGTCGACAACCACCGGCCGCGGTTGACGGCCCGGGGCCGCGCCGGCGCTCGTGTGGGGTGCCGCATTGCGGACGGTCAACATGGGGTCGTCCTGCAGTACCGTGCCGATGCCGACCATGACCGCATCATGGGCGCCGCGCATGGCGTGGACTTCCTCTCGCGCCGCTGTGTCGGAGATCCACTTTGAGTCGCCTGAGGCGGCGGCAACACGGCCATCCAATGACTGCGCGAGCTTCAGGGTTACGAAGGGACGGCTGAGGGCCTGTGCCGTGTTGAAGCGGGCGTTGGCGTACCACGCGTGCTCGGGTGTCGAAGCGACATCGACCTCAATGCCGGCCTCCCTGAGTTGCCGGATCCCTCTCCCCCGGACGCGCGGGTTGGGATCGAGCTGACCGACGACGACGCGGGATACGCCGGCCTCGATGATCTTGTGGGTGCAGGGACCGTTGTGTTTCTCCGGCGCCGAGTAGGAGCAGGGCTCGAGGTTGCAGTAGAGCGTCGAACTCTTCGCCTGGGCCCCGGCACGCTCGAGAGCGACTGCCTCCGCGTGGGGGCCGCCGTACTCTGCGTGGTAGCCCTCCGCTAACACGCGAGCGCCGCGCACGACCAGCGCCCCCACCAGCGGGTTGGGCCGGACCGCGTTGCCACCGGCGTGTGCCAGGTCAAGCGCACGCTCCAAGTAGTGGCTATCCTGATACGAAATCACGTGAGACCTCCTCGTCGGGAGATCGGGGAGGGTGCTTTCGTGGAGGGAAGATCGTCGTCCCCGCTGCCCCGGGACCGCCTCTTGGACACAAAAAAACCCGAGATATCCGCATGGACACCTCGGGGCGTTGTTCCAAGAAGCACCGTAGCCTCGGGCCTTTTCAAGCAGACGGTCCGGACCGCGTTGTGGTTTTCTCCCCTCCGGACTATACCGTCGGCGCCGGAATTACACCGGCTCTGTTCCAAAGTTCGGAACTCGCGGGCTTTCACCGCCGGTCGGGAATTGCATTACGCTCACCCCGCCCCGAAAACCAATCAAAACGTATCGAATGTTCGCACCATACGTCAAGCCGGTCCGGAGAGGGAAACACCGGTGGGGGCGCCAGGTCTTCTGCGCCACGTGTGGGCTATGGCGCAATACTAAAATTCTCTATCGTGGTGCCTCCAGCCGTCACTTCGACGTCCGCCGGCCCGGTGATCGGCTCATCGGAGCCGTTGCCACCGACGTATTCGTAGGTCCCGTCACCGTCGTCGCTATACTCGGCGACGTAGAGCTCGTAGGTGCCGGCGGCCAGGTACGCCAGGGTATACGCCGCGCTTGTTTCGCCGTCGACCGGTTCAACCGTGAAGCTGGAAACCGCGTTGGGAAAGCGCGTCTCGCCGTCCGCCGGGTCCTGCGCTTCATCGCTGGTGTATGGACTCTCCTGGCTGTACGCGAGAATCGTGTAGCGATTGCCCGACGTCAGGGCGGAGACGGTGCCTGCAATCTCGCCGGCCTGATTATCGACGACGAGGCGAATCGTTGGCTTGAGTAGGTACATTCCACTGGCGCCGGCTACAACCACGGACTTTCGCGCGTCGAAGTCGGCGGTGACCGAAACATCGCCATTTACCGGTACGGTGAAGGCTTCTTCACTTACCGCCTTGTATCCGGTCTGCGCCGCACTGGGTACAAAGAGCGGCTGATCAGCAGTGTCGTCTTTGTAGGAGATGTACGCGCCGGGATTACTCGGGTTGGGTTCCGACTCCGCGGGGGCGTCCAACATGAAGCGGATCTGTTCGTACTGTCCGGCGGGAAGCACTAACTCGCCGAGGAGGGCGCTTGTGCCACCGGTAAGGTCGAGCAAGTTGTACGGGTTGTTCGGCTCGAAGCCGTCCATGCTGACCCATTCGCCGTCTTGCTCATACTGTACA
>CAYPTH010000174.1:0-4937 GCA_964413635.1 uncultured Spirochaetaceae bacterium
CCGCTCGGATCGACACCCGATCTGCAATCTCACCGTCCAGGCTGTATTCGCTGTGCTCGGGGAGTATCAATGACGACGGGGTACCGTGTATGCCCGGTGTTGCCGTTCCTTCGATGGTGCACCGGTAGTACGCGTTGTGATGTTACGTAACGATCTTGTCTGAGAGCGCTACTCGACCGAGTGATCGTGAACGTACTCTCGAAGCGCTGCGTTTACCAGGGATTGGTATCCGACTTTCTTCTCGCCGGCTTTTTTCTTGAAGAACAGAATCAGGTCCTCATCCAGTCGGATGGTCGTGGACTTCTTCTTTGGATGAAAGAATCGGCCACGTATCCCGTTGGAAAAGTCGTATTCTGGTTCCAACTCAAAATCATCGTACTTGGATCTATCGCTCATATTGTTGCGCCTCGCTTCGCGTTGCACCTCGAGCTGAGATAATTCTGATCACCTCCTCATCCCCCTGGTCGAAAAACATGTTTGCGACTACCACAACGCCTTCGGACCCAATGGTTCCAACGGTTATCCATCTCTCTTCGAAGTAGCTAAACCTTTGATCGAGCCTCGAGACGTGGAGCGGATCCGAGAACACCTCTTTCGCTGTTTCGAATGAAATGCCATGTTTTGACTTGTTCAAGATGCTCTTCGCCGGATCCCATTCGAATCTCACACAGTACTCTTCCTTTATGTACAGTGTTACTACACTGGCCGGTTTTGTCAATCCTGCGAGACGGGAGATTCCTTGTTACCTACCGTAGACGGCGCTGGCGTCGTTCAAGTGGACGAAGGCGCCGTTTGCTGCGCCGGCAAAGCTGGTCGCGAGCGCGGTAACATTGCCGGATGCGGCCAGACCGACGCTGAGCTCGACGGCGCGGGACCGCGAGGGATTCGAGCGCGACTTTCATTGTCCCCAGAGCTTTGCGCCGACGACCCTACAGCCGCGAGGCCGCTGAAGGCGAAACACGGTGCAGCTCCCTCTTCCTTCAACTGCATCGATCTACTTCTGGCTTGAATCCAGGCAGGGTCGGTCGACCGTCATGACCGTTACGAAAAACCCCCGGCGGCGGAGGGAATCCCTCCGCCGCCGGGGAGCGCGTGATCTCATTCGCACGCGCTGAAACGGTTATCCGTCTTGCTCGAACGCTCCCATGGACCACCCCTCGGCGTTCGCGTTACTCACGGTGCCCGCAGAGGAGCCGTTATACCCGAGGCTGCGGTTATCCCCGTCGTAGTCGCTTTCGACGTAACTGCCGTAGCCGTCGTCGGACAGGTTCTGCCCGCCGCCGCGGAGGATCTTCACCGCGTTTGTGCCGAGGCGATAGTCACCGCCGGAGAAGTCGACGAAGTTGAGCTGCGCGTTGCTGGTGTACTGCGTAGTGCCGTTTCCCCCACCGCCGAAGTAGGCATGACTGGAATAATCGGTATCTAGAGCGGTGAGGAAGTTATTCTCGACGGTGGCGGTACTATCCGTTTCCACGTAGATCGGCTCGTACGACGAGCTGGTGCCGTCCGTATAGAAGAGGTTATTTCGAACGATCGCGGTCGAGAAAGTGGTGCTTCCGTACTTCTGGACGTAAATGCCGTCGTTAAAGGATTGGGTGGAATCGTTCGTGCTGATAACCGTGTTGGAGACGATATCGGCCTGACTCCCGAACACAAAGAAGAGTCTGAAGGAATCATCGCCGGTTGTTGTGGTCTCAATAAGGTTGTTCGAAATTACGACGTCTGATCGGTTCAAGTCGAAGACCTGTCCATTGTTATTATTCGCGTCCGTCGAATGAAGAATGTGGTTTTTATCGAATATCCCTTCCGCGCTAACGATCCGAACCGTGCCGCCGAGGTAGTTGTCCGACTCCCCGGATTCAATCGTATTGGCACGGAACGTCCACAAAGAACCAGTTCCGCCGACCTGGACGACTCCGGTCGATACTCCTGGTGCCGTACCAGTCGAAGTCCCTCCGTTCAGTTCGTTATTGACAAAGATCGGTGAAGCCTGCCAGCCCTGTACAACCAGTGAGTCGGTCGAACTGGACGTGCTATTCACGTTGCCGCCGGTGAGGACGTTCCCGTCCACGGTTGGAGCGGCCCCTTCGTAGGCCTGGATCACGTAGGAACCGGTCTGGGCGTCGGCGCCGTAGGCGCTGTTGTTGGTGATGGTCGGCGAGGAATCGTATATGAGGATCACGCCGCCGTATGTAGGCCGAGAGATGTTGGTAGTCCCGCGGATAATGAATCCGTCAAGCACCGTACTCGCCGTTATGCCGTCGAAGAAGCGAACCGCCGTCGTGGGGTTGTTGTATCCGTGACTCAGGGTTCCCCCGGACCACGTGTAGTCGTAGTCGCCCGCCGTGGGCTCCGCGGGACTTGTGTCCTCAATGATCGTGGCGTTCTTGCTGATGTCTCGATCCCACGTCGTGGAAGAGTCTTCGTAGCCACCGTATAGAGAAACCCCCTCTTTCATCTCAATGCCGGGAAAGGTGACGGTGTAGGTACCTTTGGCGACCCGCACCTCCTGACCGGTGACGGCCTGGTCGATTGCGTGTTGGATTGTGGCGAACGGGGCAGATGCTGATCCGTCACCGGTTGTGTCGCTCCCGGTACTGGCTACGTGAAGGGAAGAGAACTCGGTGGTCGCAGAGTCTACCGCACTCCA
The DNA here is from genome assembly GCA_964413635.1 of uncultured Spirochaetaceae bacterium. GTDB lineage: Bacteria > Spirochaetota > Spirochaetia > DSM-27196 > PWMO01 > CAYFQV01. The sequence continues at coordinate 2,651 of CAYPTH010000174.1, forward strand.
ACTGGAGACTCCGAAGCTGTTTTCAGAGCGAATGCGGTATTGGTAGGTGGTGCCCCCGCCCAGTCCAGCGTCGATATACGTAACGGCGTTCGCGGCCTCCGTGGTGACGCCGCTCCAGGTTGTTCCACCATCGTCGCTCCGCTCTACCTCAAACCCAGTCTCGGTATTCGAGTTGTCCGTCCAGCCCAGGTCGATGGTGTCGGAGCCGCTTGTGCTGCTGACCGTGGCCGTCAGGTCCGTGGGCGCTGCGGGCGGCTGCGCTATGTCACTACCGGTAAGCGTAATGGTGCCTTCGGTAGTCACGTTGTCGTAGATATGTATCGCCTCGATAATCGTAGCCACGTTGACAGGCCCGGAGCCGTCGTCCCGCTCTAACCGGAGCAGGAGCGTATAGGAGCCGGAGCCCAGACTCGCATTGGTATAGGTCGCCCCGGTAGTGGGTGATCCGGTAAGTGTGAGTGAGATGTCCAGCGTGGAGCTATCCAGTAGAGTAAGGGAGTCCTCGGCTATGCCGGTTACTTCGTCTGCCGGCCAGCTGATGGTGAGGTCGAGGGCGCCGGTGCCGCCGGTTGTCGGAGCTACCGAGATAGGACCGACGGACGCACTAACGCCGTTAGTAACGGAAATGGTGTGGCTCCCGTCGCTTGATCCGACCACGGCATTCGGGTCCTGGTCGGTGTCGAGCGCCTCCACGAAGACATCCCAAGACCCCACCGGCACGTTGGTAAGCGTAATAGTGCCGGATCCATTGCTTCCGGCTGCCCCGGTTTGCGTGATATCGGCGTAGCCGTCACGCGATAGTGTGACGCGGTGCGCATTAACCGTGGTAGCGACATCGGGTATGATCGAACTCGCACCGACCGTGCCAAGCAGTACTTGCACCGATCCAGAGCCGTTCGCGGCGGCATCCTGACTGTCGTCGTTGCCATTAAACGGATTCACACATCCGACCAACAGACCGGCCACAATCGCGGCACCGAGGAGTCGGATAATCCTTGCTTTGGTTGTCTTTTTCTTTGCTCCCATCATCTCAATCTCCTTAATGAACTACCGTGAAGTCGACTTGAGCCGAATAGAGGTTTGTCCCATCGCCCACAACCACGGCAACCGAGTGGGTGCCGAGTGCGAGGTCACCGGTTGTAACCGTGGCGCTGTTGCCTGTTGCGGAGATGCCGGTGGTCGGCGCCTCGGTACCGTTGAGATACCACACGTAGGAGGTGTAACCGGTCGGTGCTGTAAGCGAGAGGTCTGTGCCTTTAGTGATTGAATCCCCGTCGGCGGCCCTGGAGAAGATGACATCCGGATCGTCGGGATTGTCGAAGGTGATGGAGGCCTCGGCGCTACCGCTGTCGGCGGCGCCGTCAAACTCGTATGCCCCGATAGACCATGGAGCCGTTCGTGCCGCGCCGGTAATATCCATTGTGAAGGAGCCGGAGAGGTCGAGACCCCCCTGCGTTACCGACGGCGCGGTGCTTGAGGTAAGGCCGAAGTCGGCGATGTTTGGGTCGGTTCCGTCGGGGTCGGCCAGGCCGAGCCCGGAAAGAGAGGTGAACGTCAGGTTCCCGTCCGCGTCGTTGTGGTGCTCAGCTTCGACGCTCTCCCCGGCGTTGTAGAAGACGTTGCTGTTCACCGAGGCGCTGTTGGCAAGCCCCGTGGCGATTGCGAAGCCGGTGGCAGATCCGTGGTCATCGACGAGGGCGACGATATTGTTCTGAATCGTGGCGTCGATATTTGCTCCGGTTGGCCATATGCCATAGCTTGCGGTGCCGCCGGTCATAACTCCGTAGAGTGTGTTGTTTTCGGCGGTGAGGTTTTGAGATCCGGTGCCGTTAATCTCGAGAATCCGCAACGTCGGTGCTCTGAGACGGAACACGCTGTTACGAACCGTAAGGGTCTCAACCGGCCCATATATTCCGTGCGCGATTACCCCACTACCGCCGTGGTCAAGATCGAGTGTAACCGAGTCGAGACCCAGATCGACGAGGCCTCCGGAGTATATTCCATAAGCATCGTGAGGTGGACTAAATCCGGGACTGGTAAAGAAACGAACGTTAGACAGCGTGACGTCACCGTCGCTGCCGAAAGCGATGTACAGCCCCTGGCTTTCACCGGCTGTAGACGGCGTGATCTCAACGGTGCTTTCTTCTACTAAAAGCGTGCCGTCGAACGCGGCGGCGGAGACTCCCCGCGCCGGGTTAGCGTCGGCGGTTGCGCCGGTGCTAATGTAGCTATTGCGTATTGTCGGATTCGCGCTCCCTTGCATGTGAACCGCCCGGGATTCCGCGCC
>CAYPTH010000175.1:0-4930 GCA_964413635.1 uncultured Spirochaetaceae bacterium
GTGAACCTCCTGCACCCCCGGCGCCGCGTGAACCCCCTGCGCCGCTCCGGGGGCTGCGCCGGCGCCGGCGTTTGGCCCCCCGCCGGCCCTCTCCGTGGCGGCGGTAACCCGGCGCTGCAGCTCGGCGCGCTGCCACCGGTTCCAGTCGCGGGTGGTGGAGAACGTTGGGGGTGTCGGCGTGGCCCGGCCGGGCGTCGTCGCTATGAAGCCCTCCCGGCTGTACGTCCAGCGAGTGCCGCAGCTTCGGCAGCGGAAGCCGGCTCGCTGCGAGCGGATCGAACCTTCTGCACGGCATTCGGGACAGAAGATCAGGACGTTCTCAACGTACTCCGCTCTGCGCGGGTCGCGGTAGGGACGCATCCGTTGCGCCTGGAACTGGTAGTCGTCGTGTTCGAGGAAGCTCTGGAGACGCTCGTGAATGGCCGCCGCTGAGAGCGAGCGGAGCTCCTCCGGCTCCAAGGCGCGGCGAAACTCAACGAGGATCTTCCCACGCCTGGGCCTGCGGGCCCAGCGCGGATGTCCGAAGTACGCGCCCTTGAGCTTGGCGATCACGACCGGCACCCGCAGGAGCTTGACGAGCTTTGCCGTTGCCGGAAGGAGCGGGAGGGTAACGCCATCCCAGCTGCGTTGGCCCTCGGGGAAGAGCCCAATGACGCCGCCGGCCTCTCGAATCTTGAGGACGGAGCTGATGGTCTCGAAATCCGCGACCCCCTTGGTCTTGGGGATTGCACCGACGAACTGCAGGAGGTAGCCCTGAAGGGGAGAACGAAAGGTCTGATCCGCTGCGATCCAGTGTACGGGATCGCGGAGAATGGTGCTGACCATGAAGGGATCCCAGTATCCCACGTGGTTTCCCAGGATCAGGTAGGGCGGCTCCAACTCCTTGAATATGCCCAGATTGCGGCCGTGAAGGTTGAAGCGGAGCCGCAAGTACACGCCTAAAGTCAGCTTGATTAGAGAGTTAAATCCACGATAGGTTCGGCTCCGCCGCCGGTCCGTACGCGCCTTCACCCGGCTGACGGTACCAGCGTCGGTTGACGACTTCAAGTCTTTCGTTTAAAAGGTGTGAGATTTTCGTAAGAGCACGCCCGTTACGGGAAGGAGGGCCCTGTGGACTTCAACTGGAGCCTGTTCGTTGACCTGGGCATCATCTCTGCTGCGTTGTTGTTGGCGACCTTCATCCGCGCCAAGGTGACCTTCTTCCAGCGCTTTCTCATCCCGAATGCGCTGACCGCCGGCTTCATTCTCCTCCCACTGTACAACTTCGTATTCCCCAACATCGGCATATCTTCCGAGGGTCTCGGCGACTTGGCGTACCACCTGTTGGCGCTCTCTTTCATCGCCGTGGCGCTGCGGCGCTCACCCGAACAGGGGGAAAAGCGCGCCAAACGGCGATTCTCCCTGGCTATAGGTATTCTCTCGCAGTACGCCGTGCAAACCTTCTTCGGCCTCTTGCTCACTTTCGTGCTCATGTCAACGATTTTCCCGAAGCTCTACGAGCCATTTGGGTTTCTCCTGCCCCTCGGCTTCGTCCTCGGCCCCGGCCAGGCGCTGGCAATCGGCCGCGGCTGGAGCAGCTTTGGTATTGAAGGCGCCGGCTCCGTGGGACTCACCTTTGCGGCAATGGGCTTCATCCTTGCCACCTTCGGCGGAGTCTACCTCATCAACTACGGCTTGCGCCGCGGCTGGGTGACCAAAGAGCAGCTCTCGACCATGCGCACCGAGACGGTCACCACCGGCATTGTGCCTCGAAACGTGAAGAAACCCGAGGGAACGCGTCTCACGACCGAGACCGAAGCGATCGACTCCATGACCTTCAACGCCGCCATCGTCCTGGTTGTGTATCTGGTGGCGTACCTCTTCTTGCGGCTCATGAACGTCGTGCTTCCCTTGGCTCTCGGCGACGCCGGCGCCGAGCTGGGCGTAAATCTCTGGGGTATCCACTTTATCTTCGCCGCGGTTTTCGGTCTTCTGGCCAAACGGATCATCGGCATTCTCGGAGTGGCCCACGTGGTCGACAACGGCACCTTGACGCGCCTCTCCGGGTTCGGAGTTGACTTCATGGTGGCAAGCGCAATCGCCGCCATCTCACTCGTCGTCGTCCAGCAGTACATCGGTCCCATACTGATCCTGGCCTTCGTCGGGGCGGCCTTTGCCTTCGTAACGCTGCCGTGGATCGCCTCCCGCCTCTACAAGGATCATAAGTTTCACCGCATGATTCTGCTCTTCGGGGTCTCGACGGGCACCTTGACCACGGGGCTCGCGCTCTTGCGCGTTCTCGATCCGGAATTCGAGACGCCGGTTGCGACCGACTACGCCTATGCCAGCGGAATGGTCTTCCTGCTCGCCATTCCCCTGATCCTTTCGATCAACCTCCCCGTCCGTGCTTTCGTGACGGGGGATCCCTTCTACTTCTGGCTCGCCGTGGCAATCAGCGCAGGGTACCTCGTGTTCGTCTTTGTCAGTTATCTTCTCCTGGCGCGGGGAAGCGCGTTCAAGCGCGCCAGTGAGGTGTGGCTCCGGAAGTAACGTGCTCCCCACGGAGGTGAAACGTGGCACCGCAGCAACAAACGGTATTCGATCAACCATCCTGGATCCTGGAGAACGATGCTATCTCCCTCGCCGTCACACAGCTGGGCGGCATGATGGCGCCGGTGACCTTCTTTCAACGTTCGGAGGCCCCGTTTCGGCCCTACTACGTCAACCCCTGGCACGCAGACGGTATCGAGGTCGACGAAGGGGTGCTCGGTCCACTGCGTGGGGATTTCTTCTGCATGCCCTTTGGCGCTTCGAGCACCCACAATGGAGTGGAGTACGCGACCCACGGAGAAACCGCGTCAACGCAATGGAGCCTCTCCTCCGAGAGTAGCGACCGCGAGCTCGTGCTCACCATGGAGACAAGCGCACCGAAGGCCTCCGTGACAAAGCGCCTCAAGCTGCGGGATGGCGAGAACAACATCTACATTCAGCACAGCGTGCGTGGCGGTAGGGGACCCACACCTCTCGGCCATCACCAAACCCTCGAGGGCGGAGCGATACCGCGGCGCCTCCTCATCTCCACAAGCGCCCGCCGCTTCGGCCGGGTGGAATCGCGGGACGCCGGCCATTACTCCGGCGGCGAGTATTACTCCCTGAAGCCGGAGGCGCGTTTCGAGGACTTGGCCGCCGTGCCGACCTTGTGGCTGGACGAGCCCAACACCGACTGCTCAGTCTTTCCGAATCGCTACGGCTTTGTGGATATACTGACCGTCGTAAACGATCCTTCGGTAACGCCGGCGTGGACCACTGCGGTGGACACACAGGCGGAGACTCTCTGGTTCAGCCTCAAGGATCCCACGGTGCTTCCTTCCACGGTCTTCTGGATGGAGAACCACGGACGTCACCAATCGCCCTGGCTCGGTCGCAATAGCTGCATTGGATTGGAAGATGTGTGTGGGCATCTCGCCGACGGCTTTGCCGCGTCGGTGGAGGAGAATGACCTCAGCCGCGACGGCGTGCCGACGGCCATCGACCTGGCGACGAACGACCCCTTGCTTGTAAACGTCATCCAAGGCGCGGTGCGAGTTCCCCGCGGTTTCGGCCACGTCACCACCGTGGAGTTCCGGGAAGGGAGCGCCGTCTTCTCCGACGCCGGTGGCCGCAGGGCGGAAACGGCGGTGCACCACGAGTTTGTTCGCACGGGGCGGGGGGGGGAATCGCCACCCCCCGAGGGTCAGGCCGGCGCCGCGCCCGACGGCGCCTTCGACGCCCGCCGCGGCGAATCAGTCTTGCCTTTGTGGTGCTCACCATTCTCGTGCCGGCGTTCCCGGCGTCGGCGCAGACTGACCTGGTCGGGCTCTCCTGGCGAGCCGGAGCCCGCTACGCAGCTTCCCTGCCGGCTTCCTACGTCAGTGTCGACACCAACCTCGTGTATCGTGTCTTCTTCCTCGGCTTGGGTGCCGGGTTGAGCGCCTACGTCGGGCTTACGCAGGATTCGCTCTACTTCGCGCCCTACGCGCGTCTGGAGGCGGGGTGGTTCTATCTGGCCCTCGGCGCTTCCATCTTGGCCTCGGAACCGACGCCGCCGGAGGACTTCCTGGGCGCCCGGAGCGGTCTCTTTGCCTCCACCGGCGCGGATGCGTGGCTGCTCCCGCTTGGGCGTGGGCGACTCGGGGCGCACCTTGGGCTTGCTGCCTTCCCATCGGCGGTTTCGCGACAAGAGGGGGACAATGCGCTCGCCTCCTTCCTCGGGCGCGTCAAGTTCCAAGTAGGACTTGCCTACGAGTTACCACGGCGCCAAGAAGAAGATCCCCTCCCTCCTGTACAAGACCCCACGATTGTCACTACCTTCTTTTGAGCACCATGACTGAACTGCGAAACCCTTTCATTGGAATCAACGGCTATGAATGCTTTGGCTGCGCACCGGACAATCACGCCGGTCTCCGCATGAGTTTTTTCGAGGACGGGGATGAAATTATCTCCTCCTGGGATCCGCAGGAGTACTTTCAGGGATACAACCACATACTGCACGGCGGCATTCAAGCGACGCTCATGGACGAGCTGGCAAGCTGGATTGTCTTTGTGAAGCTCGGGACGGCGGGCGAAGATCCGCTGCCGTCTCTATCAGAACGATGTTGCTTCTTCCGAGGCACTCTGCGTCTACGCCGTCTATCCCGAGCGGATGGCCCGTGAGCGCTTGCACTGCCCCGGCATCGAAGCTTTCTACCAGGAGGGAGCGTAATGGATCTGGCATCTCACGCCTTTGACACCGTCATGGCACCTCTCGAGGCCTCAGGCCTTCGTGAGCGCCGGGAGGAGCTCGTCCGACGCGCCTGGGGGCGCGTACTCGAGGTCGGTGCCGGTACGGGGGCTAACCTTCCACACTACGACGAGGGCGGCGTCAATGAGGTCACCATTTCAGACGTCACGCTTCGCCCCGCCATCTTCTCCC
>CAYPTH010000176.1:0-4914 GCA_964413635.1 uncultured Spirochaetaceae bacterium
CCGAGAGTCCTTCCGAAAGCTCTTGACTTCCGTGCGCATGCAGTCGGGATAGCGCAGCGGAGGACTGCCTAAGGACCTGGCGAGCAGGTCCGATCCCACCGACGGTGTCCTCCGTCCACGGCGTGACGGACTACACGAGAGGTTCGAAAATCGAGGATGTCGCTGACCCGCAGACGCCGGCGCTTCTCGGGCACCTCGACTCTCTCCGGGTGCAGAAGGTGGTCGTGTACGAGGGCTACGCACTCCTCGCAGACGATACCAACGGCGTACTTGTGGATGTCTGTGATCCGATCACCCCTCGGGACGCCGTGATTGCCGGGGGATAGGCCTTCGTTGCCGACTACAGTGAGGACCTGGTGACCATTGATATGTGGCACTATCCCGCTGCAGCTCCGAATGTTCCGGCCCGGAGCCCCGGGGGGGGGCGGTTTACTGCCGCCCCTGCAGGTCCTTGAGGATCTCTGTATACCTCCGTTCGTTGAGCTTGTAGAACAGAAGCGCGACGATTCCGCCGAGGGTGACAATAATCGGTACGACTGAGAATAAGCCGATGATGGCATTCAGCGAGCGCTCGGTCTGCTCGACATTGGCCACGTACCCGGCGCCCTGCAGCACAATGCCCGGGATGATGCCCCCGAGGGTCACGCCGATCTTGAAGAAGAAGCCCACGACGGAGTAGGCGGCGCCCTCGGCGCGAATCCCGGTCTTCCATTCCCCGTACTCTACGGTGTCCGGAACGAGGCCCCAGATGATGGCGACGCCTGCCGCAGCGCCAAGACTGCCGATGATGCGGCCCGCGATCAGCGCGGGAAAGTTCTCGGTAAACAGTAACACAGTAATCGGCGCAATTAGGGCAACCGAGAGTCCCAGAATCATGGTGGCCTTCTTCCCTATTCGTCCGGCCAGATACGCCACAAGGGGAATGCCGATCAGAATCGGAATGAAGTTGCTTAGGCTGTAGATACTGAAGAGTTGCGGATTATCGAAGACGTAGGTGAAGAAGTAGGTTCCCACCGAGGAGACGATCGTGTTGTTTGTAAAAAGAACCAGGAAGACGATCGCGAGAATCAGGAGCTGGTCGTTCCGGACGATCACGGAGAAGAAGTCCCTGACCCGGACGGTCCTACTGCCGGACTTCGGTCGGACGCGCTCCTTCACCCGGCTGAAGGTCACTAACAGGAGTCCAATCCCAATAACCGCGAAGAGGGTCATTGTCAGCGGATAACCGCGCTGGGCGTTTCCATTTCCGAGGATGGGAACCAACACCGGGAGGAGTGCACTCACGGTCATGGCGCCGAAAATGGCCATGAACATGCGCACCGCGGAGATGCGGGTGCGTTCCTGGGGGTCTTGTGTCATGGCCGAGGTCAGTGCGCCGTAGGGCGTGTTCACCGCGGTGTATACCATGCCGAGGATGATATACGTTGCCGCAGCGTAGACGATCCTGCCGGTCTCGCCGAGCCCCTGCGGAACAGTGAACGCGAGTACCGCGACCAAACCGAAGGGAAGTGCCCCGAAGAGCAAGAAGGGCCGAAACTTGCCCCATCTCGTGTCGGTGCGATCGACAATGATCCCCATGATGGGATCGTTTACCGCGTCCCAGGCGCGGGCAGCGAAGAGGATGGCGCTGGCCACGGCCGGAGCAAGGCCAAAGACATCCGTGTAGAAGATGAGCAGGAAGGTATTTACCGTGGTGAAGATGAAGTTGTTCGCCAGGTCTCCGGCTCCGTAGGCGAGCTTCTCGCCGAACGCGACGCGACCAATTTCTCCGAACCGTGCCGATGCCGAAGCGACCGAGGCTGTGCTCCCGTCGCTCCCTTTGATGGTTGTGTCTGCCATTGCCTTACTCCTTTCCAGCGAAATCCGCCAGTTGAACATCCCGAGTCTGCAGGGCCGAGGTTGCAGAGCTCGTTCCCAGGTGCACGCGGTAGTTCCCCGGCTCGACTATCCAGTCGTCCTGGTCCGGGTCGTAGAAGGCGAGCTCCCGACGCGGCACCGTGAGGGTCAACCGCCGGCTCTCACCAGGATCGAGGCGCACCTTCGCAAAGGCCTTGAGTAGCTTCTCCGCACGATCCACGGCTGAGTCCGGTTTCCCAATGTAGAGCTGCACGACCTCGGCTCCCGGACGGTCCCCGGTGTTCTCGACCGTCACGGAGGCGCTGATCGCCGGTGGGACGGCCTGCACATCCAGTCCCGAGAGTGCGAAGCTCGTGTAGGAAAGGCCAAAGCCGAAGGGGTAGGCCGGCTCGATTCCCCGGGCATCGAGGAGGGTGTAGCCGTGATAGCGATCGTACTCGATCTCGCGGTCGGTGAAGCTGAAGAAGGGGAGGTCCTCCTCGCGCTGCGGCACGGTGAAGGGCAGCTTTCCCTCGGGTGAAACCTCTCCGAAGAGTATCCGTGCAAGGGCGGTACCCCCTTCCATCCCCGCGTACCAGCCGTAGAGGACGGCGGGAACGGCGTCGCCCCATCCGGTCGGTATAATCATGCTGCCCCCCACCAGCGCCACTACCGTATGCGGGTTGATGCCTCCGACAGCGCGGATCATGGCGAGCTGCTCTTCCTTAAGGCCCAGGTTCTGCCGGTCGCCGCCGACGGCCTCGCCACTGTCGGAGGTGTAGGAGGCGCCGAGGCGCTTCACGATCGCCTTCACCAGGAGAGTCTTCAGCAGCATGCCCTGATTGCGGGTGCCGGTAACGAGAGGGTGCTCGCCCTCGACCGATTCGGGAACCACGAACTCGCCTTCATCGTTGTAGTCGTTGCCGGCGACGATCACCACCGCGTCAACCTGACCGGCGAGCTCTCGGGCCCGGTCAATCTCGTGATCCTCGCAGTGCAGAACCTCGGCCACCGTGGCGGCCTGTCCCTCCAGGTAGCGACGGATTCCCTCGAGGGGCGTGACCACGTAGGGAGCGTAGACGCGGCTGCTGCCGTGGTCGCCGGTGTTCTCTTTGGCCGCCAGACTCCCGACTACCAGGATCCGCCGAGGGTTTCCGGGCAGGGGAAGGGCGTGGGCATCGTTCTTTATGAGGACCATGGACTGCTCTGCAGCTTCCCGGGCCAGGCTCGTGTGCTCCTGAGATGCCACCAGTTCCGGCGCGTAGCGTTCCGGGTCGGGGGTATTGGCGAAGACGAGGACGGTTCGCAGGACCCGGCTTAGCGCCTGATCGACCGTAGCTTCGGAGACTTTGCCGCTTTGCACGGCGCGGAGGAGTTTCTTGTTGTAGTGGATGGGCATGGGCATCTCGACATCGAGACCGGCTTCGATGGCCTTCTTCGTGTCGCGGATACCGTAGATGAAGTCGGAGATGGTGAAGCCCTCGAAGCCCCAAGTTTCCCGGAGAATCGTGTGTAGCAGATGTCGGCTCTCGCAGACGTGGTCACCCCGGAACTTGTTGTACGCGCCCATGACCGAGGCCGCCCCCGCTTCGACACCCCGGCGGAAGTGGGGCAGGTAGACCTCCCGAAGGGTGCGCTCGTCGGTCTCCACGTTCACGTGAAAGCGGCTGTTCTCGATATTGTTCACGGCGTAGTGCTTCAGACACGCCATGACGTTGTGCCGCTGCACTCCCGTCGTGAGGGCTGCAGCCATCTCTCCGAGGAGGAAGGGATCCTCGCCGTAGGTCTCCTGGGCGCGGCCCCAGGCGGGGTGGCGAAGGAGGTTTATGCATACACCGCCGAAGAAGTTGGCCGCCTGAGCGCGGGCTTCCCGCCCGATGACCTCGCCGATCCGGCGCTCCAGGTCGGGGTCGAATGTGGCGCCCCGCGCCATGGAGACGGGAAAGCACGTTGACCGGCCCATGACCACGCCCCTGGGGCCGTCGCTAAAGGCGATCGGAGGGATCCCGAGGCGCTTCAGGCCCTTCGTCTTGATGGGGGTCGGGTTGTAGGGGTTCTTGTACTTGATCTGATTCCGAACGACATCCCAGTGGCCGTTGAGGAGGAGAACCTTCTCCTTCAGGCTCATTCGTCCCATGAGCTCAGCCACTCGTGCATCGATCTCCTGCCGGGAAAGTCGACATTCCTGTTCCTTGCCGAACATGTATCCTCCTTCGATTTGCTCGCCCTTCAGGCGAGTTCGCGTTCCGTCAGGGTTTCAACGAAGCTGCGGAAAACACGAAGCTGCGCGGGAAGTGGCGCTTCCTGCTCCTGTGCCATGAGCTCACCCCGGGCGGCCATCTTCTCGAGAAAGCTCATGATCGTATTGAGCAGGGTGATCCGCCGGGCGTGGAGCCCCTGCTCAGTCTCTCCCGCGACGCCGGCGTCGAGGAAGCGCGCGAAGGCATCGCTGAGCCGCCCCTTGTACCAGGCCGCGAGCTCCTGCGAGGGGTAGCTCTGCGCGTAGAGATGATCGAAGAGGCCAATGTATCGGTACGCGTTCCGGAGTTGGTCGAACTCGTCCACCATGGCCAGGCAGATCGCGCGGAAGCGCGCCGCTACGGTGGCGGAGTCGGAATGCTCTCGTTCGGCGGCTACGGCGGCGATTCGGTCGATCATCCGCGCGGCGACCTCGAAGGCGATCGGGTGGCGGTCTGGGAAGTAGCGGTAAAGGGTGACTGTGGTGATGCCGGCATGTTCGGCGATCCGGGTCATGCTGGCGGTCTCCAGGCCTTCAGAGAGAAACAGCTCCTGGGCGTGCCCGATAATCGCCTCCCGGCGTTCATCCAGCTGGTGCCGGCCTTCGCGGCGTTTTCGCGCGGATGCAGAGCTGTCCCCGGCCGGCGGCTCGACGGTTTCACGGTCCCGGTTGACTATGTAACGGTTCATTACATAGCCATGTTATGCCCTATTACATAAGCTGTAAAGAGATTTTTTGTCGGGCCGTTTCTGACGTGCTCTCTGACGGGGCACTGGCGGAGTGTGCCGCTGAATCCGCCGCGGAGGCTTGACATATCCCCACAGCCGGATTAAAGTATC
>CAYPTH010000177.1:0-4885 GCA_964413635.1 uncultured Spirochaetaceae bacterium
GACGCGGATCTTCCAGGAGGACAATCTCGAGCTTCTTCTGGCCGATGCCGGCGCCGAGGCCGGAACGCTCGATCCCGCAACCACGCAGCTGCCCTTCGAGGCGCCGGCGGAGATCGCGGAGGTCACCGTCCCGGAACCGCCGGTCCGCCTGACACCGCTTACAATCCCGGCTGTCGGCACCGTTTACGACAGTGTCCTCACCACCGCCGGCGCCCGCCCGCACGCCCGGGACGCCGTGGATGCCCGCATTGTCGAATCCGTCCGCCGACGGAGCGGCAGCATCATTGACAGTCAGGAGGATGTCGGCGGCTTCTGATGCGGCCATGTCCGTTTTTTACAAGAAATCGTTCGATCTGTTGGTCTATCCTTTGATTCGGCAACTGCCAAAGTCGGGGAGGCTTTATGGATCGAGGGAAAGAGGGATGGAACGTCCGGCGACGGGCGCTCGTGTGTACTGCTCTGGTGTCAATGCTGTTCGCGGCGTCACTTTTGCAGGCGCAGCAATCGGGGCGCTTCTCCATGGACGTCACGCCGGGAGCTGTCGTCCCGATTGGTGAGAGCACTGCACTCTACCAGCTCGGCTACGGAGCCGGCCTCAACGGCCGCCTGCTTCTCGGCGATTCTCCCTGGCTGGTCGGAGGAGGCCTCTCCGTTGGAGCCATCCCGACACAGGCCACCGCCCCCGTCACCCTGGTCGACGGCGGCGTCACGACCGGCGTACTCCTTCAGCCCGGAGAGGGGGACGTATTCAGCCTGGAGATGGGCGTCCGAGCCGGGGCTTACCTCAGTGTCTATGAGGGGGAAACCGGAGGGAACCCGCATATTCTCGGCTACGGATCCGCCCACTTCCGGATCAGCCCCGGCTTCACAATGGGCCTTGGTGGCAGCTACAGCTACTACAGTGATTTCGATGCCGACGGGAGCCTGATTGCCCCCTTCTTTCAGGCAGCCGGTGCCTTTATCTCGGCACGGTGGGTTCCCGGGGCCGCAGGCGCAGGCGAGGCCGTACCGGATATCCGAATCGGTCCACCCGAGTTCGAACGGATCTTCCCGGTCTTCTACCGCTACTACGATGAGAATCCCCTCGGCTCCGTCGCCGTGAAGAACGAGGAAGCCGGCGTCATCGAGGATGTCGAAGTGAGCTTCTTCGTTCCACAGTACATGGAGGCGCCGAAGGTCGTGGCAGAGATTGCATCCATGGAACGTGACGAAGAGGCGGAGTTAGCGCTTTTCGCCCTGTTTAACGAGAGCATACTCGGCGTCACCGAAACGACCAGTGTCCAGGCGCGCATCATCGTATCCTATGATTTCGGGGAGGCGCGTCTTACCGCGGAGCGCGCGGACACGCTGGACGTGCAGAATCGCAATCAGATGACCTGGGACGACGATCGCAAGGCCGCGGCCTTCGTAACCGCCGGGGATCCGACGGTTCAACGGCTGAGCCGGAATGTTACATCCATCACCCGCAGTCTGGGCAACGCCGCCGTGAACGAGCGCCTGCGAATGGCCATGGCGATCCATGAGACCCTGAATCTCTACGGGCTGGAATACGTGATCGATCCCGACTCCTCCTACATCGAGCTCTCTGAAGAAGAGAACGCGCTCGACTATCTGCAGTTTCCCGTCCAGACGCTGGATTTCCGGGCCGGCGATTGCGATGATCTCTCGATCCTGTACGCCAGCCTCTTCGAGGCGATCGGTATTCCCACCGCATTCGTGACGATCCCGGGACACATCTTCATGGCGATAGATCTCGGCATGAGCGAGGATCAGGCGCGCCGTACCTTCGCGAACCCGGAGGACCTGATCTTCCGCGGTGCTTCGACGTGGCTTCCCATCGAAACGACAGTCACGGGCCAACGCTTTCTGCGGGCATGGGATACCGGGGCAAAGCAGTACCGGGAAAACCGCGCCAACGACGCGGTCGGCTTCTTCCCGGTGCGAGAGGCATGGACGAGCTACAGCCCCACCGGATTCAGCTCTGATCCCCTGGATCGGTCTCTTCCGGCAGAGGATCAGATCGCCGGCCGGTACCAGGCCAGTCTGCGCAGCTTCGTTGAGCGGGAGATTCAGCCGCAGGTTGAGGAGCTCGAGGCGCGTATCGCGCGGCGCCCGAGCCCGCGTCTCATCAACCGACTCGGCACGCTGTACGCCCGCTTCGGCATGTACGACCGGGCAATCGAAGCCTTTCGTCGCGCCGCGGCCGAACGTCCCTACGCGCCGGCGTACTACAACATTGCCAACATTTATTACCTCAACGAGGAGCTGCCGGAAGCCCTGGAGCTCTATCGGAGAACTGTCGAGCTGCGCCCGGAAGATCCACAGGCCCGGCTCGGCCTCGCCCGAACGCACTTCGAGATGTCGGAATACGCGCCGGCAACCGAGCAGTTTCGGGAGGTCGAGATACTCGACCCGGAGCTGGCTGCGCGATTCAGTTACATTGTCAGCGAGTCCTCCGAGACGGGCCGCGCCGCTGCGGCCAACCGGCGAGACGACGTGATATGGGGGGAAGACTAATGCGACACAGCAGAAACACACATATCGGGATGGCTGCGGGCATTGGATTCGTGCTGGCGAGCGTCGTCCTGCTGAGCGGATGTCCCAACGCCGTGGCGGAGCGAGTCGCTGAAGATGTTCTGGTGAGCAAGGCAGGAGGTCGCCCGACCATCACCTCGCAGATCCCTGAGCCCGGGGCCACGGACGTGCTCTCCGATACCGTGATCGAGGTGCAGTTCGACATGGCCCTCGCTGCAGATGCGCCTGACTTCCTTACCGTGACGGCGGGAGGCCCGGAGGCAAATGCGGTGCCGGGAACCACAGCCTACAATGAAGAGACACGAACCCTCAGCTTTGAGCCGGAGACAGCCCTCAGCGTCGAAAGCTCCTACCAGGTGACCATCTCGGGCGACCTGCGAAACGCCGGCGGCGCCGCAATCGCCGAGGAAACGAGCTGGACCTTCGACACGACGCTGGTCAATCCGGATCAGTTCCGATTCGACGTCGACCTGTCCGGGCTCGGAGTCGACCTGTCGACCTATCGCACCTATATCAGCGTCGATCCGGAATCCGGCGCCTCCGACTCGCCCCTCAACGGCTCCGTATACGGCGGCGCGTTCGGGAGCAATCATAGCTTTCTAATCGAACCGGACGCCGTTGGTGCGTCCTCCACGGATCGCCTGATCGTGACGGTCATTACCCTCGAGACGGAGCTGGTCCCGACGAACACCCCGAATGATCCGAACGACCCCCTGTATTACTTCGCGGATGATACGGCGAACCGCCTGTTCTGGCGCGGCTACCGGGGAAGTACCGGTAGTCTCTATCCATCGGGCTATCTCCTCGACTCCTCTTCCGGGGAATACGGTTCCGCCGGCCTTCCCCTTGGGGTCGCCTACACCTTCAACGCGCTGGCGAATGACACCATTCGGGAGGACATCTTCTTCACCCGCGGAGAGGTTCACGCGCTCTCACCCGACGACGCCTTCTATCGTCTCGACTACCAGAACATCCAGGACCGCTCCGTTGATGTTCCCCTCGACTCGGAACGGCGCATCCAGGTACCGGAACGGTACGGCCTCACCGCCGTCACGTTCACCAGCGACGGTGACGGTGGAAATCACGAGTTCCGCTATGGAAGGGACTCCGGTGACAACCGTGACACCTACAGCCAGCTGTGGCTCTTCGAGCGCGTGGGCGACGCCTACGAGCCGGCGCGTTTCGATCTCGACGGAGACGCCACCGACGACCCGACCCGGGCAGTCTCGACGGAGTACGTCCCTACCTTTGATCCCTATGACGAGGGAGGTCAGTTCGGCGACCTCACCTGGCAGGTGCCCGACTCCAATGGAGACCCGGTGACGGCTCTCCCCCTCGCAGCCGGGACGGAGTACCTGCTCGTCGTCGACAGCTGGCTGCATGTTCCCACCGACGGCAGCGGCCAGCTCGATTCGGGAGCCTACGACTTGCTCATTGATTCCACGCCCTGAAGGCAATCGCGTTGTGCCGGCAGCGGCGCCGACGCCGGCTGCCTTGCCTCGCGGCCACCGACCGGCGTCCTGAGCGCGGCAGGCCCCCCACGCCTCCCGCTATTTCCGACAAATTTACTAGTTTCACTAGTATAGTTCTCGTACGTAGTACCGATGGTGACCCGGCATCGAGCCCGCAGTTTATGCCCTCGCGCGTTCCCCGCCCTCTTGCTATTGCTGTTTGGGGCTCTGGCGCAGGTAGCGGCATCACCGGCGCTTGTAGACCTGCGCAACTGGGACTTTGATGAGGTGCCGATTGCGCCCCTTCGCGCGAGGGTTCTCCTGCCGTCGCAGGTGCAAGCGGGCCGCGGGAGATCGATGCTATGGAAATCGGCGCGTGGGAGGTGGCGAACTAGCGCCGCGGCGAGCGTCGACGAGCCTCAGGACTCGTAGGCGCCAATGTCCATGCCACCGCCCTGCTGCCGATCCGCGCCCGCCGCGTCCCAGGGTTCGGTCTCAACAGTGTCGCCATCACCGTCCATATCGGCGCCGTCCTGTTGGAGGAAGAGCCCGTTACCGGCGTTGACGGCCGGGGAGCCGGCTGCAAGGCGCAGGTCACCATAGTCATCGTTCTCATTGCCGTAGCCGTCACCGCCATCGGAGGGTGAGGCGGAGAAGCCCGGGGCCGCCTGGATATTCGCGTTTCGCAGGCGTCCCTGACTCAGATCATCCGAAAGGTTGAAGCTCTCCGGGGCAATGCTGTTCTCGATGGTGCCGACATTCGAGAAGTTCATGCCGGCAGTGTCGAAGGCGGAGTTTTGAACGAGGTTCGCGGCATCGGACGGGTTCTCGAATAAGATGTTCTCCTCAAATGCGTCGCCCTCGTTCGCCGCAAAGGAGCTGGAGCTCACGGTATTGCC
>CAYPTH010000178.1:0-4848 GCA_964413635.1 uncultured Spirochaetaceae bacterium
CGTCCAAGCCGATGGACAGGACAGACTGATCGGTTGTACGAATGGCAGCGGCGGCCCGACCGAAGGTGACTCGCTGTTGAATGGTACCGGGTGTATCGCCGCAGTAGCGGGTGAACTGGCGCTGGGCATAAAACGAGCTCAGATTGAGCGCCTCGGACAGCTGGGAGGCGACTCGCCCGCGACTATCGGGCGAGACAACCAGTGCGATTGCACGCAGAATCTGATTTACACGCGGGTCCATACGCGCCGAGTATACCACCAACAGTCATTGATCGACTTGACGATTCCTGCGCATTTTGCAGGAGTTCGTGATCAAACTCCTTTGCTGGAAGCATTTAGGATTCAGCATCGATAGCTGAGTGAGAATCCTGGATCACGAGACCCTGACCAACTTCGCCGAGTACATCTCATGTCCGGCAGTTCAGGCGATGAACTGCACAGCACTATTTCGCCAAAGATGAACCACGTTGCAGAACGTGCTCCGCAGGGGTGGCAAACCGAGCACGAGCTTAGCGCGGATTCCGATCACACAGCACGGGGATTCACCCCGCTGTCGGACTCCGAAGAGGTCGGCCCGACCGCCCGCGCGAAGGAGCGCATGGGCACGGTTGCCGGCCCGAGTCTACGAGGTTGATCCGTTCGTCTGCGCAGAGTGTGGTTCGCAAGATGAAGGTAATTGCCGTTGTCCAGGACACCGATGAGATCAAGCACATCCTTCGGCACCTCATCAAGATCGGTCGGGCCATCGGCATTCAACATCGCGTCAGACTTCCATGAACTCGATCCTGTTTCCAAAGGGGTCCTCAGTGTAGAATCGTCGTACGCCCGGGATCTGTGTGTCCCAGAGAACCGAGTAGCGAGCGTTCTGTAGCCGTTCGGCGAGTTCATCTATCTTCGAAACCCCAAAACAAGGATGAGCCTTTCGTTGAGGATGGAACGGATCTTCCACACCGATATGGATCCGGACGTCGCCCGCTCGAAACCAACAGCCGCCGCGAGCTTTCAGCTTTTCTGGCTTTTCCTCCTCTTCCATCTCGAGGAGCTTTCCGAAGAACCTTCGGCCCGCCCCTTCGCACTGCGGCGGTGCTGCTATCTGTATGTGGTCTATCGTCGAAATCACTCTCATGCACTCCCCTGTGGTCTTCTTCTATGTGAATGAGAGACGGAAAGATAGCGGTCCGCTCCCTTCTGAAACTCATAATTTGTCAGGACCTCGTTTACCACATAGCCCATCGACGTTAGTTCCTCTTTCACCGCTTGCAGGTGGCGGGAGCGCTCTCCGGAAGGATCCAAGAGGGGATACACACGCACTTCGATCGCAATCCTCGAAAGCTCTGCCAAGGAGGCGAGATGAAAGTCGAGATCCAAGATGTCGCTCTCGAGAAATAGCAGGTGCGAAACGAGTGCGAGATCGAAACTGTTGCTAGAAAAGGGAAGATTCGGGAGCGAGGCAGCGAGGTAGCGTCCCTCATCCTTTCCGGTTTCATAATCAGCAATGAACCTTGCCATTGCCTGACGCCGGGCATCAACTGCCGAAGTTGGACTTTCCCAGATCGACCAGCGGTAGTTCCTCTTGTGCTCTTCGAGATAAACGAGCATCTGAGGGGCCAAGGTCTCTATCCGCGCTTCAATCTGGGTCCGCGAGAACTCGTAGAGTGGGTCGACTGAAACTGCAAACCCGCCACTTTCTCGAACTGCTGCGTTAAACGAGGCGGGTCCATCTCCGCAGCCCAGAACACGCACTCGCAAATCTTGATCACGGAGATTGAACATGAGCCGGTACTCTTCAGCACTCCTCCCCCAGCAGACAAGCTCCTCCAGCCGTGGCTCCCATCTGTGTCGAATGACCGGCTCGACGGTGACAGGACAGGCCACACTGGCGGCAATAAAGCACAAGCCGTGTGCTTGTTCGTGAAGGGAACGGGCAAGATCGACATCGCTTTCTGCGGTCAGTAAAATCCGCGGACGGAGGATGACAGACACGAACCTCCCTCCCCCTTGGATGTCGAGCTCCATGCGCCCGACTGGTTCATCTCGATAGGAGGTGACGGTGACGCCCGCCTCGGCACATAGATGAAGATACCAGAGCATGTGGCAGGCTGAGAGAGAGGAAACGAAGAGCTCTTCAGGATTCCAGCGATCAGAATCTCCCCGAAAGGTCGGGTCGGCGCTCCCGAGAATCCCTTCCGCCTTTCGAAGGCACGGAACCGTTATAGAATGGGATCGATTGTACCCGTCATAAGTTACCGTCCCCTTGCCTATGTTCCCGGTCCAAAGAATCTCTGGCATGTATTCATGGCGACGCACATCTCGAGTATAGTTTAGGGACCTAACGGTGTGAAGCTGCATCAATCATCGGACTTCAAGTGGGCACAGAAGGAACGGTGATGATATAGATGCGCGTCGGTTTGTGCCCATGGGCATGTTTGTTGGTGTATCTGAGTGTGTGATGCTTTAGCGCATTACGATGGAATCGGAGTAGTCATGGCGGAAGAAAGCATGAGTTGCTGGTTCTTTCCGACAATGAACTTGGGGTTAGCATGTAAGGATCCTCTCGACCAGCAAATTTCCCACGAGATCTTCGCACCGATCGGTGAAGGAGTACTAGGGCGCGGCCCATACCGGTCTGGCTTCAGAGAGCTAAAGGTGGCGATCGGAGTCGCCTATGGATCGAACCGAAGCGTCTGTGAAGAGCTCGACGCAGAGGGGCTCATTGAAGAAGCACTGTACGGACGGCATTTTCAGGTTCGAAGTGGTCCATAGAGCGATCCGGTGACCGGATCAAAGGCGCACGATGGGCGTGGGCCATTCGCGCTGAGCGCGATCGGGACGCAGCTTCGGTACGTAAGTGATGCCGGTATGATGGAGCCCGCGTGGATCCACCAAGAACTCTCGGAAAAATCCTGCTGGGCGCAGTTCAGCGCCCTCGATCGAATCCGGCGAGCGCTTGTCAATAGCTTCCTCTTCGGAGTCTTTCGAGACCTCCACCAAATGGCATCGCTCATTGGGTGTTGCAGCAGATCCTTCAGTATCAGACCTTTTCAGAGGTGCGGCGGTGGCTACTCGTGACCCAGGATGCCCACAGCCACTACGCCAATCTCGGCGTTTCTGGACTGAAGTCCTCGGCAGACTAGATGGAAAGAAGATCAATAATGGGAGGGAAAGACCGAGCAGCTGGTCGGGCAACGCTGTGACCAAGAGGCAAAGCTCTTGGCGATCGAAGGCGAGTAGCTCCGGCACGGATTCAATGAAATTGGGGGGCTCGTTCCTCTCGATCGGGGTGCGCATGTCGCCGCCCGTGCTGGCTGCCGACAACCAAACCGTGTGTCCGTTACGAATTATTTCTCTTAACGCTTGGGGCGGCGCATTGCACGACCGGCTTCTGCCATATCTGACGAAAGAGATGCCCGCGGTTTTCTGCCTCCAGGAGGTTATTCAGAGCCCTGAGCCCGATCGGGCATGGCTTAGCTACCGAGACGGAAATCACGTCCTCCCGCAACGCGCCAACCTGTTCGGTGAGGTGGCCCGCGCCTTGCCGGAACACCTGGCCTTCTTCTGCCCAGCCGCTCAAGGAGTCCTCTGGGATGGCCATGAGTCGGTTCCCGCCCGCTGGGGCATTGCGACATTCGTCGACCAAATGCTCCCCATCATTGGCCAAGCCCAGGACTTTGTGCACAAGGAGTATTCTCCAAACGGGTACGGTGACCACCCGCGCTCGAGGTCGGCTCATGCTCTCAGGGTCTACGATCACCAAGCGGGCCGAGCCATCAGTATTGCACA
Organism: uncultured Spirochaetaceae bacterium; assembly: GCA_964413635.1. Classification (GTDB taxonomy): domain Bacteria; phylum Spirochaetota; class Spirochaetia; order DSM-27196; family PWMO01; genus CAYFQV01. The sequence goes on from CAYPTH010000178.1 coordinate 3,781, forward strand.
AAACCACGGTATTCGAGATCCAAGAGGCAAAAGTGATACCATCGAGCGCAGACGACAGGCTCAACGGGTTCTCGAGCTGACGGCGCAGGTAACTCGGCCTGACGACCTGGTTGTGATTTGCGGTGACTTCAATATAGAGCCGCAAAGCGAGACCCTCAAGTTGTTTGAAGCAGCGGGGCTCACCGAACTGGTGACCGGCCGGAAGTTCGCAGGAACGCGCACGTCTCACTACAAGAAGCCAGGCGCTTTCGCGGATTACATGTTCATAAATCAGGAGAGGGCGGTGCTCGATTTTCAGGTTGTTCGAGAGCCGGAAGTCTCAGACCATTGCCCACTGGTTCTCGAGGTCTAGCAGCATGCTGAAAAACCTTCTCTGAGGATGGCATGCTCGGCAAATTTTCGGGAAGCAAGCTTGGCAGGGGATAATTGCGCGGACGTAAAGACAACCAGGATCTGCTGCTGAATTATATCGGACTGGGGGAGTACCCACCACGTAATCGCCCGCATCTTCGGGTTCGGAAACTGGTCGATTCGGTGCTCAAAGAGATGGTCCAAGCGTCTGCTGAGCCCCACCAGTTACGGCGCAGGGCATAGTCATTGCAGGTTAAGTGTTAAGTGTTATGTGCTGCGGAAGTAAAGCGGAATAGTAATTTGCGGTAGACGCTGTTGGTTTCGATCGGGCGACGTCCGGATCCACGTCGGTGTGGAAGATCCGTTCCATCCTCAACGAAAGGCTCATCCTTGTTTTGGGGTTTCGAAGATAGATGAACTCGCCGAACGGCTACAGAACGCTCGCTACTCGTCGACCTCTGCCCTTGGTCTCACCACCAGGCTCTTCTTCGCCGACCCGACTCCGTTTGCTCCTGCGAGCGTGGTCACTGCCGCCGCTGAGGGCACCGATGCAGGCGCTATGCTGGTTTCGCGCGATCTGATATTTCGTTTCCAGTCCGTCTTCCGGTCTTCAGCGAGTTGTGCCGCGTTCGCTTCTGCTATCAGTAGGTAGGCAGCACGCTCCCTCGTCGTCGCCATCCATCTCTTGCACGGGTTCTTCAAGAGCTACGGCGCCGC
>CAYPTH010000179.1:0-4665 GCA_964413635.1 uncultured Spirochaetaceae bacterium
CCTTGTTGAAGGAATACGGGTGAACGTCATTGCGAACTACGCTGTCCGTCACGTGGGCCGAAGCTACGATAGATCGACTTCCTTATTCACGTACTGCCGTGGCTCAGTGCCGGGCTGATAGCTGAGTTTCACGCGATTGTGGTCGAGGTCCTCCACCGCATCGACGGGACGAGTCCAGTCTGATCTGAAACATACCCCGCCTCCGCCCGTCGCCGGACGGGTCCTTCGCGATTCGGCAAAAAGTGATGCTGCCCCTCACAATGCCGTAACAATGCTTTGAGATCTTTTGCTTTGCTCTATGAGTACGGTGTCACGGCAACGAAGCGAAGCGATTCACTATTGGGCGGACACGCTTAGCCGTCTCACGTTTGCATTCCAACCAATCGTGCACATACACACCGGTGAAACCTACGGCTTCGAAGCGCTGCTCAGGGGATGGGAGCAGGCAGGGTTTTCGTCGATTCGGGATGTCTTTGACCGCGCCGCGGAAGACGGCGTGCTCCTCCGCCTGCACCGGCAGCTGAGAATAGAGGCTCATAATCGTTTCCGTAAGGCGAAGTTCAGTCGTCAGCTCAAGCTGTTCTTCAACGTGGACAATCGCGTCTTCTCGGAAATTGACAATGACAATGGTCCGTTTCCCTTTCCGGAAGAAGACCGCTGGTTCTGCATAGAGCTTTCCGAGCAGGACGAGCTGCAGACGGACCAGGAGGTGTTCCAACAGCTCAAGCGGTTTCAGGAGCGAAACGTCGCCGTTGCCATTGACGACTTTGGGACCGGTTTCGCCGGACTGCAGCTTCTCTACGAGGCCAATCCGGACCTGATCAAGATCGACCGATTTTTTATCGCCGATATCCATGAGGACCAGACCAAGAAGCTCTTTGTCACCAACCTGGTCCGTATGGCCCACACCATGGGGATCCTTGTCATCGCCGAAGGGGTGGAAAACTCGCTGGAGTTTTGCACCTGCCGAGAGGTCGGCTGTGACTTCGTCCAAGGATATCTCGTGCAGAGACCAACTCTTGACCTTTCGCGCCTCTCAACCAGCTATGAGGTCGTCCGCCGCCTAGTACAGGAAGACCGAAGACGGTATGAGAACACCCGCGAACGAGTTCTGCGCTGGATGAACTACACAGAGCCCCTGGAGATAAGCGCACCGGTCCTGAGCGTCCTTAACAGGTTTCGCGAGTCGGTGGGTGAGCGTTTTTTTCCTGTGGTCAACGCTCTCGGGGAGCCCATCGGAATCCTACGGGAGCGGGACATGAAGAATTGGGTCTACTCTCCCTTCGGGATATCACTACTCATGAACTCATCGTACCGTCATGAAATCGTCTCGCTAGTGACCCGAGTTCCGGTGGCTTCTTTGGAAACCAATTTGGAGGCGATCGTTGAGCTTTACGCCTTGGATCCGGATGCTGAGGCGGTGCTTCTCACGGAGAATGGCGAGTTCCGGGGCTACCTCGACTCGAGAACGCTGGTGCAGCTCATACATGAGCGAGAGGTAGAGCGCGCCCGGGACGAAAACCCGCTCACGCGACTACCTGGAAACAGTGTAATCCGGGAGTTTGTTGGCGAGCGTCTCGCCTTTGATGATCGCCCCTACTTTTTGGGATACTTGGATTTTGATAACTTCAAGCCCTTCAACGATCTCTACGGTTTTCGTCACGGGGACCGGGTCATCCAACTCTTCGGTGACATGCTGAAAGAGTTTGCCCAACGGACCGGCTCCTTTGTGGGACACGTGGGGGGAGACGACTTCTTTGTGGGGATCGAGACCGCGGAGGGGAGCGCGGAGAAGGGCGCCGAGGAAATACGGTTCCTTCAGGAAGGCTTTCGTCAAAATGTTTTCGCTTTTTACGACGAGAGTGCCCGGGCCTGCGGGTGCATAGAGGCGGAGGATCGAAACGGAGTGCGACGATCCTTCCCCATCTTAACTGTGAGCGCCGGATGCCTGGTCTTACCGAGAGGTGGCGCAAAGCATTACGGCGAGGAGACGATTCTCCAGACCTTGGCGGAGCTCAAACACCTCGCCAAGCAGTCAAATGAGCGTCTCGCAATCCGGAAACTGCCGCCTGCCAATTCGTGAGCGGTGCCGAACGGCGCTATCTCCTCCGTCCGCTTTGCCGTCTCCATCTTCTTTATCACGTCACTGTAGCTATCGGCACGACGCCCAACACTGCACTGGCCATTACGCCGGACCAGGCAATGCAGGGGCTGCAGACAGCAATCGATGCATTTCTCAACAGTCCGGAGAACAAGAGCGGGATTGGCCCCGGTGACCCGTTCTCAGCGAATCGTTGCACCCCGCGCCACCTGCCCCACCGTACGATGTCCCGGCACCGGTGCGTCGGCGGTGAGGATCTTGCCGGTCTCGGTTTCGGTCATGTACATGGTCGCGTTGTCGGGACCGCCATATGCGAGATTGGTAATGCGCATACCCGCGTCCTCCGGAGAGCGAACGCGATAGGTCGGCTCGCCGCGGGGGTCGAAGAGCCAGACCGTGCCCATGCGGTTGTGGCAAGCTGCAAGTCCCCCGTCTCGATCCATGGCAAGGCCGTCCGTCCCGCTGTAGCCGCCCTGCAAGGTCTGAAACACCCCAACCTTGTCGACGGCACCGTCGCTTCGAATACGCCCACGCCACACCGCCGGCCCGTAGGTTACGGCGACGAAGAGGTACTTCTCCTCGGGGTCCAGGACAATGCCGTTGGGACCTGGAATTCCCTCCATGAGAACATCCACCGTGCCCTCTTTCGAGAGGCGCAGGGCGCGACCGACCGGATTGAGCAGGTGCGAATCACCCTGATCGGTAAAGTAGATGTCCCCGTTGGTCGCAATGGTGATATCGCTCAAACCCTGGAAGCCTGGAGAAAGCTCCTCGGCGCTTCGAAGCACCTCGATTGTTCCGGAGGCGGGATCGAGCTTCATGAGCCCGTTTTGCCGGTCGGTTATGTACACGTAGCCATCGGCGCCCACTTGCAGTCCGTTGGGCGCGCCGTCGTACTCACACACCACATCCGGTTTGCCGGTGGCTGATATGCGCAGGATCTGCCCAAACGCAAAATTGACCAGGTAGAGGTTCCCCTCGGTATCGAAGGAGGGCCCTTCGAGGAAGGAGTGGGCCGGCTTTCCAACGAACTTCTCAACCCACTTGTTCGTTCGCGGCGTCCATCCGAGTGCGTCGACTAGGTCGACCCACACCCGCGCGCGAATCTCCTTCGGAGCTTCATAGAATCCCATGTGTCACCTCGTTGCAGAGCATGTTGATGTTTCCGCCCGCGCTTACGAGCGGTTTTTCTGCCAGTCGTCGCGTCCCGTTGCGGCAACGGCCGCGGGTGGATCGATGACCGCCCCCAGCTTCTTTAGACCTTCCTGCAAGGGTGCTGAGGGGACTTCGGAAGCGATGTGTCCCTCGTTGAGAGAGAGCGCCGCGGCAAGGCCCGCAGCCTGGCCCATGGACATGGTCTGGGCCATGGAGCGACAACTCGCCTGGGCGGAGTGGGTTGCGCTGAAGCATCTCCCGGCGACCCAGAGATAGGGCCAGACGCCGGGGTCGGATTCCGGCACGAAGCAGCGGTAGGGAACCTGGTAGACCCCGCCCTCGGGGATATACACCCATTCGGTCTCTTCTTCCCCTGACGAGTTCTGCCGGTGATCCTCGATCGGGGCGCCGCAAACCATCACCGCGTCGTCGAAGCGAGCCCGGGAGAGACAATCTTCCCGCGTCAGCCGGTACTCGCCGTAGAGCCGGCGAGACTCACGGATACCAATCTGCGGTGCAGACATGCCGATGACCTTGGCATCCTCGAATCCCGGCACCTCGTTGCGCAGAAAGTCCTCGTAGACGAAGACCTGTCTTCGCCCCTCCATTTCCGCACGCGTCAGGGCATCCGGATCGAAGGGCGAGTCGAAGGGGACCCGCACCGCCACCGTGGCAATGCAGTTCGGCTGGACCATTGGATGGACACTTCCCTTCTTACGGGGCAAGGGATAGCTTCCCGTGTCTACCGCGTCGGCCATCTTCTCCTGGAGCATGTTCTTGCCCCCTGCCGACGTGAAGGCGTCGAGGTCGACGTTGCACATCCGGAAGGTGGTCGTGAAGGTCTGCGCCGGCTCGAGCTCACCGGCGTTTTCGAGCCTGGCGCCGAGGAGCTTCGCGAGCGCGGCATCCCCGGATGTGTCGATGATGCGTCTCGCCGCGACACGAATGATGCCGCCGACGGTGCGGAGCACCACCACGGCGCGATCGTCGCCCCGCGCCGCTCCCGTAGACGCCTGGCCCCGCGCCGGGGCGTGGGCATCGACTATATGAGAGTGGAGCAGGACCTTGGCCCCCGCCTCTTTGAGCAATTGGTCCCACACGACCTTGAGGTACTCGGGGTTGTAGGTCACTCCGGTACCCGCCCCGTAGGTGTTGGGACGGAGGAAGACTTCCCCCCGAGCGTCGAGGCGGTCCACCACCATGTCCGGGACGCCGCCGGCGGCCTTTTTCGGCTCGTCTCCCGGCGTGAAGAAACCGTAGAAGGTGTCCAGGCTCTGCGTCGAGATGCCGCCGAGGAAGCCGTAACGTTCGACCAGGAGTACCTCGCCGTCGGTGGAAGAGGCGGCGGCAATGGCGGCACTGCAGCCGGCGGAACCGGCGCCGACAATGAGGATGTCCGTCGTTCTGTC
>CAYPTH010000180.1:0-2587 GCA_964413635.1 uncultured Spirochaetaceae bacterium
ACGGCGCGCTGCTCGGCGGCGCTGATGCTTGCCGGCTTGTCGTCTTCCTGCGGGCCGTAGACGCCGAACCCGGCGTGATTGCCTCCGGCGATGGCCAGGAAGGTCGCATCTTCAGGGAACTGGTCAATGGCCTCCTGCACAGCGTTCAGATCGGCCACGCCGTCACGCGTCCCATAGGCGGAGAGAACCGGAAGGTTACGCCCAGAGAGGTCGACTCCGCCTGCGGGATACGAGGCGAGGAGCGTGAGACTCGCGAATGTCCCTGGCTCGCGGTCGACGAGCTCGGCAGCCATGGCTCCGCCGAGGGAGTGGCCAACCAGATGCCAGTATTGCACCTCCGGGCGTGACGCAACGGCGGAGAGGGCACGATCAATGTCCAAGACGGCGAGGTCCAGGGGCATTCGAACGAGATATACCGGGTATCCCTCGGCGACGACTCGGGTGAAAAGGGGCAGGTATGCCCTCGGCTCAACCTTCCCGCCGGGGTAGAAGACGACCCCGGCATCGGCCGCCTCAACGCCCCCCGCATCGACCCTGGGGGGCTGCTTCGGTTCCAGGAGAATCCAGCGATCCTTCTCGGTGATCGTTGCGACGATGCCGAGCTCCTCCTCGAGCTCCGCCAAGGCTGGGTTCGGCGTGTATGAAGAGGCGAAGAAGGCGCAGCCACTCGCTGTGCTCAGGACGGCAAACACGCCCACAAGGAGCTTTGCGACGGTCCATCCGCCTCGCAGACGGCGTCCTGTCCTACTCATAGCGGTAGCCACCGGGGTTCTCTTCGAGGTCGACATCCAAGGCCTGGACAATTCGATTCACGAAGTTGAAGTAGCCCACAACCAGGGTCGCGTCCAGGATCGCGCGATCGTCTAAGCCCGCACCGCGAAGCCGATGCGTGGGGTCCTTCGTGCTTGCCGCTGCGGGATCAAGGGTTATGTCCCAGGCGTAGTCGCAGAGGGCTCGTTCGCGTTCCGACAGATCGACTTCCGCGTAGTTGCGAAGGAGTGCTTCCGCCTTCTCCTGATCCTTCCAGAAGTGGAGAAGGGCCTCGATATGGTGCTGCCGGCAATACGTGCATCCGTTTGCCACCGATACGACAACCGCCATGAGTTCTCGTTCGGCCCGTGAGAGCGGTGATTTCGAGAACATGATCCCCATGTAGAGGTTCATGTGCTGCGGAATTGTCTCCGGGTGAAGGCTTTGTATCTTGTGAATTGACGCGATTTTGCCGCGGCTGCCGGCGATTTCATCGTAGATCTCGTGGAGTCGTCCCTCTGCATCTTCCGGCTCAGTAATGTGGATTCGTGGCATGGTGCAGAGCATAGACCCGGCGGCGCCGGAACGCAACGGCGCTGCCGGATACGGTCGGCCTTAAAGCGAGAGGACCTCGCTGAGGGCGGGGTGGGCGAGCGGCGTGGCACGCACGGCGTCCGCCGTTATGTGGTGCTCCATTGCCAACTGGAGGGGCGCCAAGATATCCACCGCGCTTTCGCCAAAGGCTGCTGCGCCGCGGATTGCGTTTGTCTTGTCATCGACCCAGAGCTTGAGGACCGCGTCCGTGTCGCCGTGGATCCGACCGAGGAGCGCCTCATCATAGGAGTGCCGATGCAGGCGTACCCCCTCCGGCGGGCTTGTGCTCAACTCATGGACGGGGCCAATGTGGACGAGCTGCGGTTCCGTGTATACCGCCTCGATCAGGGCGGGTACCGACTCGGACTGGTCGATGCCCAGGATGTCTCGGACAATGCGGCGCGCCATGGTGTGGGCGTTGTTTGCGGTCAACGGTGCCCCCGCAATGTCCCCGGCGGCGTAGACGCCGTCCAAGCTTGTGCGGCCAACGGCGTCTACCGTTACCCAACCGCCGGCGTCCTGCTCCGGTCGCTCTTGTGCCTCCTCTAAGAAGCTGTCATCCGGTCTCCGGCCCGTCGCGACGAAGGCGTAATCGGTGCGAAACTCGGTACCGTCGGCGGTTGTCGTTCGTACCTCCGTGCCGAGGTTCTCAACGCGCTCAATTGGGCTGTTGAAGCTGAATTGCACCCCGAGCATTTCCAGGCGCTTTTGAAGAAGTGCGGCGAGCTCCGGGTCGGTCCGGGGAAGGAGGCGGTCGATGTCGGTGATCAGGTGCATCTTGGTACCCAGCTTCTGAAAGGCCGAGCTGTATTCCGATCCCGTCACCCCGCCGCCGACCATGATCATGGATTCGGGCAGATGCTGAAGCTTCTGGGTGTGTCGCGGGGCAATAATCCGGTCACCGTCCGGTTTCACATTGGGGAAGAAGCGCGGTTCCGAACCCGCAGCAATCAGAATCGATCCCGCTTCAATATCCGTGCTCCCCGCTTCGCTGCGAACGCGTACTCGTCCACGCGCCAGGAGGCGTGCCGTCGCCGAAACAATCTCGACACCTGCGTCACGAAGGGAGTCCGTGAGCTGTTGTGTGCGCCCCTTCTGTAGATCCTGGATTTCCTGCCGCAGTCGAGGGAGGTCCAGCTTCGAGCCGGCTGAGCCGGCGGCTGGGCCACTGGCTGGGCCACTGGCTGGGCCACTGGCTGAGCCACCGAGCGTTTCGGCCGTGTGGAGCCACGCCTTGCTTGGC
>CAYPTH010000180.1:2687-4643 GCA_964413635.1 uncultured Spirochaetaceae bacterium
GCCACTGGCTGAGCCACCGAGCGTTTCGGCCGTGTGGAGCCACGCCTTGCTTGGCAGTAGACTGCCGTAGGTAGCGCGGCCACCGGCAGGCATTTCCGATACAAGAAGGGTCTTGAGCTTGTTCCGTCCCGCCAGCGTAGCAGCTTCGACTCCGGCGGGTCCGCCGCCGATAACAACGAGGTCGTAGGTGCGTTCATCCGTGATTGTCTTTGACATATTCAGAAATTACTATATAACGACCTCAAGGGCAATGGATGAAACGTTGACGGTAGACACCCCGCGATGTGACCTTTACGTAGAATCGAAAGCCCATGGACACCACGACACGGTTACGTAGCCACTTTGGGAGTCTCCTCCATTCCGCAGTACCGTGGCGTGTTGCACTGCCGACGACGCTGCTGCTTGCCGCACTCGCCTTCGCGGGCAATTCCCTCACGATAAGCCTGTTTATCAACGCGCGCCTCCTCTTCGGGACCGTCTTCGTAGTCCTCGCGATTGGCGTCGTCGGCGCGCCATGGGCTCTTCTGGTCGGTCTCGCAAACGCAGTCGCCGCCGAGCTGTTTTGGGGATATCCCTCGTTGGCCGCAGTCTTTCTCTTCGAGGCGGTGTGGCTCGCCCTCCTCTTCCAACCGCGCGAGAACAACGTTGTGGTGCGAATGGGTGCGTATTGGGTTGCCATGGGCGCACCCTTCGCGCTTCTCGTCTCGGTCTACGCGATCAATGTGGACGCTTCGGCAGCGGGGCTATTTGCCGTAACGCGCATCCTCAACGGTTTGCTGAATGCGCTGATTGGCGACTTTCTCCTGCGGATGCTTCCCCGCATTCCGTGGGCACGGCGCACCTTCGAGATGGAAGAGCAGCACGCGCTGGAGAATCTCCTCCTGAGCGCCATGATCGGACTGATTCTGGTTCCCTCGCTCATCATTGTCACAATCGGCGCCCGCTCCATGCAGAACTCGGCCGAGCAGTTGGTTCGTGGGGAGTTGCAACTCACGGCGTCGAGCTTTGCCGAAAGCATGACCGGCTGGCTGGATGAGAATTATCAGAACCTTCGTTCCCTGGCGCACGTAGCGGGCGTACATCACCAGCGCTACGGAAATTTCGCCGCCATGGCTCCGCAGATCGATATAATCAAGCACGCCGATGCCGACTTTCTGGCGCTTGCCCTCTTTCGACCCGACGGCGACGCCGTGCACATTCGTCCCGACGTGGAGCCTCCGCAGGAGGGGCGGGACGCCCTCATGAACGTCCGCGAAGCAATTGTCGGCGGTGCCGAGATCGGCCTTTCGTCCAGCTTTCCCATGCAGGCCGTGGGGCGCAGGACCCGCGCCGTCGTTCTGGCCGCCCCGGTGAAGGGCCGCCGCGGAAGCCTCGTTGCAATCGCCGCGGGTATTCTCGACGCTTCGAGCGTCCACTCTCAGCTCGAAAGCACTCGAGGGCAGCGTGACATCAACGTTGCCGTTCACGACGGGAGCGGACACCTCTTCTCGTCAAGCGACGCCGCCAAGCATAAGAGCTCCGACGGAGCCGCCGGTCTTGCGCCGGCTTCTCCCCGAAAGAGCGGCGCGGTGGAGGTGCAGCACTACGGATCTACCCTCACTCGCGTGGGCGTTGCCCTCAACTCCATGGCCTACGCCGTCGACCTCAGCGGCGGCTACTATCAGATGCGCATGCCGCTGGAGGGCTACCCCGGCTGGGAAGTTTCGGTAACACGGTATCTCGACGACACCCTCGCGGCGGTCGTCCAACGGAACATTGGAGCTCTCCTCCTGACCTTCGCGGTTGTCCTGGTGGTTGGCTTGGTCGCCCTGTTTTTCAGTCGAACCATTGTCTCCTCCATCTCAGCTCTCAAGGTCGCCGGCGCGGAGGCAAGTCACAGGATCACCGGCAATGCGACGGTGCCGTGGCCACGGAGTCACATAAAAGAGGTCTCTTCTCTCTCGGAGAACTTCCAGG
>CAYPTH010000181.1:0-4603 GCA_964413635.1 uncultured Spirochaetaceae bacterium
AACTGGTGGAGCCAGTCCCACTCCAAGAGCGGCGTCTCCAGCCGGCCGGCGAGGGTGTCCCACTCGTCTCGGGAGATCTCCGCAATGCTCGAGCTCCAGGTGGCCGTCAGGTGCGTGCTGCGCCGTGTATTCACGACTCCAAAGGTAATAACAGCGTTTTGACCCGGCGAGGGCGTCTTGATATAGTTCCAACGTATCATGAACAAACAAGACAGCGAACGCTACGCAGACCTCGTCATTGACGTCCTCAATCTGCAGGCCGGGCAGAACCTCTTGATCCGGACTGAGGCGGCGCACGCCGATCTCGCCGCCGCCATTGGGCGCGCCGCCTACCATCGGGGAGCCCGCTACGTGGAGGCCGACGTCTCCTTGCCGGCGCTGTACAAGAACCGAATCGAATCCTCCGAGTCGGAGTATCTCGACTATCTTCCCAGCTACACGCAGAGCGTGAATAGAACGATCGTGGATGAAACCTGGGCCTTGGTCTCGATCAAGAATCCCAGTGATCCCGACTTCTTGGCCGACATAGATGCGGATCGCAACGCCCGGGTGAGTCGCGCCGTGGCCGACTCCCGGCAAGTCTTGCGCCGGTCCTTGCAAGCGGACCGTCAGCAGTGGATCGTCATTGCGCATCCGACGGAGGCGTGGGCGGCGAAGGTGCTCGATACGCAGCCCTCCGCGGAGGCTCGCGAGGAGCTCTGGGGGCGGATGAAGCCGATTCTTCGGCTGGATGCCGATGACCCTGCCGCCGCATGGTGGGCACACTCCGACGCAATTCGGCGCAGATCCAATGCGCTCCAGGATCTGAGCCTGAGAAAGCTGCGCTTCCAAAGCGAGGGCACCGACCTCGAGGTGGGAATACCGCGGGGAGCGATCTGGGCCGGCGGTTCAGCCGAGCGCCCCGACGGTGTTCGCTTCTTGCCGAACCTCCCAACCGAGGAGGTCTTTACGACGCCGCACCTCGCCGAGACCGCCGGGACGGTCCGCGTCACTAGGCCCGCCTTGGTCCTCCAGAATGTGGTCGAAGATGCGTGGTTCCGCTTCGAAGAGGGACGTGTCGTAGACTTCGGCGCCCGAGTTGGGCGGGACATTTTGGAGCGCTACTTGGATATTGATGAAGGCGCTCGCCGTCTCGGCGAGATTGCCCTGGTTGACGGCACATCTCCGATCTTCCTGTCGGATACGGTCTTCTTCAACACGCTCTTCGACGAGAATGCGGCGTGTCACTTTGCCTTGGGGAGCTCGTACAGCGCCTGCATGGCGGGTGGAGCGGACATGAGCAAGGAGCAACTCCGCGCAGCCGGGGGAAACACGAGCCTGGTTCACACCGACTTCATGCTCGGAACACCGGACATTCGCGTCGTCGGCACCACCGACAGTGGTGAGGAGGTGCCGATCATCTCCGAGGGGGCCTTCGTCCTGTAAGGAAGGGCTCCCGCTCCAGCTCTCTGATTGCGTTTCGGAGATCCTCTTCGCTGACGGGCTTTGTGATGCAGTGGTTCATTCCCGCTTCGAGGAACCGGCGTTGCTCGACCAGATCGGCGTATGCGGTCATTCCGACAATAGGGATGTCGGTGTAGGCCTTGTCCGTCGCATCGCGAATGCGGCGCGTGGCGTCCAATCCATTGATGACCGGCATTTGGACGTCCATGAAGACTGCGTCGTAGTGGCGCTCCTCGAGCAGATCAACGGCCTCTTGGCCGTTGCCGGCAACGGTGACCTCATGACCCAAACGACGCAAGAGATGGCTGAGGAAAATCTGGTTCATCCGGTCGTCCTCCGCCAAGATGAGCCGGAGGAAGCCCTCGCGCGTATCACCGTAGGGCTCGCGCTCCTCCGTGTCTTCCAAGCGGCGGAGCTGAGACGCCGTAACGGGAAGCTCCACTCGAAACACGGAGCCCTCTCCAACCGTGCTCTCGCAGGAAATGGTTCCACCCATCATGGTGACAATGCTCTTTGTGATTGTAAGCCCGAGCCCGACGCCGCCGGCGGTGTGGGTCGTGTAGTCCAGGCGGGCAAAGCGGTCGAAGATGTGCTCCATCTCCGACTCCGGGATTCCCGGGCCGGTGTCGTGAACGGATAGGGAGAGGGTGCCGCGATTGCCGCTGTGATGCTTGTAGTCGAGGTGAGCGTAGATCCAGCCCACACTGGTGTACTTGATGGCGTTTCCAAGGAGGTTCGACAGAACTTGACGAATGCGCGCCGAGTCGGATCGAATCTGCTCCGGTACGGCACTGGTTACGTGGGCGGAGAGCGACACGCTCTTGTGAAGTGCTTGCGGTCGCAGCGTCTCGAGGAGGCTGTGTACGCTTTCTCGAAGAGAGAACCCCGCTTCAAGGATCTTGATACCGCCACTCTCAATCCGACTGATCTCGAGGAGCTCGTCCACGTGTCGCAGGAGGTCGCCTGCCGACTCCTCGGCATACCGGACGTACTTCACCTGATCGGTCGACTCCACCGTTTCCGAAAGCAGGGACAGAAAGCCCAGAATGCCCTGGAGGGGCGTTCTCAGATCGTGGCTCATGTTCCCCAGGAAGGCGGTTTTGGCTTGATTTGCCTGGACGGCCGCTTCTCTCTGCGCCTCGGCCTCCGCAACTGTTCGGGCAAGCTCGGCGTTGGTGTCACGAAGCCGGGTGTTGGATTCCGCCAGGTTGCTCTCGGCGGCGCTCCGTCGGACCAGCTCGTCTTGCAGCTCGGCTGTCTTTGACTCCACCTCCGACTCGAGCTCTTCGGTTTGCACGACGATGCCTCCAGCCAAGGGGCGCACCAGGAAGAACGCCCCGGCAATACCGCCAAGGAGCACCAAGGCGACGGAAAGGGCGACACCAAGTAGCTGCTGTCGCACCGGGGCGTACACGGCGTCGTTGGGCAGACTGATTGCGACGGACCACGGCGTCGATGCCACGGCGGTGGACTTCGTTGTCCAGTTGTTTTGGGCGAAGACCGCGCGGTCGTTCTGGAAGCTCCAGCGCCAATCGCTGTCCCCCGGAACGAAGAAGCCGTCTGTGGCGGTGGCGCGTACCGCCCCTCCGGTGAAGATCGCTTGGGCGGTGCGCTCGTCCTTGCGGAGTCTCTCCGAGGCAAGGAGCTCCGTCAGTGGAGCTGCGTCGAACACCACCAGGTCGGTGCCCACCTGTGCGTCCTCCGGAGATACGATAGGCGCTGATACCAGGAAGCGGGGATCCGTGCCGCCGAGCTCGGGGATGTCGGTAATGGTTACTTCCGACGCGGGCGTGCTGTACCGTGCTGGTACCGGTTCACCAACTGCCGCGACGGTCGCTCCTGATGCGTCGAGGCGGGTAATACCCACCACCGTGTCGGAGAGCACCATGGCGTCGCGGAGCTTGGGTTCGGTGAAGGCGCGGAGGCTGCTCTCATCAACGGCGCCGGCTTGGTATTCTTCGAGGATCTCGCGGATCCGCGTACGGCTGGTTACTTGGAGGGCCACGCTGCGGGCTGATTGGGCAAACTGCCCAATCGAGAGGGCGGTGAAGTCGAGGGCGTGGTCGAGCTCACGGCGTTGTGCCTCTGCGAGCTCCGTAGCCAGTGGGCGCGTCGCAATTACGCCGACCACCGTCCCCATGACAATGAGTGTCGTCACCACAAAGAGCAGGATGCGGCGTCGAAGCGCCCGTGAACGAGTCTTGCGTAGCATGCCTTCCCTTGACCTCACTGGACCCCATTGTCCACGCATCGATGTCTAAGTCAAGTGAAAACTCGAAAAAAGCCATTAAACACATTGCTTAAGGGCGCCGTTTCTCGGCACGCGGAGATGAAGGGACCAAAAAAAAGAGAGCCCCAAATTGCGGGGCTCTCTCCGACCAACATGCGCGATGCTGGATTTGAACCAGCGACTTCTACCGTGTGAAGGTAGCACTCTCCCACTGAGTTAATCGCGCAAAACTAACTGTAGAATACGCGCCGCGGCGGGAGCTGTCAATTGGCGCGGCGTTTCGCGCCCCGCGCCCACGGCGCCCGGATGCCCCCCGCGCCCCCCCGGCGCCGGCGGGGAGATTGCCGGTCCCGGTGGTCCCGCCGCTCCCCTAGCCACTATACTCTCCTCCTATGGATGCCGCGAAAAAGCAGATGCTTCGAGTCAGCAATGAAGAGGCGCTCCGCTACCATGCGGAGCCCCGCGCCGGGAAGATCGAGGTGGTGCCGTCCAAGCCGCTCTCCTCGCAGTACGACTTGGCCCTGGCCTACTCGCCGGGGGTGGCCGCGCCGTGCCGGGCAATAGCCGAAGACGCCGACGCGGCCTACCGCTACACGGCGAAGGGCAACCTGGTGGCGGTGGTCACCAACGGCACGGCGGTTCTGGGGCTGGGCAGCATTGGCCCGGCGGCGTCTAAGCCGGTCATGGAGGGGAAGGGCGTTCTCTTCAAGAAGTTTGCCGGCATTGATGTCTTTGACCTGGAGGTAACCGCCGAGGAGCCCGCCGAGTTCATTGAAACCGTGAGCCGTCTGCAGGCGGGGCTCGGCGGGGTGAACCTGGAGGACATCAAGGCGCCGGAGTGCTTCTTCATCGAAGAAGAGCTGAAGCGCCGCTGTGAGATACCGGTCATGCACGACGATCAGCACGGCACCGCTATAATCTCCGGCGCCG
>CAYPTH010000182.1:0-4593 GCA_964413635.1 uncultured Spirochaetaceae bacterium
GGCAAGGGCGGGGTAGTATTTGGTAACGAGGTCAACGACCACCGGGCAAGCGGAGGAGATCTGAAGAGATCCCGCTGCGTGCTCGAACCACGTCTTCACTTCCCGGGATACTATCTCCGCGCCGAGGGCGGTCTCCGAGACGCCTGTGAAGCCGAGCTCCTGCAGAGCGCCCAGCAACTCCTCCGGTTTCCACTCGGCAAGAGCCGCCACGAAGGAGGGAGCCAGGGAGGCGTAGACCCGGGACTTTGTGGCAAGGAGATGGCGCACACGTGGAAGATCATCTCGCACCTTCTTTGCGCTGCTGGGACACACGGATACGCAGGTTCCGCAGTAAATGCAGGTCTCCGGCTCCACCGAAGCGTGCCCGTCTCGGACGCGGATGGCCTTCACCGGGCAGGCCCGGACGCACTTGTAGCAGTCCTGGCACTCCGCGGAGCGCGTGAAAATGGGCCGTCTCGTGTTCACGTTTTCTCACCGCAGGCGTGGCGGATGAGCTCGATAGCCCCCTCTGGGCTCACCGCTTCGTGAACACGTCCGTCTATCGTGAGAATGGGGCCCCGGGAGCACCTATCCGCGCAGAGGTGCCCGCGAAGATCTACTCGCGAATTGAGACCGGTCTCTTCGAGAAAGGCCGTGACGAGGTCGAGGGCGTCCCTATTTCCGCAGGCAAAGCAGGAGCTGCCCATGCAGATCTTCACCGAGACGGGAGGATCAACTACCGTGGCGGCCTCTTGAGTGGTTGTGCCGTGTTCCATATCGATAATAATATACCGATATATTTCTATCGAAACAAGGGCCTGAACGCGGGTATTACGCACCTTGTTGAAGGAATACGCGTAAACGACGGCGTGGCCGAAAATTGCGGTGTCTCGAAGTCAAAAACGCTATCGGTGGTCCACGAACACCCGTTCCTTCGCAAGCCACATGGAGGATCGGGCAAAGTCAATGAATTTGCGCTCGTCCTCCAGCGCAAGCTCTCGGGCACGGGCCCGTTCCGGAGCGTCGGCCCCGGCGGCGCGACCCGCTCGGTCAAACCACAGCTCCGCGTGGCCGATGTAGGGCTCGACCTGCGTCCCCCGCATCTGTCGCCATTGCGCCTCCATCTCGTCCTCGAAGCGATGGACCTGTATGTAGCGCTTCACATGGCCCGCGGCGGCCGTCCGCCGGATCAGTGGCCCGTGTTTTGTAGCCCAGTAGCGCTGAGCATCTTCGGTCGACAGATGAGAGAGCTGCCGGATCGGGTAGTAGAATTTCACGAGCGAGCTCATCGGGGTGGCGACTAGGTTCTCCGGTGCCGGGTTTACCTGAGGATACTCATGGGCAAACCAGAGTGGAGAGTTCGGCAGGTCGACGAAGCTATCCTCGTCCTCAACCAGATCCTGAAGCGCCTTCTGGCCTTCGGGGGATGCAAGGCCCGTCACCAGATCCGAGCGTCGGTTCCACCAGAGCTCGGTCACCCCGTCGTAGGGCTCCTCCATGGTGCCCCGAGGGCCCGCCTCGCTTCCGCTCTCCTCCGTCAGGGTGTGCACCTGAACGTAACGCAGCAGCCGGAGCGTGTGCGCGTGGCTCGCCACGCGGGGGCCGTGGACTTCGCGCCAGTGTCTTTGGAACTCCTCGGGAGACAGACCAGGCTTTCGCCGCATCAGGAATGTGAGTCGAATCATCCGGAACCTCCCATGCGTCAGAATGACTGCATTGGTTCCCGGATGCAATTCCTAATCTCGGGCGCGGCTAATTACTCACGCTCAAAAATGTAGGTGATGATGTTGGGAATAGACATGACGAGTGTCGTGTCGGTCAGCTCGTCGACGACGAGCTCGTACTGAGCCGGCTGGTCGTCTTGGTTCACGACGTCTAAGCTCAAAGAGCCGGATTCCGACTCGTACTCGTAGGTTCCGGACTCGCGGGCATCATTGGTGGTCCAGGTTACTTCGCCATCTTCGGTGAGCTCCAAAGTCTCGCCGGCCCGTCCGATGTCTACGAGTTGCTCGCCGGAGTATGACTCACTCCCCGCGGATATCTCGGTCATGTTCCACTCTCCTGCGATTGCCGGAGTCTGGGCCCACGCCGTAACGCCGACGAGGAGCAGGAAAACGACTGCCGTTACCACCGTGATTCTCTTTGACATGCGTGCCTCCTAGGACATCGATTCTCGCGGGCGGCCATGGATTGCACCTGCCGGCGACAATCTTGACCTTATCTCTTCGGTACGCGGATTACAAGTAAAACAGTCAACATTGGCGTAGTGGGGGTGCCGGATCCGCGCGTTGTCGGTGCGGCAATGGGTCGCCTGCTTGAAACCGGTCAACAATTTCGGCACCAGTTCATGTGACGAGCGCGTCTACGGTCATGCCGTCTTCAGGTATGAACCGTCGCCAGTACGCCGCCGACTCCCTGGCTTTGGCGCGAATCTCTTCAGGGGTGTCGGCGGTACGGGCAAAGATCTCAATGGTCAGGTATATGTCGCGCACCCGGGGTGGCAGTGCACTGCCGGAGTTGGGCACCCTTTCCCCCGCGTCGTCCTCTTCAGGGGCGTAGTGGTCGCGAATGGCTTCCAGTACCGCCCGTCCCTCAATGATCCCGGTCTTATTGGTCTCCTCGTTGAAGGGGAGGTGGGCCGAGGCGGTTCCATCGGTCTGTTGCAGGTGGATGATGGGAGACCACCCCGCGAGCGCCCGCAGCCAGGCGTAGGGATCACTGTCCGACGTCTGCGAGTAGAGGTAGTGGTAGGCGTCCAGGTCGTCCGCAATTTTTTCCGCCCGCGCGGCGTCCTCTTCCACAGAGCTCCCGGCTGCTCGGCGGATGCGGTCCACCACGGGGTCGGGGCCGATCCACCAGGTGGGAGGGGCGGCGTTTGTCCGCGTCTCCGCAATGGCCGCTGCCAAGCGCTCGGCGGTCGGCCGGCGAAAGCGCCGCTGACCCGATTGGTGGCCGAGATCGATTGTTAGGTAGAAGGGCGCCTCGCCGACCCGGTAGACCCGTTGCAGGAGCTCCTGCGCCTGGGAAATGGTCCATGGCACCTGGTGAGGGGAGTACATCTGCTCGACGCCAATACAGTGATTCGAGTCCAGGCCCTGATGAAAGCGAGCGGCCTCCGCCAGGTGGCGGGTCAGCGCGTCGAGCTCATCTTCAAAGCGCTTCGGTTCGGCCAACACGCTTTGCGGAAAGGCGTGGGTGTAGAAGCCCATGCCCGCACCAATCCCGGCGGCTGTTGCCAACATCGGCTTCAGCCACTCCTCGAGAAAACGTGTCCGCACCCCGTGGTCGGTGTGGCTGAGTCCAAGAGTTGCGTAGGTTCCGTGCCCGGAGTAGAGGTTGGCCACCGAACAGCCGTGGCGCAGCGCCGCCTCGCGGACTTCCTCCTGCCAGCGTGAGAGGTAATCCGGACCGAGGTAGAGGGGATCCAACTCCGTGTCTGCACTCGCCTCTACGGCGTGAATCCCGAGGCCGGCGACCTCCCGCATCCACTCCTCCGGGCGGGTCCAGCGCTTTGAAGCGAAACAGTTGTCAATTGCAAGGTGGATACGAGGAAATGAAGCCACGAAGTGCCGTCCTTTCACATGTCACGCGTCATCTGCGTGTGTGCGGTCTATTGGCAGCATATCACCAGGCGGATAGAGACGACATGGGTTGAATTGGCCGCATTTGATGCTACACTTTGCCGGCCGTGCGAACGGTGAAACCTTTGCGTGGAGTGTTGCCCAATGCTGCGAGTGCACGGCGCCGGTTGCGCGCTCATTGACAATATATATGACGATGTCGACTTCACCGCTCCCGCGTTCCGGCGCCGCGCTTCACGCCGTCCCGGGGACGGTGGGCTGGTACCGGGCCAGTTGGTCTTCGCCGAAGATCTAGCTGAGTTTGCCGGCAAGCCCTACCATGAGGTGCTTCGCGAGATCACCGGCCACTCCGAGGCCGATCACTACAACGTCGGCGGTCCGGCCATGGTCCCGCTGGTGCATGCGGCGCAAATGCTCGCCGACACCGAGCACGGCGTAGCATTCTCCGGTCTTGTCGGTGACGACCGGGACGGTGGGCGGATCCGGGACGCCCTCTCGTCGGTGCCCGTTGATCTCTCGGCCTACCGAACCGTCTCCGGCGCCACGCCGTCGACGGACGTGCTGTCGGACCCCCGCTACGATAACGGCCGCGGTGAGCGCACCTTCGTGAACCAGCTCGGCGTGGCCGCCAATCCGGAGGTTGCGGAGTTCTCGGAGTCCTTCTTCGCTGCAGACATTGTGTTCTTCGGTGGAACGGCTCTCGTACCACCGGTGCACGACACGCTCACCGACCTCTCGCGCCGCGCTCGTGCACAAGGCGCCTTTGTCGTGGTGGCTACGGTGTATGATTTCCGAAACGAGAAGCGGGCGCCCGGGGAGCCGTGGCCCCTGATAGATGACTACGCCGCGGTGGATCTGGTTGTGACGGACCGGGAAGAGGCGCTGCGCATATCCGGCTGTGCCGAGGAGAGCGCCGCCCTCGACTGGTTCGTCGACCGCGGCGCCGGCGCGGCGGTGATCACGCGCGGTCCGGAGTCCGTCCTCTTCCGCGCCGGCGCGGGTTGGGGCGCCGGCTCCGTTGGTGACCCCGGCG
>CAYPTH010000183.1:0-4523 GCA_964413635.1 uncultured Spirochaetaceae bacterium
GCGGGTCTCGTGTTACGCCTCGCCGACGAGGCGCTTGACGACCGACAAGAGCTTGTCCGCGTCGAAGGGCTTCACGATCCAACCGGTTGCTCCCGCGGCCTTGCCCTCCTCCATCTTTGAGCCTTGGGACTCAGTCGTGAGCACAACGATGGGGGTGTACTTGTACGCGGGCTGCTCCCGAAGTTTCTTGGTCAAGCCAATGCCGTCGAGGTTCGGCATGTTGACGTCGGTCACGATAAGGTCGAATGACGCCCCGTCGACCTTTGACAGTGCGTCCACTCCGTCTTCAGCGGCTACTACGGAATAGCCTGCCTGATCGAGAATGAACGTCACACTCTTGCGAATTGCCGATGAGTCGTCTACGACCAGCACTTTCTTTGCCATGATTACTCCTAGCTTGCGACCCTACGATACATAACAATTCTCGATTCTGTCCATACCCATTTTCACAGAACGCCGATCACGCTATCCTGAGATCGAAAGGAGCTATCACATGGTCATCTGCGTCGGCGAAGCTCTCATCGACTTCATACCCCAAGAACATGCGTCGGGCAAGCCGTGCTTTCTTCCCTCGCCTGGAGGATCACCCTTCAACACGGCCATCTCCCTGGCACGCCTGGACGTTCCAACGGGCTTTCTCGGACAGCTTTCGCAAGACTTCTTTGGCGATATGCTTGTGAGATCGCTCGGTGACAACGGCGTCGATCTATCACGTATCATCCGCAGCGATCTGCCCACCACGCTCGCCTTCGTAACCCGGGACGATCGCGGCGACGCGCGGTACGCATTCTTTGCCGAGAACTCCGCGGATCGCAACCTCAGCCCGGAACACCTGCCGGCCGCGCTCGCCAAAGATGACCAAGGGTGCCTCCTCTTTGGTTCCATCTCAACGCTCATGGAACCCGGCGCTTCCACTATTGCCCGGCTGGTCGAGCGGGAGTCCGAGCAAAGAGTCGTGACCTTCGACCCAAATGTTCGCTCGAATCTCATTCCCGACCACGATGCCTACGTGAAGCACTTCGAACACCTGGTTCGCCACACCGCCATGGTCAAGATCAGTGACGACGACCTCTTGTGGATCTACCCCGACCTCAAGTCGGAGAATGCTGCCGAGAACCTCCTCTCGCTCGGAACACGGCTCGTGGTACTCACGCGGGGAGCGGATGGCTCCGTTGCAATGACTTCGGGGGTCCGCGCCGAGGCTCCCGCCGCGAAGACCAGCGTCTCAGATACCATTGGTGCCGGCGACTCCTTCCATGGCGGTTTCATTGCGTGGCTGCACCACCACGGCAGCCTTTCGCGGAGCGGCATTGCCTCACTCACCGAAGCCGAGCTGCGAGACGCCCTCAGCTATGCTGCCACGGTGTCCGGCATTACCTGCGCTCGCGCAGGCGCGAATCCCCCGACAACGGAGCAGGTTGCCGCGGCCCTCGGCTCGGCCTAGTGCCATAGGGGCGGGACCGGCGCCCCGGAATGTTTAGGCCTCAGCCGGACCTTCGAAATCGGGTAGCTCGGCATCCGGGGCGTTTCGCGGCCCCCCCGGCTTGTCGACGATCCGCAGACTGCTCGCCTGCGGGCCCTTCTCGCCCATTTCCTCGTTGTAGTAGACGCCGGTTCCCTTGGTGAGCCGCTCGAAGTCCCGGTTCAATACACTGTTACTGTGAAAGTATACGTCCCGTCCCTCGAGGGTCTTGAGAAAGCCGTAGCCTTGCTCGGGATAGACCGCTTCCACAATGGCGTTCACCTGCGGTTCGCGGTTGCGTTTGACATCCTTGTCTTGCCGTTCCGAGAGCTCTTTCACCTGTCTGCGCGCACCGTCGAAGGCGTCGATTATCACGGTTGAAAGCTCCTCGTGCATCTCTCCCTGGCCCGGTTCCCGCTTCGAGACGATCTCGTGCCCGGGGGGAACGGTAACATCGATCCTGACCCGGTACGGGCTGCCGCTCTTGATGTGCTTCTGCGGGCGCTCAATGCTCACACGACAACTGGAAATGTGGTCGCACACTTCCTCGAGATGGTCCACTTCTCCATTGACGAGATTATCAATGACATCACTTCGCTCAATGTCGCGGTACGAAATCTCCAGGGGTACGTTCATGCGGAAAGCCTCCTCTCCAATGATGCTCAGCTTAGGCATAAGCTACCGTCTAGGAGACTCCAGGCGAATAGGCCGTTTCGATTAGACGGCGTATGACCCCATCAGCGCCTTCAAGAACTCCCATACGCGGTCGAGGGAGGGAATGTAGAGTCGCTCGTCCGGACTGTGGGGATTCTTGATGGTCGGGCCGAGAGAGATCATGTCCATTTGATCAAACTTTGCGCCAATGACCCCCGCCTCCAGCCCGGCGTGCACCGCCTCGACCGTCGGTCTCTCCCCAAAGGTCTTCTGGTACACCTCGACGCAGCGCTCCAAGAGGGGCGAGTCCATGTTGGGCTGCCACGAGGGATACTCACTGTCGGCACGCCGCCCCGCTCCGGCGAGCGCCGCAATGGCATCGACCTGCGCATGTTGCGCTTCGAGCTGACTGGGAACGGAGCTTCGCTGACTCAGGAGGAGCTCGACCGTCCCCTCCTTGGCGGTGACCGTCGCAAGGTTACACGACGTTTCCACGAAACCCTCGATGTCGTCGGAAAACTTCCACACCCCGTGCGGCAGGGCAAGCAGAAGTTGCCACACGCGCTGGGAGGTCTCCAGGCTCATCACCTGCGTAGCTAGCTCGGTTGCGGGCTCCCAGGTGAGCGTTACCTCCGGATCGCGCGCCTTGAGCTCGGCCCGAAGGTCGTGCTGCAGACGATCAACGAGCCCGTTGACGGCGTCTTCCTGGCCCCCCGGGAGTACAACTGTTGCCGAGGCGTCCCGCGGAATGGCGTTGTGCGCGCTCCCACCGGAAACGGTGGCAATGCGCACCGCCGCTTGCTGCGCGACCGTGCGCAGAGCGCGCCCCAGAATGGAGTTGGCGTTGCCCCGGTTCAGCGGGATATCGATACCGGAATGGCCACCGAGAAGCCCCGATACCTTCAGGGTGTATACGGAATGGCCCGCCGGCATGGGATCAAAGGAGCTCGGGAGGTCAATGACCACGTGCCGGCCGCCGGCACAGCCCACCGTGAAAATCCCCTCGTCCTCGGAGTCGAGGTTCAAGAGGATACGACCGTTGAGCATGGATGGATCCAGCTTTGTGGCCCCGGTGAGGCCCGTCTCTTCATCCACCGTAAAGAGGAGCTCGAGTGGCGGATGGGAAAGGTCGCTCTCGGCGAGGGCCATTGCCATGGCGACGGCAATGCCGTTATCGGCGCCAAGGGTTGTCCGGTCCGCGCGCAGCCACTCCCCGTCACGAATCACGGTAATGGGATCCGTCGTGAAGTCGTGCTCCTTGTCCGGCGTCTTCTCGCAGACCATATCCGTGTGCTGCTGGAGCACGAGAATCGGGCCCGCCTCCAGTCCGCCGCTACCGGGCACCCGGACAACAATGTTACCGGCCTCGTCGGTCTTGCTCTCGAAGGAGCGCTGTGCGGCCCAGGAGGCAATCCACTCGCGGACCTTTCCTTCCTCCTTCGACTTACGGGGAATTGTATTGAGCTCTTCGAAGAGGGTGAGAATTCGTTCCGTTTCAGCCGTCATGGTCCATCCTTTCAGACAAGTTCGCTGTGGACGCATGGTACCGCCTGAAGGCTGCGGGAGACAAGCAAGTGATCGAAGGCAGCCGGATCATGGCCTCGACACCTGAAGCAGGGTGCGAAATCGGGGCGTGAAATGCATTGTGTTTGACACGAGTCTGCAGGATGAAATCGCCGAGGCGACGCAGCGCTTGGGCCTTCAGTTCATCTTTCCCTATCAACGCCTGGTCGTGCACAGCATCCTGCGAACCGTGGCCGATCCCGAAAGCGAGGAAGCCCGCCCCTTCGAGGTCGTTGTGCTGCCGACGGGAGCCGGCAAAAGCCTCTGCTTTCAGCTTCCGACCGTGATCCTGCCGGGGATCACCGTCATCGTCTTTCCCCTCCTCGCCCTCATTGCCGACCAGAAGCGGCGCCTCGACGCCCTCGGCATTCCCGCCGGCGTTCTCACCGGGGGCATGACCGGTGAGGCGCGACGAGCTGTTCTGGAGGACGCGAAGGAGGGCCGCCTGCGCGTGCTCCTCACCAATCCCGAGACCCTTCGGGGAGCGAGAATCGCACGCGCCCTCGCCGGTCTTTCAATCTCCCATCTCGTTATCGATGAGGCGCACTGCGTCATCGAGTGGGGCGAAACCTTCCGCCCCGCCTATCTTGAGCTCGAGGGAATCATTGCACAACTTAAGCCCGTCCGACTCACCGCCTTTACCGCAACGGCCTCGCCGGAGCTGCAGGAGCGCATCGCCGCCCGACTGCGCCCCGACACCCCGTGGAACGCAGTCGCCGGCAACCCGGACCGGCCCAACATCCACTACGCCGTCATGCGAACCCCGTCGATCGACCACGCGCTGACATGGCTGTTGCGGCGGCGCGGGGTCGAAGGCGACGGGGACGACGGGGACGACGGGGAC
>CAYPTH010000184.1:0-4508 GCA_964413635.1 uncultured Spirochaetaceae bacterium
GCCGGGGGCCGTGCGGCCGGCGCCGCGTCCCGGCCAATCACGCCGCCGTTCGGGCCGCCCTACGCGGTAAAGGTGGCATCTCCCCGGATCCTCCATAAGACGGACGCCGCGGCGCTCAGACTCGGCGTGCCCGCGGAGGAGCTCGACGAGGTGGTGACCGACTTCGCGGATCGCTTCCCCGGCGAATCGGTCCTCATCGAAGAGATGGTTCCCGGCGCCGAGGTTGAAATCATTGTCGGTGGCCTGGTCGACCCGGATCTCGGTCCGGCCATCATGCTCGGCGCCGGCGGAATCTATACGGAGATCTTTGATGATGTCGCCTTCCGGCTCATTCCCTGCACCACGGAGGATATCCGCGAGATGGCACGGGAGCTCCGCTCATCCCCGATCTTGCAGGGCTACCGGGGGATGCAGGTCGATGCAGAGGCGCTCATTGAGGCGCTGACGGCGGTCAGCCGTCTGGTTGTCGACCTGGGCCCGCGCTTTGCCGAGCTCGATATCAACCCGATGGTGTATGCTGGTGGCCGGTGGGTGGCCCTGGATGCCAAGCTCGTTTTGAAAAGAGAGGTGAAAGATGTCTGAGTCCATGACGGAAAAGATACAGGCGCGACTGGAGGAGCTCGGCTTGGAGCTTCCAACCCCGCCGAAGCCGGCCGGATCCTACGCGGCCTGCGTAGCCGACGGGCGCACCCTGTACCTGGCCGGGACCGTAAGCCCGGATATCCACGACTTCAAGCCCAAGGGGAAGATTGGTCGCGATCTCACGACCGAGCAAGGCTACCAATGCGCCCGCGGCGCGGTGCTTAACCACCTGGCCACACTCCTCGATTACCTTGGCTCTTTCGATCGAATCAAACAGTTCGTGAAGGTTGTGGGCTTCGTCAACTGCACGGAGGACTTCGCGGAACAGCCGAAGGTCGTAAACGGCGCCTCAGATCTGCTGGGAGAGCTCTTCGGTGAGCGAGGCACCCACGCACGGTCGGCAGTCGGCGTTGCCGCCCTGCCCTTCAATGCGCCGGTGGAGGTCGAGATGATCGTGGCGGTCGAGGAAGGATAGCACGGCGTAACGTATTCCGCACCTTGTTGAACGGTACGCGGCCAATTCCCGACGACGCCGAGATTTCGGTCGGTCCCACACGGTTATTCCTCGTCCTCGAGCTCGAGACATCGCAATTCCCTGCCACGCTGTCGTTTACGCGTATTCCTTCAACAAGCTCCCTAATACACGGGGGGCGCGGTTTGGCACCACGTTTGTCGTCGCGCTTGACGCGCGGCTCGGGCGGTCCTACCCTGGCGGAAACGCAAAAGTCGGCGCCGGCGCGGCCTTACGTCGCGCCCACGAGCCCGCGCCGCCCTGAGGAGTACGACGCATGAGCCAAAGCACCATCCCAACCCGCGACCAGGTAGCTTCCGAAGACGCCTGGGATCTTTCATCGCTCTACACCTCCGACGAGGAGTGGGAGAGAGACTTCGCCCGCTTCAAGGAAATGATTCCAAAGCTCGAGGAATTCAAGGGTAGCCTCGGTGAGTCGGCGGAGAAGCTGAAGGCGTGCCTCGACCACCAGGCGGAGATGGGCAGAATCGGTGAGCGCCTTGGCTACTACGCCTTCTTGCGCTACTCGGAAGACGTCGGCAAGGGCGAGAGCCAGGAGCGCGTCGGCCGCGTCACCCAGGCCGATACCGAAGCGGAAACGGCCCAGGCCTTCGTTGCCCCGGAAATCCAAGCGATCGACGAAGATCGAATGAAGAGCTTTCTCGACGATGAACGCCTTGCCGACTATCGCGTTTCATTGCAGAAGCTTCTGCGTTGGAAACCGCACATCTTGAGCGAAGCGGAAGAGCGCATTATGGCGATGCAGGAGGAGGCGAACCAGACGCCGCAGAAGAGCTTTGGCGCGCTGACGGACGCCGACCTCGACTTCGGCAGCGTGGAGACGCCCGAGGGGCCAAAGCCGCTTTCGCAGTCGACCCTCAATTCCTTCCTGTTGAACCCCGACCGCGACCTTCGACGCCGCGCCTTCCTCCAGTTCCACGAGGTCTTCGAGAACCACAAGAACACCCTCGCCAACCTCTACGCCGGGAGCGTCAACATCGATATCTACAAGGCGAAGGCGCGAAACTTCCCTTCCTCCCGCGCCGCGGCGCTGTTCCCCGACGACGTCCCGGAGAGTGTCTACGACAATCTGGTTCAGGCGGTGCGCAACAACCTCGACACGCTCCACCGCTACTACGAGCTGCGCCGGCGCATCTTGCAGCTCGATGATTTTCGCCTCTACGACCGCATGGTGCCGATGGTAGAGGACATTCAGGTCAATCACAGCTTCGACGAGGCGGTGCAGCGGGTAGTCACGGCACTCGAACCCCTCGGTGAGGAGTACACATCCACCATCCGGGAGGGCTTGATGGGCGGCTGGGTGGACCGCTACGAAAACAAGGGCAAGCGCTCGGGCGCCTTCAGCGCAGGCAGCTACGAGGGCTATCCCTACATTCTCATGAACTTCAAAGAGGACGTGCTCCGAGACGTCTTCACCCTTGCCCATGAGGGCGGCCACTCCATGCACTCCTGGTACTCGAGCCGGAACAACCCCTTCCCCCACTACAACTACACCATCTTCGAGGCGGAAGTGGCGTCCACCTTCAACGAGCAGCTCCTCTTCAAGCACTTCTACGACACCACCGACGACGAGCAGATGCGCGCCTACCTCCTGAACAAGCAGGTCGACGACATCATTGCCACCCTCTTCCGCCAAACCATGTTCGCCGAGTTCGAGCACAAGACCCACCAGATGGTCGAAGGCGGACAGCCGCTGACCGCCGATAACCTCCGCGCCGAGTACCGCAGCCTCTTGGGGGCCTACTTCGGACCAAAGACCGCGATCGATGATGTCGGCGACATGGAGGGTCTGCGCATCCCCCACTTTTACCGCGCCTTTTACGTGTATAAGTACGCCACCGGCCTGTCCGCGGCCATTACCCTCTCGCAGCGCGTCTTGAACGGAGGCACAAAGGAGCGAGAGGCCTACTTCAACTTCCTGAAGTCCGGCGGCTCGCGCTTCCCCATTGAGTCGTTGAAGGTCGCCGGCGTCGACATGACCTCCCCGGAGCCCGTGGAAACGGCCATGCGCGTGTTCAGAGAGAAGGTCGATGAATTGGAGAAGGCGCTAGGTTAGGCGCCTGCGGGGTCGTTCCAGACCGCGGTAAGATCTACCGTTGCAGTGACCTGCGGTGCGCGGAACGTGACGCTGTCACGGTGAAGCTCCGGTGGCGCGAACGCCGGTCCGGCGCGCCGCGGCTCCGCGTCGTCCGGTGCCGAGCCCTCGAGGCGATACACCTCTACAAGCTCCGCATCCGGGTCGACGATCCAGTACTCGGGAACGGCGGCGAGCTCGTAGCGCTCGCGCTTGATCCCTCGATCACGCCCCGCCGTCGATGGCGAGAGAATCTCGATGACCAGATCGGGTACGCCGCGAACGTGGGTGCGCTGGATCACGTCTCGGTGCTCGGCGAGAATGACAAACACGTCGGGCTCGACCACATCGTAGGTACCGAGCTCGACGTCCGCCGGGGCATAGACGACATCCCCCTTTCCGACGAGCTCGATCTGCTGGTAGAGCTGGAATTGTATGCGTCGGGAGATGGTCTGGTGCCGGTAGACCGGAGACGGCGTTGCTACGTGCATTCCGTCGAGGATTTCGTGACGGTAGGGGTCATCCTCCGGAACGGCTGCGAGATCCTCGTAGGTCAGCTTCAGTCGATGGTCGACGAACACGGGCATTCGGCTATCACCTCTCACACAGCAGTATACCGAAAACACGTCACGGGTGCTTCACCAGACGCCCGCGGCCGCGTGTGCAATTCTCCCAAATTCTCTCCGAGAAATCCCCTGACACTTTGCCCACACTAGCGTATGTTTGGGGTATGGGAGAGGAGTATTCAGGTGACTTCAAGCAATTGAAGTGCCACTCGCTTTTCGGCGGCGTCACGGAAGAGGCCTTCGATCGCATTCGCCCTCTCGTTCGGACCATCCAGTACAATCCTGGCGACACGATCATGAACGAGGGTGCAGTCAACGACCGCATCCACCTCATTGTCCGCGGGAATGTGGAGATCGTGAAGGCGTCCAACAGCCACCCAAACCACCACCGGCGGATCACGACCATGGGCGAAGGGGAAACCTTCGGCGAGATGGAGCTCATCGATATCCAACCCTGCGCCGCCACGGTGCGCGCCATGGAGCCAACCACCACGCTCAGCCTCTCGAACCGCGACCTCTACTCAATCTCCAAGGACGACATGAAGACCTACGCGCTGTTGATCATGAATCTGGCGCGGGAGATTAGCAGACGTCTGCGCGCGACGGACGATATGGTTGCGGGGACCGATACCGTGAGCGACCAGCCCGGAGAGGCCGCTCACGGAGGATAGAGGCCCGGCGCGTTCGGCATGGGGGCTGTCTCTTGACCGCGGCCGCACGGAGTGCGGTACATTAGAGGCGGCATGAGCAGGCG
>CAYPTH010000185.1:0-4482 GCA_964413635.1 uncultured Spirochaetaceae bacterium
CCGCGATCGTCCTTACCACGGACCACGGACCACCATTTCCGGGGATGAAGGGCACCCTCTACGACGGGGGAATCGCAACGAGCCTTGTAGTCCGCGTTCCCGGTGTGGCGGATGCCGGAGCGAGTAGCTCCGCCCTCGTTTCCCAGTTGGATCTCTTCCCGACAATGCTCGAAGTCATTGGTGCAGATGTTCCGGCAAGAACGGAAGGCGTGTCGCTGATGCCATTACTCCGCGATCCGGGTGGTGCTCTCCGTGAACCTATCCGTGAAGAGGTCTTTGCCGAGACGAATTACCACGCGAATTTCGAACCCGCCCGCGCCGTGCGAACCCGTGAATACAAGCTGATACGCCGTTACGGAAGCTCCGCAGTCCCCAAAGCGGCGAACGTTGACGACTCACCAAGCAAGCGGGAGCTATCGGCTCGAGGATACTTCAGCCGGGAACAGCCGCGGGGAGAGTTGTTCGACTTGACCACGGACCCCGGGGAGCAGATAAACCGGATTGCGGATCCCTCCTATGCTGAGCTGCGGCGCGACCTGGACAAGCGGCTGACCACATGGATGGAAACGTCGAAAGACCCAATCTTCGGCGGAGATGTACCGCGCCCACCGGGTTCGAGGCTGAACCGGGATGATGCGTACTCCGCCACGGAGGCGACTGTCGAATGACAACGAGCACACCACATCGAGGATGCAATCATCATGCCCAGCAAGGTCGATGAAATCGGCGTTGCCGTGATCGGCGCGGGAGAGCGGGGCGTCTACGTCCTCGGCGCACGTACCGCGGAGCAGTGGCGAGAAACCGGCCTGGTCATTCGCGTACTCTGCGATACCAATCCCGCGCGGTCGGCGGAGGGAAAGGTTTTTCTCGAAAAGCTCTATGCCGAGCACGGTCTGGACGTCACTATTGAAACCGCAACGGACTACCGCAGCGTCGTAACACGACCCGACATTCACTCGGTGTGGGTAACGACCTACACGTCCGAGCACCGGGGACCGACCGTCGAGGCCATTCAAGCGGGCAAGCAAGTCTACTTGGACAAGCCGATGGCAACGACCCTCGAAGACGCGGATGCAATGATCCGCGCCGAGGAAACGGCGAAGCGCCCCATCATCATGGGATTCACCCGGCGCTACGAGAACTCCTGGCGTCGCGCGGTAGAGATCCTCCGAAACGGCCACATAGGCGAGTTGCAAACCATTCTCTTGCGATCCGTCATTCCCTACGCGCGCTACCTGCAGCGCTGGCACCGGAGCCGCGAACGTTCCGGGGGCGCTCTGAACGACAAGGTGTCCCACTACTTCGACGCTCTCAACTGGATAGCACAAGGCACGGTCACGTGGATATCCGCCGACGGCGGGCGGTCGAGCGTCTTCGCGCCGGACCCGACGGCTCCGCGGCGCTGCCGCGAGTGCGACCGAGACTGCCCCTTCCGTGCCTTACCGAGCCCCTCCGTACCCGAAATCGGCACCGTATACCGGCTGGATCCCGATTATCGCAAGCAGGAGGAAGGGATTTTCTCCCGGCCGAGTTGGACCAACGCGGAGACCGAGGACGCGCAGATCGACAACTGCGTCTACAGTCCCGACAGTGACATCATCGATCACGCCCTTGTCACCATCTCCTACGACAACGGCGTAAAGGCGTCGCTCTTCTGGAACATCTTCGGACCCAGTGCGGAGGACGAGGAAACGATAGAGCTCGTCGGTTCATCCGGACGACTTCGTCTGACTCGGGATTCCGGAGACATCGATCTCATTTCCAACTACGGCGAACAGCACGAACAGATTGATGCCAGAGGCCCCCATTTCGAGAGCTCACACTTTGGCGCCGATGTAGAGCTCCTGAATGCCATCCGGGCACACTACTATGGCACAAGCCCCGTCGCCGGCACGAAAGACGGATACGAGTCGTTACGCATGGTTCACGCCACCCAGCGCGCCATTGACCAGGGCGGTGCAAGGCTATTCATGGAGCGAACACAATGAGCAAAGAACGCGCCTACTTCGGCGATCTCCACAATCACTGCAACATCTCCTACGCCCACGGGAGCCTCGACGACGCGGTGAATAACGCCCGTCAGCGGCTCGACTTCTGCTCTGTCACCGGCCACGCTCACTGGCCCGACATGCCGGAGCCCAATGAGCGGACGCAGCACATAATCGACTTTCACGAGCGCGGTTTCGCCAAACTGAGGGGAAACTGGCCGGACACCCTGGCCACCCTGGCGGCGGCCAACGAGAACGGGAGCTTTGTCACCTTCCCGGGATTCGAGGTGCACTCGTCGAGAGACGGAGACCGCGCGGTGATCTACCGCGACCGAGAGGGTGAGCTCATCTATCCGGAGAGCATCCCCGACTTGGACGCTCACTTGGAGTCGCTGATCGAATCGGGCACTCCCGCCTTGGCTCTGCCGCACCACATCGGTTATCACCAGGGCGCCCGCGGCATCAACTGGGAGCGCTTCAACGAGCGTGTCTCCCCGGTCGTCGAGGTCTACTCCATGCACGGAGCCGCGGAGACTAGCGAGGGGCCCGTTCCCTTTCTCCATTCCATGGGACCCGCGGACTGGCGCAGCACCGTCCAGTACGGACTGAACCGCGGACACGTCTTCGGCTTCGTAGCCGACACCGATCACCACAGCGCCCACCCCGGCAGCTACGGTCACGGCATTACCGGCATTTGGGCGACCGAGCTCACTCGCGCCGCCCTGTGGCACGCCATCTTCGCCCGTCGCACATACGCCATGACCGGTGACAAAGTAGTCCTCGACTACTCCCTCGGCGGAACGCCAATGGGTGGCGTACGCCGGCCCGGACCGGCCGGTGGATTGCAGGTCGACGTCACGGGCGGCGCCCCCATCGACTACGTTGATGTGGTACACAACGGTAGTACCGTCCGGCGAGTGTCTGTTACGGACATGCGGCCACGAGAGGACGATGAAGCCACCTCGGCCCTGTCGGGCTCTCCGCGGATTCGGACCAAGCTCTTCCTGGAAGTAGGGTGGGGACCGCGTGGAAAAGCGGCATCCTGGGACGGTTCCTTCGGCATTTCCCAGGGTTCCCTACACTCCGTGGACGCTCGTTTCCGCGGCCCCGACGTGCTGTCACCGGAAGACAGCAGCGACAACGCCGGAGACCCCGGCAACGGGCACGGGGCGTTCTACTCCTCCTGGGAGCGCACCGACGATCGCTCGGTTCGCTTTCAAACACGGACCTACGGAAACCCAACGACGTCCACCCCGGGAACGCAGGGTATCTGTCTGGAAATCGAAGCGCCTCCGGAGACGCGGGTGTGGACGGAGCTCAACGGCGTCAAGTCCCAAACGAGACTCGAACGTCTCATGGTTGGCGGCAAGAGCGGTCACCTGCGCCACGAGATAGACTCTCCCGCATGGCTCCTCCACCGCGCGCCTGAGGAATGGGAGTACACGTGGCATCTGGAGTTGGACGACTTCACACCGGAGCTCGAGAGCGGAGACTACGTGTACCTGCGGGTTCGACAGCAGAACAACCAGTGGGCGTGGGGCTCGCCGGTTTTTGTGCGCTAGCGCTGGAGATCCACGTTCACCGGCTTTGGTCCCTAATTTGCTCTCCGCGCTACGCCAACATGAAAGGGCCCTCCGATCTCTTCACCGTTGTCGAATCGTCTATCGAAGGCACTCGCCTTCATATGCCGCCGCAAGAGGACCATTCTTCAACAGCCCCGAGCGCCCGGCTGCGATACGACACTTTTACCCCGATAAGAGTGCGTAAATTGAACACTTTTTTTGGGGTATTATTTTCACAGGTATCCCTACGCTTGAACTCTACGCGGAACAAGGTATCAACGCCGAAACGGATCTAATCGTATTCGATGAAATCCAACTATCGCCGCCGGCGTTGACCAGCCTCAAGTACTCCTCTGAGAGCGACACACGATATGCCGTCTGTGCCGCCGGCTCGCTTCTTGGACTATCCGGGAGCACCTCGGCGTACCCGGTGGGAAATGTGACCCAACGGACGTTGTTTCCCCTTTCGTTTCGGGAATACGTTGCGGCTGCGGAACCCCGACTACACGAATTCCTGCTCGGTTGGGTGAATGCGCCTGGGGTGCGTATCGGGGGTACGTTGCGGAGAACTTTGTCGCTGTGGAGCTTCGAGCCCACGGCCACAATTCGTTGTACGCGTGGAAAGGCGGTTCGGCGGAGGTGGAATTTGTCCTTCAAATCGACGGAGACGTCGTCCCGATCGAAGTCAAAGCCGGTGCCAATACCTGTAGGGCCAAAAGCCTGCAGGTATTTCGCGACGCATATCGGCCGCCGATTGCGCTAAAAGTCAGCACGAAAAACTACTCTTTTGACGGCCACGTGGTTCACGTAGCGTTATACGCAGCGGGGTTTGTCGCCGATATCGTCCGAGCGTTGTAGGGGCGCGATTCCGCGAAGCGTCTCCTGGGGAACCGTCGCACTAGCCGAGTGATCGTACTGAATGTAGAGCAAAA
>CAYPTH010000186.1:0-4274 GCA_964413635.1 uncultured Spirochaetaceae bacterium
AGCCTACACGTCTCGTGAACAAGGATTCACGAATCGTTTCGGTTTCTGCGCCCTACGCAACGCAAGTCCGCTGCGACACGTTGCCCCACCGGACTCGACGGAGTAAGCTGTCGCCATGGAAGTACGAGAATCAGGGAGCGGCACATCACGGATTCTTCTTGTCCCCGGCGGACCGAGTCTGCCCCTCGGCTTTTACCGCGAGCTCAGCGATGAGCTCGCACGATCAAGTCGTGTTGTGACGTATCGGCAGCGCGGGACGTATCCCGATCTTGGCGGAGACTTTCCCCGAAACGTCGAGGAACTCACGGATGAACTGGAAACGGCGTTGGACGAGGTTCCGTCTTCGGGCGAGGGCCCAGCGCCGATACTTTTGGGCCACTCCATGGGCGGCGCGGCGGTGATCGAGGCGCTGTGCCGGCGGAACGACGTGTCGGGCGGCATTGTCATCAGCGGGTTTTCCAGCGGGCGAATGCTCGCCCGCGGAATCGCCGACCGAGTGGCTGATCTTCCCCCGGAGTTCCACAGACGCTACGCTCAGACCGACCGTCACGACGCCGAAGGTATCAACGCCTTAGTCGGCGAGTTCTGGTATCCGCGCCACTTCTGCCGCGTACCGTGGCCCGACTCCTTTGTGCAAGCGGCCGGGCAGGTAAATCCCGACTATATGAAGCACTTCATCGGCCCGAACCTCTTTGAACCCGACGGCGCGGTAATGGATTGGGACCGTGAGGACGGACTGGACCGAGTTTCAACGCCGACTCTGTTCATTAGCGGCATACACGACTACTTCCGGGTGGAAGACCTAAGGGCCATGCACCATGCGGTTTCGGGCAGTTCTCTGTGGATCAGCGAATCGGCAAGTCATTCGCCCTGGATCGAGGACCCGGAGGCCACCTTCGCGACGATCAATCAGTTCTTGGGCACTTTGAGCTAAGCCGACGTTACGGTGCGTCCTCCGTCATATCGATTGTATAGTAGAGGGTATCATTTGCCAGGGTATTAACGGTGAGAAGCTCCGTGCCTGTGCCATAACTCTCTGCACTGGTGAGTAGGTCGGACTGTTCGGCATCACTGTATACGAAGACATCAATGTTCCCGGTACTACTGCTCACCGTCATCGTGTAGAAGGAGCCGGGATTGACCGCGATCTCGTAGTTCTCATCCGCTGTGGCCTCCGGCACCGACGCGCACACGTGCGTTCCCCACAGGCGGGGTCGCTCATTCGATGGAAGGTTTTTCTTGACACTCTCGGTTATGTTTATACTATGACGCCTAACTTTATTCCGTGGAGGCTGTGGATGAGCGCGTTCCGTATATTGAGGACATCCGGCAGAACCCCGGTGAGGGGCTTTCTCGTGGTCATGCTCCTTCTGGTGTTGCTCCCGTCTGTACTCGTGGCGCAGGACGATGAGGAAATCATTGAGGAGATCCGTATCCGAACGCCGGGCTACCTCGGGCTCGGCACACAGCAATTCGTCGGCGGGGGTACGGGTATTGCGTTGTACAGCTCGTACTCCCGGAGTCCCCGGGTAATCCGCGACGCCTACGACTCGGACGGCGAGGTGAAGGACCGTATCCGTGCGGAGTTCATTGAGTTCGGCTGGGACGTGCTCGCCTTCGACCTCAGCAGCGCAGCAAGTATCTTCTCGTTTCGCTACGCCGCATCCAATCAGCAGAACCAGGAACGCGGGTTCGGACTCTACAGCAAGACCGCCTTCGGTCCGGGCCTCTACGTCGCGGACTCGGCATTCGGCCTAGCCTTGAGTTTGACCGGCGGTGGGGGCTTCGGCGCGGACTTTCGGCGATTCGGCTTGGGAATCCAGGTAGAGAGCACGGTAGGTGCCTACGTCGTGGGGGGCTCAACAAGCCTGTACTACGGTTTCAGCATGGGACTGTACGGCTCGAGCCGACGGGCAATTCAGGCGGGTGTTGTGCGGGATCTACCGAAGCCCGCGGACGAGCAAGCCTGAGTCGCGTCGCGGCTTGCAGTCCGGTCTCGCCCGCGCTATGATCCCCGACCGGAGCCGCAATGTCCTTGTACAGCACCGTTCTCGCCGCCATATTCATTGCCGCAGCCGTCGCCTTCGTTACCCTGTTCTTCGTGGTAGCCCCCTACGGCCGCTACCTTCGCGGCGGCTGGGGCGTCGCCCTTACGGCGCGGCGGGCGTGGTTCATCATGGAGTTCCCGGCGGCGCTATCGATCTTTCTCATGATGCTTGCAGGCGGAAGCCGGGATCCGATTGCCCTGCTCTTCCTGGCGCTCTGGGAGATTCACTACCTCTACCGCAGCATCCTCTACCCGCTCTTGCTCAAGGACAACCGTTCGCGAAGCATGCCCTACACCCTCATCCTCATGGCCATTCTGTACAACTGCGCGAACGGCTACGTGAACGGGCACCACCTCTTTGTCGCCGGCCACGAATACACCCAGCAGTGGCTCCTCGATCCGCGCTTCGTCATCGGCATGGCGCTCTTTGTCGGCGGCTTCGTGATTCACGTGTGGTCGGATCGAATTCTGCAGGGGCTGCGCGAGCCCGGAGAACACGCGTACCGCATCCCCCGGGGCGGCATGTTCCGCTACGTCTCGAGCCCGAACTATTTGGGCGAGATTGTCCAGTGGACGGGATTTGCCGTGGCCACCTGGTCCCTGGCGGGCCTCTCCTTCGCGGTGTTCACGATTGCCAACCTGCTGCCGCGCGCCCTCTCCAATCACCAATGGTACCAGGACAATTTCGATGACTACCCGGAGCATCGGAAGGCGATTGTGCCCTTCGTCCTATGACTCGGCGTCGGATCCAGCCACTGAGTCTCGGACAAGATTGGGATCGATGTATCCGCTCGCGCCGAGCCACCGGACCAAATCCGCAAGGGTCTCCTCGATCGGGCGGCAGGTGTAGCCGAGCTCGCGCCGCGCTCGGCTGGAGTCAACGCGAAGGTCGAGGGAGAGCAGCCGGAGATTGGCTCTGGTAAAGCGCGCCGGGCGCCGGAAGAGGCGGTAGTACCACTCGGCGGCCGGCGCGGCGGCGCGGAGAATCGAAAGTGGTACGGTCACCCGAGGTCGCGGCACGCCGCTGATCGATTCGAGAAGCTGCAGAAGCTCGGGCACCGAAACGTAGCGCCCGCCGAGAAGGTAGACCCTGCCGGGTTCCGCCGAAGGCAAGGGCACCTCGCCGGCTCGAATCACCCCGTCGGCCACATCCCGG
Organism: uncultured Spirochaetaceae bacterium; assembly: GCA_964413635.1. GTDB lineage: Bacteria > Spirochaetota > Spirochaetia > DSM-27196 > PWMO01 > CAYFQV01. Next base: position 3,204 of record CAYPTH010000186.1, read on the forward strand.
ACATCCGCGAAGTCGAAGCCCCCGCGAATACCCACGGGGAGTCGGCCGGAAATGCAATCTAGTACCAGGCTGCCCATTGCCGACAGTCGATGATCGGGTGGTCCAAGGAATGCAGTCGGACAGCAGACGACGCACTCAAGGCCCTCGCGTGCCGAGGCAAGCAGCTCTCGCATGGCAAGCGCCTTCGAACGCCCGTACTCCATGATGGTCCGATCGGGATCAACATCGCACCGCTCCGTCACCGGAAACCTAGAGCTGTCCAGGGGGAATGCCTCAATAGAGCCGATGTAGACAAGGCGCTTCACCTCGGCCGACCGTGCCGCCTCAGCCACGCAGCGGGTGCCTTCGACGTTGACGCGGTGGAGATCTTCCCAGCGACCGGGGAGGAGCGAGATTAGTCCCGCCGCGTGGTAGACCGTCCGGGCTCCGCGGAAGGCACGCGTGAGCGCCTCCACGTCGTCGAGGGGAGCCTCGACGGCCTCCACGTTGCGCGGAAGGTCCCGCAGTCGCCGCGGCGACCGCACCACGCAGCGCACATCCTCTTCACGTTCAGCCAGCCGTTCGAGTAGAACCGAGCCAAGGTGTCCGGTCGCTCCGGTAAGTGCAATCACGTATGCATCGTCCTGATAGTGTGGAATTCGACTCCGGCAGGTTCAAGAATACAGGAAAAGGAGGCGATGGTGCGGAACCTATTACGCACCTTGTTGAAGAAATACCCGTAAACGACCCCGTCACCGCGGATTGCGATGGTTCGAACTCAAAGACGTGAAATACAGGTCTCTGATCGGCCCAAGTCGAAGCGTGGTCGGGACATGGCTGTTCGTCTTTCAACAAGGTGCGGCATACATTAGATGGTGCGAAGGATTTACGGGTCGGAAGGGGAGATCCCGCAATGATGATGGACGACGTACGCGCCCTCGAAGGCTGCTCGCACGACCAACGCTTCGGCTACATCTGCCGGCAACTGGCGGCCATGAACGTGCCCTACTTAGTACACGAGTATGCAACGGGCCGCAACATTGCAACGCGGCGCGACCACGTGTCGTGCTTCGGTGTCGCCGCTCACTACGA
>CAYPTH010000187.1:0-4220 GCA_964413635.1 uncultured Spirochaetaceae bacterium
CATTAGAGGAAGTTAAGACCTATGCAGTTTCTATATGGAAGCCTGCCCGTGCTCATGGCGCCGACCGGCGGTGCTGAGGGCGCAGGAGGACCGGCTTCAATTCTACCGACTCTTGTTACCTTCGGGCTCGTCTTCCTGATTTTCTATTTTCTCATTATTCGTCCGCAAAACAAGAAGCAGAAAGAAACCAAGCAAATGCTTGCCTCCCTGGAAAGGGGAGATAGGGTTGTGACCATCGGGGGAATTCGCGGCGTTGTTCAATCGCTCAAGGACGACAGCGTCGTGGTAAAAGTCGACGACAACGTCACCATGGAGTTCTCAAAGAGCGCCGTCTCGAACGTTGTCGAAAAGAAGGGTTCCGGCAAGTCAAAGGCCAAGGAAAGCGACTCTTCGGAGAGCGACTCCAAGAACGAGCAGTAAGCTTGTTCTACATCCCTCGTTTTCGTTTCCCTAACGTAAAGACAGCAAACGTACTAGTGGAGTTGGCACGATGAGCAAACGACTGCGGTTTCTCATTGTTCTCGTAGCTCTCGTGGTGGCCGGAGTGTTCCTCTACCCCACGGTGCAGTGGTACTTCTTTGTACCCGAGGATGACAAAGAGCTTGCGCAAGGTTCCCGAGTTCAGGTTCGAGAGTATTCGCAAGACCAAGCACGATCGGCGCTCTCCGATCTTCAGGAGCTGGCCCGGGCGAGCGGAGACGCTCCTGTCCCGGATGAGTACCGGTACCTGATTTCCGAAGCGCGGCAAAACTATCGTCTCGAAGATCGCCCCGTCCCCAATGAGTGGACTGCACAGAATCTTCTGGCCGGTTTCCAGAACGAGCGGGAAGCCTTCGATGCGATTGAAGACTACCACCGGCAACGCGTCCAGAACCTGAAAGATCTGAAGTCTCGCATCATTACCCTGGGACTCGACCTGTCCGGCGGCGTGAGCGTCATCCTGGAGGCTGACCGCGAAAGCCTGAGCGAGAGACTGGGCGAGGAGCCGACGGACGATCAAATGGACGAGGCCGTTGACTTGGCCCTTCAGATTCTCACCAACCGGATCGACCAGTTCGGCGTCACCGAGCCACAAATCCGGGAGATGGGGCAGACCCGCATCTCCGTCGAGATTCCCGGTGACAACGACCGCGAACGGATCAACTCATTTCTCCGCGGCAAGGGAAGCTTGAACTTCCACATTGTCGACGGCGAGGCGACGCAGCAGCTCATCGAGTTGCAGCAGAACAATCCGGGCTGGGATTTGCAGATTGACGGCCGGCCCGATTTCGTACCCGCCGGCTCCAGAATTGTACCCTTCGTCTCGAAGGACGCGTACGGCGTCGACGAGTTTGTCCGCTACATCGTAATCAAAGAAGACATTACCGAGCACGGTCTCGACGGTCAGCACATCACCGACGCGCAGTTCGCCCGTGATCCGGTAACGAACCAGCCGGTTGTGAACTTTGTACTCGACCGTGAGGGCGCCGACAAGTTTTCCAAGCTCACTCGGGACAACGTCAACAGTAGTTTGGCAATCGTCATGGACGGAAACGTCCGCGCCTACGCAACCATCACCGAGGAGATTCCCACCGGAAATGTCCGAATCAGCGGTTTCGATCAGACCGAAGCGCAAGACATTGCGACAACGCTGCGGACAGCGGCCTTGCCGGTTGACCTGAACATCATCAACCAGGAGTCGGTCGGTGCCAGTCTCGGAGACCAGGCAATCCAAGCCGGACTTCGTGCGATAGCCCTCGGCTTCGGCTTGGTGATTCTCTTTATGCTCGTCTACTACCGAGGCGCAGGCTTAACTGCGGATCTGATTCTGATTCTGAACTTAGTATTCATTGTCTCGATCCTCTCGGTGTTCAACTTGACGCTTACGCTGACCAGTATCGCCGGTATCATCCTGACGGTTGGTATGGCGGTCGACGCCAACGTCATTATTTTCGAGCGCATTCGGGAAGAGTATCGATTGGGCAAGAGCCCTCAAGCGGCGGTCCAGGCGGGCTTCCAGAAGGCCTTCTGGACGATCATGGACGCCAACATTACGACCTTCATTGCGGCAATCTTTCTGTCGCAGCTCGGCACCGGTCCGATTCAAGGCTTTGCGGTGACCCTGGCGGTCGGCATTCTCTCGTCCATGTTCACGGCGCTCTTCGTGTCGCGTCTCATCTTTGACGTGCGGCTCGATCTCTTCCGTCGATCGCGGCTCAGCATCGGTTGGGGGCTATAATGCAGCGAGTAATCCCATTCACGAAAATCCGCGTCATCATGGCGATCGTCTCGATCGTCGTGATTGTGGGCGGTGCCGCCGGAGTGTTCCTCCAGGGAGGCTTCAACCTCGGCATCGATTTCGAGGCGGGACTTCGGCAACGTATTCAGGTGCTCCCCTCCGTCGCGGAGGCCGATACGGCGACGGTGCGAGACGCCCTGAGTGAGCTTGGCGACGTCCAGGTGCAGGAGATCGGAAGCCCTGCCGCCCAAGAGTTCACCATCCGTGTCCAAGATGATGGAACTATTGACCAATTCAGCCAGGTCATGTCGGAGCGAATAGCGAGTCTCCTTCAGGAGGAATTCGGCGCCTCCGCCGTTGAGACCCTCGGTACCGATTATGTGGGTCCGCGCTTTTCCCAGGATCTGACGCGGCAGACGATACTGCTCACCTCGCTGGCCCTCGGCCTGATACTGATCTATATCTGGTTCCGCTTCCGTCTGGCATATGCAGTGGCCGCAATCGTCACCCTCTTGCACGACGTGGTAATTATGCTCGGCTTCATCGGCACCTTTCAGATCGAGGTGGCCACGGCGACGATCGCTGCGTTGTTGACGATAATCGGCTACTCTCTGAACGACACGATCGTCATCTTTGACCGCATCCGGGAGAACGAGACGCTTCTGCGCGACTCGGAGTTCGGGATTATTGTGAACACCAGTATCACGCAGTCCTTGAGCCGGACGCTCATCACCTCGCTCACGACCATGCTTGCCGTCGTGGCGATCTTCATCTTCGCAACCGGCACCATTCAAGACTTCGCGCTGAACTTGATGGTCGGGATTGTCGTGGGTACCTATTCGTCGATCTTCGTGGCCTCGCCCTTCCTGCTCTCCTGGCAGCGTCGGGCGCGGCAACGGGCGCGGCAGAAAGGCGTTACGCAGTACGGGAGCAAGCCGCCGGCGGAGAAGAAGGCCGCCGGACAAGGCGAGGCCAAGCCTGAACCGAAGAAGGAAGGCGAGAAGCAGCCGGCCGCCGTCGGCTCTCAGGACGTTGATTCGGTGAAGCGCGAGATCGAGCGGAAACGCGCGGCTACCGCGGCGGGGAAGAATCAGCCGCGGTCAAAACGAAAGAAGAAGAAGTAGAAGCGACCCGCGCGCCGACAAGGGCGCGCACCGAGCGGCGCTAGTCGGTCACTTCTCCGCGCAAGTCGAGGTCGTCCGCCACGGTCTGCATACCGGCAAGCGTGTCCTCTATCACCTCGTTCAGCTCCATGCCGAGCATTTCCGCGCCCTTCTCAATGAGGTCTCGGTCGACCCCGGCGGCGAAGGCGCGTTGATTCCATTTCTTCTTCACGGACTTCGTTTTCATGTCCAGGATGCTGCGGCTCGGGCGCATGAGCGCGGTGGCCGTGATCAAGCCGGTGAGCTCATCAATGGTGTACAATACCTTCTCCATCTCGTGTTCCGGCTCCACATCCGTCACAATGCCCCATCCGTGGCTCATGACGGCGTGGACGTACTCCTCCGGCCACCCCCGCTCCTCCAGCACCTGCTTTGTTACTTGACAGTGTTTATCCGGGTACTTCTCCCAGTCGAGGTCGTGAATGAGGCCGATGACGCCCCACTTGTCCTGGTCCTCTCCCCGCTTCTTTGCCATGTGACGCATGACGGCCTCTACGGCGAGGGCGTGCTTGATGAGGTTTTCGTTCTGCTGATACTCGCGCAGGAGCGCCATTGCCTCATCGCGGGTTGGCTTCGAATTGCTCATGCGTGCTCTCCTTGTTGTGAACTGGACGGATCGCGGTTCTCCACGGTCCGGGTTGATACGGTAACGCCGTCGCGAATGGCTAGGATGGACGTGACCAACTCGGGATGGTTGGCGGCCTTCGTGTTGTAGCTGCGCACGCCGACCGTTGCCTCATCCCTGCGCTGCGGCTCGGCAACGTAGCCGAACCACAGGGTGTTATCGGTCATGAGGACGCCTCCCGGGCGTAGCAGTCTGACGGCAACGTCGAAGGCCG
>CAYPTH010000188.1:0-4205 GCA_964413635.1 uncultured Spirochaetaceae bacterium
TCTTTTAACATGTATGGTATAGAAGACAGTGGTGTGGAGGTGTTCTTGGCTTCGGCAAAGGCATTGCCAAGTTCCTCCCGCCCTTCTAAGCTGGCGATTGCAGCGGCTTGTGCCTGCTGGGGAGCATTGCGTATGCTCTCATGGATATCGGCAGCTGCGTTGTGTGGGTTTGATGTGGCGTGGCTTCGCCATGGGGTGAATCGGCTTGTTTCGGTCATGATATATTGGCAGAGTACGCGACAGAGAGCATTTCAGACAAGAGCGATCCGGAGGATGAACGGTGCACAAGGGCGACCTAAGAAAGAGCCGAAAGACATACTTCTTGGCAAAGCGCAAACCGCAGATCCTCGAGCTAAAAGGCGCCATGTACGCAATGGTGGATGGCTCCGGCGATCCCATCGTTTCCGGTGCCTTTGAGCTCAAGACCCAGGTACTGCATAATCTCGTACGACGTCTCCTCTCTTCGGTCATGGATGAGGGCCGGGGTTTTGAGGTCCCGCCCCTCGAGGCGCTCTGGTGGACCGACGATCCGCAAGATTTTTCGCTCGAGAATCGGGATCTATGGAAGTGGACAGCTCTCATCATGGTGCCGGATCAAGTGACGCGAGATGATTTTGATCGGGCACGTTCGAACATGAGCCAGGGAAGGAACGACGAGATCCTCTCGGCGCTACGTCTTGGTAGCCTGGAGGAGGGCCTCGTTGCGCAGATGCTTCATGTGGGTCCCTACTCGGATGAGGGTCGCACGGTGAAAGCACTCGAAGAGTTTATTGCATCCAAGGGCTACCGAAGCCGGGGAAAGCACCATGAGATCTATCTCGGAAATCCGCGACGTGTCGCGCCTGTCGCGCCTGTCGCGCCTGTCGCGCCGGAACGACTGCGTACCATTATTCGGCGACCGGTAGAGCCGGCGCAGCAGTAATGACGACCAGCTAGTTCATTCACTATTTTTGCCTTTCATGAAGCGTAGTCCGATTCGTGTCGCCGGCGCCCGGCAGAACAATCTGAAAAGCATATCTGTCGAGGTCCCTCTCGGCGCCGTCACCGTCGTGACGGGCGTGGCCGGTGCGGGAAAGTCTTCCCTTGCCATGGAAGTGCTCTACGCGGAAGGCTACCGGCAGTACGTTGAAACCTTCTCTCCCTATGCGCGTCAGTTCCTTGCACAGCTCGAGCGTCCCGAAGCCGACGAGATAGAGGGTATCCTTCCGGCCATCGCGGTCGGACGCGCCGGGCAGGTGCGTACGTCACGATCGACGGTGGGAACCATGACGTCGGTGGATGACTACCTGCGGCCGCTCTTCGTACAGATTGGAGTGCTCCGCTGCCGCTCCTGCGGCCGCCGCGTCGAAGAAGAAAGCTCCGAGGGAATAGCGGAGGAGCTTCTCTCCAAATACACCGGGAAGCGCCTCAGCATCTGTTTCGACCGCCCTATTGGTAACGCAGATGCCCAGCTTATCCGGCGCGGCCTTGTGGACGCGGGCTTCAACCGCATCCGACAGGACGGCACCACGCTTGCTCTGGACGAGGCGGAGATTGATGACAATGCCGCGCAGGTCACCGTTGTCGTCGATCGTCTGCGTGCCCGCGAGGAGTCGCGACAGCGTCTTCGAGAATCCCTTGACACCGCACTCGCCCACGGAAGAGAACGCATCACCGTCTTCGTCCATGATGGAGAAGAGGCGACTCCCCTGCCCTTCAGCACGGACCTCCACTGTGCCCACTGCGACATTAGCTATCGCCACCCGAGCAGCGCGGACTTCTCCTTTAACAACCCCGTCGGCGCGTGTCCCACCTGCAGAGGGTTTGGCCGAGTCATCGATATTGATCCGGACCTGGTTATCCCCGACACCACCCTCTCCATTGCAGAAGGGGCGGTGCGGCCCTTCCAGAGCGCTTCGTTTGAGCAGGGGCACGACGATATGCTGGACTACGCGCGAGCAGCCGGCATTCCCACGGACAAGCCCTGGGTTGCCATTGGCGAGGAAAACCGCCGCCGCCTCTGGGACGGAGATGACGCCTACGGTTGGTACGGAATCCACGCCTTCTTTCGCTATCTCGAGGGCAAACGCTACCGAAAGCATGCGCGAATTCTGCTCTCTCGCTACCGGCGCTACCTCCGGTGTCCCGAATGTGGGGGGACTCGCCTGAAGCCCTACGCCGGTCTGTTTCTGTTGCAGGACGAGCGGAGTTTTCCCGAGATGCAGGGCATGATGGTTGGCGAGCTTCGCGCCTTCTTCGACGCCATGGACGAAAAAGGCTTCGACCGGCCGACGCAGATTCTCCTTGCGAACATCCGAGACCGCTTGGGTTTCTTGGACGAGGTTGGCCTTGGCTACCTCTCATTGGGACGGCAGGCTCGCACTCTCTCCGGTGGTGAGACGCAGCGTGTGACGCTCGCAACCGCCATTGGTGCCGCATTATCGGATACGCTGTACGTCCTGGACGAACCCTCGGTAGGGCTCCACGACCGGGACAAGGATCGGCTCGCCCGGGTGTTGAGGGAGTTGGCCCGCCACTCAAATGCCGTGGTCGTCGTGGAAAACGACTGGCCCTTCATTCGACGGGCGGATCGGGTCATCGATATTGGGCCCGGGGCCGGAGAGCGCGGCGGTCGGGTCCTCTACGAAGGGCCGGTAGACCGCTTCCTCACGCAACGCGACTCCCCAACGGTGCGCTACCTCCGAGAGGACAAGGCGGCGCCGAAGGGCGCGGGCTCGAGCCGTGCCGACGCGGAGAGGTCCATTCAGATCCGCGGGGCTGAAGAGCACAATTTGCAGCAGATCGATGTCTCCATTCCCCTCAACGCGCTGGTAAGCGTTACCGGGGTGAGTGGCTCCGGCAAGTCCACCTTGGTCGATGACGTGCTATTCCGCAACATTTTGCGGGAACAGGGGCAAGCGGTTACCGAACCGGGGCGCTGTGGGGGCCTGGCAGGCTTGGACCAAATCTCCCGGGCGGTCTTGGTGGACCAAACGCCATTGAGTCGGAGCTCTCGGATGACCGCCGCCACGTACCTGAAGGTCCTCGACCCGCTGCGGCGCGCCTTCGCCCAAACCGAAGGAGCGAAGCGACGGGGCTTGGACGTTTCCGCCTTCTCCTACAATAGCGCTCGTGGCGCGTGTCCGAATTGCGGCGGTTCCGGTTTCGAACAGATCGAGCTCCAGTTCCTGCCGGACGCGTACGTCAGATGCCCCGTTTGCAATGGCCGACGGTTTCGCGGTGAGGTCCTCGAGGTAACTCTCAAGGGCCGTAGCATTAGCGAGGTCCTCGATCTCTCCGCCGACGGAGTGCTGGCGGAGTACGGTGACCTCAAAGGCGTCTCAGAGGCCTTGGAACCCCTGATCGATCTCGGCCTTGGCTACCTCTCTCTCGGGCAGCCGGCGCCAACCCTCTCCGGCGGCGAAGCCCAACGCCTCAAGCTAGCTCGCTTCCTCTCCGAGGCGCGCAAGAGCGATCATACGCTCTTCATTCTCGACGAACCGACTGCCGGGCTGCACCACGCCGATATCGCGCTTCTGATTGGCGCCCTCGAGAAGCTCATTGACGCGGGGCACAGCGCCGTTGTTGTCGATCACAGCTTGCGCCTTCTCTCCGCGGCGGACTGGGTGATCGACATGGGCCCCGAGGGAGGAGACAATGGTGGACGCCTCCTATTCACCGGGACGCCGCAAGGCCTACTCGAGAATGATTCCCCAACAGCCCGGGCATTTCGTGGCTATATCGAGACCGGTGGCGCAGAGTTTGCCGGGGGAAGCGACGAGGAGGTTCGTGACGAGAACACCCCAGGGGCTTCGGGACGTGACGCGATCAAGATTGTCGGCGCCCGGGAGCATAACCTGCGCAATGTGTCGGTAGAGCTGCCGCAGGATTCGCTCATTGCGGTCACCGGTGTGAGCGGTTCCGGGAAGTCCTCGCTCGCCTTCGACGTGCTGTATTCGGAGGGGCGTCGTCGTTTTCTCGATTGCCTGCCTGCCTACGCCCAGCAATTCACACGGCAGCTCTCTCGTCCGGAGGTGGACGCCGTGGAGGCGATTCCGCCCACCGTGGCCTTGGAGCAGAAGATCTCCCGGGCGGCCACGCGGGCGACGGTAGGCACCACCTCGGAAGTGTACCACTACCTACGGCTGCTCTACGCGGCCGCGGGAATGCCCCGGTGTCCAAACTGTGGAACGCCCGGCGAGGCCGCGGACGCGCGGCAAATTGCG
>CAYPTH010000189.1:0-4103 GCA_964413635.1 uncultured Spirochaetaceae bacterium
GTTCTCCGTCTCCACATTCAGGGCGACGGCGTCCCGCGGGGTCAGGAGGCTCGGCGGGAGGGGCGCGTTGTCACCGGTGATCTCCCGGGAAATACGCAGGAGCGGAAGGGGCGCCCGGCTGCGGGGGCTTACCTTGAAGGGCGGGAGCGTTACCCGGCTGCCGGTAAGCGGGACCTCCACCGTCGTCTCGGTGATCGTGACTCCCGCTTCGAAGCGCATTTCACCCTCGGTGACCATCTCTTCGGGAAAGAGGGCGTAGTAATAGCCTACGCCCGGCACGGGGAAATCCGCGTAGGAGCCTTCACTCGCCGGAAGCTCGGCCACCTGCACCGCCTCGGCGAGGGCGTCAGCGGAGTCGATGCGCCGGGTACTCCGGTACAGCACCAGTTGAGCCCCCCCGGAGTGGGTTCGGAAGGAAATCGTGACGCCGTCGGCACCGCCCCTGGCTGACACTGAACGAAGAACGCGAGCCGGCTCCTCCGGCTCTTCGGGTGTCGCGACAGTGATCGGACTCGAGGTTCGGTTGCGGAAGGGAATCAGGACGGGGTAAAGCGTGCCGGCCTCGTTCTCGGCAATGACAGCGTAGTGATAGCTCCCCGGCTCGGGGCGATCGAGGAAGCTCTCCGTCTGTGGCGCCACGGTGGCAATGAGCTCGGCCTCCGCCAAGCTGTCCTGCGTAATGGCTTGCGTGTGCCGGTAGACTCGGTAGGCTGCAACATCCTCGGGAGCGTCCCGCCAGGTGAGTCGCACGCCGGAGTCCTCCGGAGACGGCTGAAGCCGCGAGGGGAAGGGGGCGAACACGCTGTCCTCCTGGGCGAAGGCCGAGAAGACGAGGAAGAAGAGTGCCACAAAGAGGCCGGGCTTCAACACGATCCCAACTATAATCGCTGCAACTCCGTGCGGTCCATACGAGCTTCCCGCCGAATTCCGGAAAAAATGCAAAAATTTGCCCCGAATACTCACAAATTGCTTGTTTGCGCTATATAGTATATAGTGATGATAAAGACGCGATCCTGCCGGCAACTAATGGTTGTTTTACTTCTCGTAACTCCCGTGTTCATAGCTGCTGAAGATGCCGCGACCGTCGTCTATGCCGATGGTGATGGCTTCACCATCATTCGGCGCTCCGGAGACGAGGAACGGCGAACCTGGGAAGACCCCGACTTCATTGGGGTAGGTCTGGCGGACGGGGACACGATCCTCACCGACGACCGGACCTTCCTGGAACTGCGCATGAATACGAACAACAGCGTTGTACGCGTCTCCGAGAACACGAGCTTCGAGATCTCTCAGGGCGGTGCGGGCGGCGGCGACACCCGGTTGGCGGTCACCTACGGCCGGGTCCGTGCGGCGGTGCAGCGGATCCGTGGCTCCCGAGAGTTCGAAATCCGCGGACAGTCGGTAGTAGCCGGTGTCCGGGGCACCGATTTCGGTGTCAGCGTCCTGGCAACACCGATCGGCGAGATCGAGGACAAGGTCTTCGTCGTCGAGGGAGAGGTTGCCGTGCAGCCGGAGGCTCCGGAAGCTTCGCCCAATAATGACGATGCCGACGAGCAGGCAGAGACGTCCGCCCCTGACGGCGGCGCGCCAACCGCCGAGGTGGTACTGGTCTCCGCGGGCAATCAAGTCGCGGTGCGCTCCTCCAGGGATCCGATTGTCGTTGAACCGGTCGATCCGCCGACGCAGGCGGAGATCGAGCGGACATCCTTCCGCACCCAGTTGCCGGCGCAGTCGGCACCGCGACCGGAACCGCGGCCCGCCGAGCCGGATCCCGGTGACCCGGGCACAGGCAGCGCCGTCGTCGAGACGACGGGCACGCCCCGGTCGGTAGTGGTACGGCTGCAGAGCGGTGGCGGCTTTGTTGCGGCAGGCGGCCCGGGTGTCTACCTCTTCGACCGCTTCCTGCGCATGGGGCTGGTCGTCGGCGGCACCCTGGCCGGCGGCGAGGCGACGCCGGCGGCCGCGGCGACGGTGGCTATTGAGCCGCGTTTCGGGCGGCTCGTTACCTCCCTGGGCGTCTCCGGCTACGCAGTGTCCGATCTCGCGGGCGTGTCCTGGTCCGACGTGTCCGGCGCCTCCGTATCCGCGGCGGTGGGAGTATCCCTGGGGATCGGGCTGGACTTCGATCGGCTGATCGACGGTATCTTCCTGGCCAACACGGTCTACTTCAACGTCTATCCGAACGCCGGGCTTCCCCTCGTATACATGCCCGCACTGGGGCTGCGTCTATGAAGACCCGCCGCTGGCTCCTCGCCCTGATCCTTCCGTTTCTCGCCGGCTGCAGCCTCCTGGTAATTCCTCTGCCTTTCGAGTCACCGTCGGAGAGCGCTGAACCCGTCGAAGATGGCGCGCCTGCACAAGACCCCGCGGAGGATCCGGCAACTGACGACGCCCCGGCGCCAGGCGTAACCGTCTCTCCTCTTTCGGTCAGCGCCACCGAAGGCGGCGCCGACGAGAGCTACAGCGTGGTCTTAGACGCGGCTCCCACGGCGGACGTCGTCGTGACACCGACGGCGGGAAGCCAGGTCATCCTCGGGCCAACGGAGCTCACCTTCACGGCGGACACCTGGGACACGCCGCAGAGCGTCACGGTTGCCGCGGTGGACGACGGCGATACCGAGGGCAACCACAACGACACGGTGACCCACAGCGTCAGCAGCAGCGATACCGGCTACGACGGGCTTGCGGTTTCCGACGTGAGCGTCAGTATTGTGGACAACGACGCCCCGGGGGTCTCGGTGACGCCGACCAGTCTCTCCGTGGATGAGGCTGGGCCAACCAGCGACAGCTACGATGTGGTCCTCACCGTTGCGCCGACCGCAGACGTTGACGTGACGGTCAGCGTCGCCGGAGGGGAAGTCAGCGTAGCGCCAGCAAGCCTGACCTTTACGACGGCGAACTGGGATACGGCTCAAACGGTGACCGTGACGGCGGTGGACGACGCCGATTCAGAGGGCAACCACAACGACACGGTGACCCACAGCGTCAACAGCAGCGATACCGGCTACGACGGGCTTGCGGTTTCCGACGTGAGCGTCAGTGTTGCGGACAACGACCCCGCGGCGGTCACCTACGACGCCAACGGGGCAAGCTACGGAACCGCCCCCACTGACGCTACCAGCTACACGCCGGGAGACACGGTAACCACCCTTGCCAACAGTGGCGGCCTGGTGCAAAACGGCGCCGTCTTCGCCGGCTGGAACACCGCCGCCGACGGAAGCGGCACCTCCTACGCAGCCGCCACCGGGACCTTCACGATTACCGGCGATACGACACTGTTCGCGGAGTGGGACACGAGCAACAACGGTTTTGCCGGGGGAAGCGGCACAGACCTCGACCCTTACCAGGTCGCCACGCATGAGCATTTGAGCAATATCCGGACGGATGCGACGACGCTGGCGGCGGAGTACGTCCAGACCGCGCACATCGATCTGAATGCTCCGCCCTGGAACGCCGGAAGCGGCTGGGCCCCGATCGGCGGGGATTTCTCCGGCGTGTATGACGGCGGCATCTACGAGATCCGCAATCTCTTGATCAGCAGACCCACGACAAGCGGTGTTGGCCTGTTCACCAGCTTCGTCGGCAGCACCACCGGTCGGATCCGCAACCTGGCTCTCATCAATGTCAACGTTACCGGAGAATGGATCGTAGGCGCAATTGCCGGTGGCGGCGACAGCACCCCCGCATCGGATAGCCGGATCATCGACAGCTACGCCACCGGGACCGTACAGGGGGTTCAGCAGATCGGCGGTCTTGTGGGCCGAACACGGCAGATCTCGATCATCAACAGCTTCGCCGACGTGCAGGTCACGGCCTCCGGAAACTACGCCGGAGGACTGGTCGGATGGGCAGGTGGCCCTGGGCCGATCACCGACTCCTACGCGCTGGGCGCCGTCACCGGCGACGACGGGGTCGGTGGGCTTGTCGGCTACGCGAACGGAGACAGCATTGCCAACTCCTACGCGACTGGCCTGGTCACGGGAACCACGAACGTCGGCGGCCTTGTCGGGCTGAAGGACCCGGGTTCCGTAACCGCGAGCTTCTACGACACCACGACGACGGGCCAGACGGACAACGTCGCAGGAGAATCCGGCACACCGGAG
>CAYPTH010000190.1:0-4035 GCA_964413635.1 uncultured Spirochaetaceae bacterium
TCATGGATCGATCAATCTTTCGCAACCTCTCTCCCCTCGACCATCGCTACTACCTGGCCAACCGGGAGCTCTTCGACAAGCTGTCGGACCTGTTGAGCGAAGAGGCCGTCATCCGCTCCGTCGTGGCGGTGGAGGCGGAGTACCTGCGGCTGCTGGTGAGGCGCCTTGGCGTACCGGCGAAGGACTCGAGCCCCGGCGCGGCGAAGGACGGCGCCGCAGGTGGGATCGACGCCGCGCCGCGCGCAGCCGCCGCCGGGGGTGAAAACCGCGCCGCGGCGGACGACGCCGCGCCGGGGAACGACGCCCTCCTGGACGCCATCCGCGACATTGAAGACCGCGTCACTCCCGACGAGGTCTACGAGGAAGAGGCAAAGACGCATCACAACATCCGCGCGGTGGTGAACGTCATGAAGCGCCACGTGCCGGCGGAGATTGCGCCGCTGGTGCACCTCGGCGCCACCTCCGTCGACATGCTCGACACCGCGGCCTCCATCCGCTACCGGGACGCGGTGCGCGGCGTCATCCTTCCGCTGCTCATCGATCTGGAAAGCGCCCTCATCGACCTGGCGGAGCGCCACGCGGAGACGCCGCAGATCGGCCGGACCCACGGGCAGCACGCCGTGCCGACGACCTTCGGCTTTGCCGTAAGCGAGTACGTCGCGCGCCTCGGTTCCGCCATTCAGCAGATCGATGCTCGCTCCACCGCCCTGCGCGGGAAGCTCTCCGGCGCAATAGGCGGCTACAACGCGACCTCGGTGGTCACCGCGGATCCCGTCGAGCTCGAGGCGGAGCTGATGGACCGCCTGGGTCTCACCCCGGCGGAGCACGCAACCCAGATGGTCCCGCCGGAGCCGCTCCTGCGCCTGCTTCTGGAGGTCAACATCGCCTTCGGCATCATTGCCAATCTCGCCGACGACCTGCGCAACCTCCAGCGCACCGAGATTGCCGAGGTACAGGAGAGCTTCGCCGCCACGCAGGTCGGCTCCTCCACCATGCCGCAGAAGCGCAATCCATGGAACTCCGAGCACGTGAAGAGCCTCTGGAAGGCCTTCGCGCCGCGGGTGCAGACCTTCTTCATGGACCAGATCTCCGAGCACCAGCGCGACCTGACCAACTCCGCAAGCGGCCGCTTCGTGGCCGAGTACCTCGCCGGCTTCGTCGCCGCGACCGAGCGCATGCGCCGCGTCGTGGGCGCCCTCCACGTCGACGCCGACCGCATGCGCGCCAACATCCAGCACTCCGACGCCTCCCTCGCCGAGGCCGTCTACATCGCTCTCGCCCTCGCCGGCGAAACCGAGGCGCACGAAGTAATCCGCCGCATAACACTTAAGGCCGATGAAGCCGGCTCTCGATTCGGCGACGCCCTGCAGGCAGATGAGGCGGTGTGGCAGAGCGTGAGCCGGGTCCTCTCGCGCCGCGGTATCGATGCCGCCGAGCTCTTTGCCGATCCGACGCGCTACCGCGGCCAGGCAGTCGGGCGCAGTCGCGCCATTGCCGAGCGCTACCGGGGCATAGTTGAGCAGATGCGCGGTGCGCTGCCGGAGGGCAGTCGGCCGCAGGGCGGTGGCGCGTGAACACCCTCTTCGTCGAGCGCACCGTCGAGACTCCGGCGGAGGCTGCACGCATCCTCGAGGATGCCCGGCAGGTCCTGCACCTTCGCGACCTCGGTGGGGTGCGCGTACTCCACCGCTACGCCGTGGAAGGCGTGAGCGAGGCGGTGCTCGACCAGGCGACCCGGGTGGTCTTTGCCGATCCCGCCACCGACCGGGTGTCGCAAAATGTTGAACTGGCCGAGGACGAGCGCGCCTTCGCCTACGCCTACCTCCCCGGCCAGTTCGACACCCGCGCCCAGGCCGCCGTCGACGCCCTCCACGTCCTCGGCGCCGAGGAGCCGCGCGTCCTCGTTGCCACGGTGGTGATCGTTCGCGGACTCGCGACAGGTCTCGAGCGCCTGAAGCGCTACCTCATCAACCCCGTCGATTCCGAGGAGGTCGATCCCTTCGACGCCCAAGGGCAGCTCCAAGAGCTCCGCCGCGCGGAAGGCGCTCCCCGGCACGAGTCGGAACAGTCGCCGGGCTCCCCGGTCGGCGCCGCGCCCGACACCATCCCGATCACCCACCTTTCCTCCGCCTCGCAAGCCGCCTCGGAAGCCGCGGCCATCCGTGATCACCTAAGCTTGGCCATGACAGGGGAGGACCTCTACTTCTGCGCCGATGCCTTTCGACAAGAGGGGCGCGAGCCGCGTCTCATTGAGCTCCGCATCCTCGACACCTACTGGTCGGATCACTGCCGCCACCAAACCTTCACGACGACGCTCACCGACATTCGCGTCCCCGCCGACTCCCCGGAGGAACGGGCGCTGAAACACTACCGGAAGCTTCGGCGCGAGGTGAACGGTGACACACGGCCGGAGACGCTCATGGACCTTGCAACCATCGTGGCCAAGGCAATGCGCGCCGGAGGTGAGCTCGGCGACGTGGATGAATCCGAGGAAGTGAACGCCGCGGGGGTTGTGGTAGGCGGCGCGACGCCCGAGGAGGGGGAGTGGCTTTTGCTCTTCAAGAACGAGACCCACAACCATCCCACCGAGATCGAGCCCTACGGCGGCGCCTCGACCTGTCTGGGCGGTGCAATTCGGGACCCCATGTCCGGACGCGGAACGGTCTTTCAGGCACTCCGGGTCTCCGGCTCCGGAGACCCGCGTCAGGAGCTTCAGGAGACGCGAGCGGGCAAGCTTCCGCAACGGGTCATTGCCCTCGAGTCCGCCCGCGGCTTCTCCGCCTACGGCAACCAGTTCGGCCTTGCCACGGGCGTGGTCGGCGAGCACTACCACCCGGGCTACGTGGCAAAGCGCTTGGAGGCGGGCGCCGTCCTCGGCGCGGTGCCGCGACGGTTCCTGCGCCGGGAGCGCCCCTCCCCTGGTGACGTGGTCGTGCTCTTAGGCGGCCGCACCGGCCGCGACGGCATTGGTGGCGCCACGGGGTCGAGCAAGGAGCATACGGAGGAGTCCGTCGCCATCGCCGGCGCCGAAGTGCAAAAGGGAAATCCCCCCGTGGAGCGCGCCCTCTACCGCCTCTACCGCGACCCGCGCTTTCTTAGCATGATCAAGCGCTGCAACGACTTCGGCGCGGGGGGCGTGGCCGTCGCCGTCGGCGAGCTTGCCGACGGCATCGACATTGATCTCTCTGCAGTGCCAAAGAAGTACGCCTACCTCGCCCCGGATGAGATTGCCATCAGTGAAAGCCAGGAGCGTATGGCCGTCGTCGTACAAGATAGCGATGTAAATGCCATCCGCCGCCTCGCCGCGGAGGAAAACTTAGAGGCAACGCCCATTGCCCGGATTACCGGCGGCGAGCGCCTCGTCATGCGGTACCGGGGAGAGACCGTCGTGGATCTTCCCCGAGCGCTCCTCGACTCGGCGGGAGCGCCAAAGGCGACTGCAGTCGAGATTGCACCGCCCGCCACGCCGGCGGCGGCACCCGCGCCCCCGGCCACGTGGCTCGACGCAATCGGTGCGCTCCGCGGTGGCACGACGCCGGGGCTGACCTCACGCTTCGACTCCACCATCGGGCGTGGAACCGTCCTGCTTCCTCTCGGGGGCCGATACCAACGCAGTCCGGCGGCGGCAACGGTCATGCGACTCCCCGCGGCGACCAAGAGCGGGGCCGCAAACGCGGCACCGGCACCACGCGCGCGCCCCGTGTCTATTGCCTCCTACGGCTTCGCACCCGGGATTGCGGCTACCTCGCCCTACCACGGCGGCTACCTCGCGGTGGTCGAGGCGGTGTGCAAGGCGGTTGCCGCAGGCGCGGATGCGACGCGGATCCGCCTCAGCCTCCAGGAGTATTTTCCCCGCCCCGGCTCCGATCCCGAACGCTGGGGACTTCCCGTGGGCGCTCTCCTCGGTGCAATGGAGGCGCAGGCAGATCTCCGCACTCCGGCAATCGGGGGCAAGGACAGCATGTCCGGTACCTTTGAAGACCTGGATGTACCGCCCACTTTGATTGCCTTCGCCTTTACTACCGGAACCGAGGA
>CAYPTH010000191.1:0-3983 GCA_964413635.1 uncultured Spirochaetaceae bacterium
CAGATCATAGAGGAGGAGGGGGCGGCCGGCCCCCGTTACGTTGCCGCGAACCGGCTCTCGTAGAGGGAGGCGTAGCGGCCGCCCTCGTCGAGGAGCTCCTGGTGGCTCCCCTCCTCCACGACGCGGCCGCCGTCGAGAACCAGGATCCGGTCCGCCGTTTTCACGGTGGAGAGACGGTGCGCAATGACGAAACTGGTTCGTCCCTCGAGAACGCGCTGAATGGCGTTTTGGATGCGCGTCTCGCTCTCCGTATCGATTGAGCTCGTTGCCTCATCCAGCACGAAAATGCGGGGATTGGCAAGAACGGCCCGGGCGAAGGAAACGAGCTGCTTCTCTCCCGTCGATAGAAGGTCGCCGCCCTCACCAACCGTTGCGTTGTAGCCTTCGGGCTTGCGCATGATGAGGTCGTGGGCGTTCACGAGCTCCGCCGCTTCACGGATCTCTGCGTCGGAGGCGTCCAGTCGGCCGTAACGGATGTTCTCCCGGATGCTCCCGCTGAACAGGTGCGGCTCCTGAAGTACGTAGCCCAAGTTGGAGTATTGCCAGAGGATCGACCGCTCCCGATAGTCCCGCCCGTCAATGAGAATGCGCCCCTCCGTCGGCTCGTAGAAGCGGCACGCCAGGTTCACAATGGTGGTCTTGCCGCTTCCGGTTTCACCAACAAGGGCGACCGTCTCTCCGGGCTCGACGCAGAGGTCGAAGTGCCGCAGGACGGTTTCCCCGTCGGGATATGAGAAGGTGACGTTCTCGAACTCGACTCTGCCCTCCATGGCCTCCCAAGCCTCTCGCTTGGGCGCGAAGGTAGTGCCGTAGGCTTGCTCCACACGCAGCGAGTCCTTTATCTCCGGCTCGGTCTCGATCATGGAGATAACCCGCTCCGCCGCCGCCTGGGCGGACTGGAGCTCCGTGAGGATGCGCGCCAACTCCCGCACCGGCTCGAAGAACTGCACGGTGTAGGAGATAAACGCGACCAAGGTCCCGTACGTCACAACACCCCCAACCACGCCGGAGCCACCAACCCACAGAGCCAGGCCGGTACCGATGCTTCCAAGCATGAGCACGACCGGCAGGTAGATGGCGGAGAAGATTGCCGTGCGAATGGAGGCGCGCCGCATTCGACCGCTTAGATCGGCGAACTCACTGAGGTTCTTCGCCTCTCGAGCCAGCGCCTTTGTTGTCCGCGCGCCGAGGATCCCCTCATTGTACTGTCCGGAGATCTCCGAGTTGAGCTTGCGCACCTTGCGGTGGCTCTCGAGGATGCGCTTCTGGAAGTAAGCGCTCGCAAGCACCAGAGGCGGCAGCACCGCCAACACAATGAGGGCCAGCTTCCAATTGAGGGCAAGCATGACACCGGAGAAGGCGATCATCGACACGCCGCCCCACACACCGTCTACCAGGCCCCAGGAGATGATCTCCGAGAGCTTCTGGTTGTCCGAGGTCATTCGGGCCATCAACCAGCCCACCGGGGTGCGGTCATAGTACGTCAGGGAGAGCTCCTGGAGACGCTCGAAGCCCCGCCTCCGCAGATCGTAGGCCAGCCCCATCTCGATCTTTCCGGCAATGGCAATGAGGAGCCAGACGTTAATCGCCTGGATTACCGTCACCGTCCCGAAGCCGACAACAAGCTTCCAGATACCCTCGCTTCGTCCCGGCACAATGAATGAGTCGATTGCGTACTTGCTGAACAATGGAAAGACGGCGTCAATGGCCGCAACCGCGACCATGACAAGCGCCAGCCCAATCATGTGCTTCTTGTATCCCCAGGTGTAGCGGAAGAGCTTCCGCCACAGCCCGAAGTCGAACCTACGGGAGAACTCTTGCTCCGTATGCGCTGTCATACCTTGCTCCCTCCGCGACGCGATCCGCCGCGTGGTCGATTCCCGCCTGCTGGAGCTCCGCGATGCGCCGGTACATTCCCGGCAGTCGCAAGAGCTCCTCGTGCCGGCCGGCCTGTACGATCCGACCGTGCCGCAGGACCAGAATCAGGTCCGCATGCGAGACGCTCGAGATGCGGTGGGCGACAATGAATGTCGTAGCTCGATGCTCCCGTCGCCGCAGTCCGCGCCGAATGGCTGCATCGGTCTCCATGTCCACCGCGCTCAGCGCGTCGTCCAAAATCAGAATGGGCCGCTCCTGCACCAGGGCGCGGGCAATCGCCACGCGCTGCTTCTGCCCACCCGAGAGGGTGACCCCCCGCTCTCCGACCGGTGTCTCGTAGCCGCGGTCGAAGCCCTGAATGACCTCGTGTACCGCGGCGGTCCGCGCGGCCTCGAAGATTGCCGCGTCGGCTGCGCCGTGGTGATCCGACATCCCGGTGATCCCGATGTTTTCGCGGAGCGTCTTTGCATACAGGAAGGGTTCCTGCAGCACAATACCGATGTGCTTTCGCAACCACTCCTTGTCGATCCCCTTGAGCTCCGTGCCGTCCAGCGTGATCGAGCCTTCGCTGTAGTCGTAGAGGCGCGGGATCAGCTGGACCAGCGTCGACTTTCCCGAACCCGTTGAGCCGAGAATCCCGACGGTCTGCCCGGGCTTCACCGAGAAGGTGATGCCGGACAAGACGGGCTCATCATCGTCATAGGCAAAGCCGACGTTCCGAAATACCAGACCGCCGTGGATCTCCGGCCGCAGGCTCGTGCCGCCAAATCCGGTCTCCAGCGGGGCGTCGAGGATCTCGCCAATCCGGCCCATGGATACCGTCGCCTTTCCCATATCCGTGAGGATGCGCCCCATCTGACGGATAGGCCAGAGGAGCATGCCCTCCACCGTGACGAAGACCACCAAGACCCCAATGGAGACGCCGCCCTGAACGGCCAGCACGGTTCCGGTCACGAGCAGTATCCCCATCTGCGCCGTGCTCATGAGGTCGGAGATCGACCAGTAGCGTGCCAGGAGCAGAATCAGCCGATAGGTGAGCCGCTGGAAGCGCATATTTTCCCGATCAAATTTTCCTACTTCGTGCGCCTGTCGCCCGAAGGCGCGCACCACCCGCACTCCGGTCAAACTCTCCTGCAGGACCGAGGACATCTTGCCCTCGGCGGCGTCGGAGAGCGTGAACGCCTTTTGCACCCGCCGAAAGAAGGCGAAGGAAAAGACGAAGATCGCCGGAATGAGCACCACCGCGGCAATCGTCAGCCCGCCGTGCAGCGAGATCATGAGGGGAAGCGCCAGAACGGTCATGAAAAGCGCCCGGCCGATTTCCACAAACTGCAACGCCATGAACTTGCGCACCGTCTCCACGTCGGATGTGCAGCGCTGGATCAGGTCACCCGTGGCCGCTCTCACATGGTAGGAGAAGGGCACTCGCTGCAGATGGTCGTAGAGCGCGTTCCGCATGCGTTCGGCGGTTCGCTCACTGGCCACGGCGGAGCCCCGGCCGGCTCCAAATGAGAACACACCGGCGGCGAGGGTCAACGCCAGAATCACGACACCGGCGATCCAGAGCCTCCCCTCGAGGAGCGCTGTCAGTCGCGCCACGGTCTCGGCGGTCATGAAGGCGCTCGGCCCCGAGGTCTCACCGCTTCCAATGACAAAGTCGATGACGAATCGCACCACCAGCGGCACGGCGTAGGAGAAGGCTGCTGCAATGCCGATCGCCAAGATGGAAAGGACATAGCGTCCCCGGTTTCCGGCCATGAAGGTCCAGAGACGTTGAAGCTGTTTTTTGCTGTCTACTTTGTGAGCCATGGTCCCCTCTCACAGTCAAATCAACCCGATAAAAAAAGCCCGACGGCGCCGGGGTACGGCGCGCTGTCGGGCTCCTTCCACGAAAAAAGGCCAGCCCGACTCGGACTGGCCTTGTTCACTCAGCGTTGTACGGCGTGCTTAGGAGGCGGACCCCCACGGGATGCACGTAACGCCGACTGGACAAACCAGTCCCGCAGTAACCTGCGCATAATCGATGATAGCGTTCGTGCGAAACATCATTCTCGGAAAATCCTTTCGAGCCCTAAGTGTTACGAGAGATCATACCTCGAGGCCGA
>CAYPTH010000192.1:0-3952 GCA_964413635.1 uncultured Spirochaetaceae bacterium
TGGTTCATGCTTCCGAAATCCTTAATACTCGGGTTCCCGAGTACCTTCAACCACTGCGCGCTGTATATCCGCAATGATATGTGTACTATCTGAGGATCGCACGATCCCCGCCAGAGCATCTGCGTCTCGACGGCAGAGCAATACCGCCGCGGACGAGCTCTGGAGAACGACGTTCGAGGAGCTCACCTGCTCGGTTGCCAGCTCTTGGACCAAATCCATGGGAACGAGGGAGCGGCTGTGAAGCAGCGTTGCATCGACTTCGCCGTTGGCAATGGCGTAGGGGAGATGGACGTACTTCACCTCCTTCTCCGGGGACGCAGGGAAGTGAGCCTTGCACAGGGCAACGTGGTCGTAGGAGCTGGAATCCACTCCGACAACCCACTCCTGCCGAGGCTTATCGAGATCCCGATGATACACCACCTCGTGTCCGGTGTAGTACGTCCACGCCGGGAGCTCCGCAATGGTCTGTGTCTCGGGCTGCTCTTTCAGGACGATGTCCGCGCTCCGCTTGGACAAGAGAATAAAATCCGCGCGACCTTCCATGAGCGCTTCCACCCGCGCGCGGGCGCCGTTCTTGAAGTTAAGGGAAAATGGTATGCCGATGTCGCGCAGCCACGCCGTGGCTCCGCTGGCAAGACCGAGAAAGGTAATGGCGTTGGGCAGTGGAAGGAGCCCGAAGACCATGCCGCAACCGGCAATCTCCCAGAGTTGGCGGAGGTCGCGCCCTTCGAGAAAGGTGCCCATCTGGCCCCGCGCCCGAGCCTGAATGGCCCCGGCGGACTTGAGCGCGGACACCGCCTTCTCAACCGTCCCAAAGCCGACAGAGAGCTCTTGCGCCAGATCCTGGGTTCGCGGCAGCTGTTGGCCGGGATCCACGCTTATTAGCTTTCGCGCCAGCTGCCGTGTAGCAGCAGAGGCCTTGCTCTCCAGGGTAATCACAACTACGCAGTTTACAGTATACTGTAAACTGAGTCAATCTAAAATTCTTCGCTGTAGTGTACCGGTTCCTCGAATGCATTACGCAGCGTGGTCGGAACTTGGACGCCCTCTGCTACGTACTATACCGACGGGAGCACTATCTGTAGGATTCGGATGGACGGTACTGATATGGCGGCGCGTGTCTTCATGGCAATCAGCTTTGTGCTCCTGTGGAACTCCGGCTTCGTCGGCGCGGAATTCGGGCTCCCCGATTCGGGACCCTTCACGCTGCTGTTCTGGCGCTACGCGGCATTGACCGGATTCCTTGCCGTTCCCGTTCTCATCCGTGGCGGACTGCACGGAATCCCCGCTGTGTTGATCCTCCGGAGTGCCGTAATCGGGATCCTGTCACACGGCGTCTGGTTAGGCTGCGTTCTCGTATCCCTCGACCTTGGTGTTGCGGCGGGTATCGTGGCGCTTGTCGTTGCGCTGCAACCACTGGCGACCGGCGCGCTGTCAAGCAAGATAGCCGGCGAGGTTACCACACCCCGCCAGTGGCTGGGCCTGGGTCTCGGACTGGCGGGCGTCGCCATTGCGGTGGGGGCTCGGGTGCGCCTCACCGAAGGCCCCACGGTGTTTGCCTACATGGTCCCGTTCGGCTCCGTCGTGGCAATCACAATAGCCTCCCTTCTCCACCGCCGCTTCCGACACGATAGTCGAGAGGCGCGCCTCTACGTGGATACGCAATTACTCATTCAGGCTGCGGCAACCACACTCGTCGTGGCAGCGCCCGCCATATTCGCGGAGGGTCTACAGACCGACTGGAGCAGCCAGTATCTCGCCACCCAGGTCTGGCTTACCTTTGCCGTGTCTCTCGGCGCATACGCACTCATGTGGATGCTATTGGCGCGCATGGAAGCCACGAAAGTCGCAAGTCTCTTCTACCTCGGACCGCCGGTGACAATGCTCATGGCGTGGATCGCTTTGGGGGACACGCTTATTATGACGGACGGCATTGGACTGCTGGTTGTTGCCTTCGGTGTTGCCCTCGTATGGATCAGGGCGAGGCGCCGCACGGCGTGACCGTGACGGAGCTGCACCGCCCCCAGATCCACTTCTCCCCGGAACGCAACTGGATGAACGATCCCAATGGGCTCGTCTACGCGGACGGCTACTACCATCTCTTCTACCAGTACAACCCGGCCGCCTCGAGCTGGGGGAACCTGCACTGGGGTCACGCCCGCGGTCGCGACCTACTCCATTGGGAACGCCGGCCGATTGCGCTCGAGCCGGATGCCGAGCTCGGGATGGCCTTTTCCGGATCGGCCGTGGTGGACGCCGATAACACGTCCGGCCTCTTTCCGGAAGGCGGCGGCCTACTCGCATTCTACACCGCCGTGGTAAACGACAATGGAGACTTTTCCCGGCAGTCCCAATGTCTGGCATTCAGTACCGACGCCGGTGATACCTGGACACCATACGAGCACAATCCGATCATCCCCAATAACGGCAGCCCCGATTTTCGCGATCCGAAGGTACTGTGGCACGACGAATCAGCGTCTTGGGTCATGGTGCTCGCCCACGGTCACGAGGTGCTCATCTATCGCAGCCGCAATCTTTTAGACTGGACAGCGGCGAGCAGCTTCGGGGGTGACTATGGATCTCACGCCGGACAGTGGGAATGCCCCGACTTGTTTCAGCTGTCAGTACAGAACGGGACGGAGGCGGAAGAGCGGTGGGTCCTTACCGTAAGCGTGGGAGAAGCCGCACCACTTGAATCGAGCGGAACTCAGTACTTCCTTGGCGACTTTGACGGTAGCCGCTTCATACCGGAGGGCTCGCCCACCGATGTGCTGTGGGCGGATCGGGGCCGCGACTTCTACGCGGCCCAATCCTGGTGGGGCCTTCCTCCGGCGCGGAAGCGATCAGTGTGGATCGCGTGGATGAACCAGTGGAGCTACTGCCACGAATTGCCGACATCGCCGTGGCGGGGTCAGATGACCCTCCCGCGGGAGCTCGCACTTCGTCGTCTCCCTTCGGGTCTCACCTTGATGCAAGTCCCGGTCCGGGAGACGGCGGGACTCCGGCAACGCAAGCTCCCGCCGGTCCACGAGCCGCCCCGACCGGGGGTACCCCGTGAGTACGAGCTCGTAGCGGGAGCAGCCCACGAGATTCGAGCCGCACTCCCGGTGGCTCATGACGGCGCCATCCGGCTTCGTGTTACATACCCGCAGGATGCTGAGCTCGATATTCGGATTGACTACGCTGCCGGCCGCCTGTCAATCGACCGCTCACACGTTGCCGGAGGTGGCTTCTCCCCCCGCTTCGGCGGAAGCATCGACATCGATATAGATGAGATTCTTGCCCTAGCCGACCACGAGACGGCACTCCGGATCTACCTTGACCGATCGTCCATTGAGCTGTTCCTGGCCGACGGTTTGATTGCAGCCACGGAGCTGATCTTCCCTCCGGGCTTCGCCGAGAAGCTGCTGATCGAAGATGAAGGAAGAGTGCGCGCTCCGGCGGCGCAGGCGTGGAAGGCGTGGGAAGTGTGGGAACTGGCATCCATCTGGTAAGCGTCACGGTCGCCGGGCTATCGACCTCGATCTGAAATCTTGTTATAAGTTAATTATGACAAGTGAGATAAAGAACATTTTGATATCCCCGGAATGGTTGGCGGAACGAGTGGGTAGCGCGGCCGGGTCCGCCGACGTCGGAGACTTCATTGTTGTCGATACCCGAGGCCCGGGTGAGTACGCGGCGGGACACATCCCCGGTGCGGTGAATCTGCCCTCCGGAACTCTGTACGATCCCCAAACCCCGAGCTCCGATCTCCTGCCGCCCGATATCGTTGAACGGCGAGTCGCGGAGGCGGGGATCGATGCCGATTCGCAGCTCATCTTCTACGACGACTCGGGGCTGGTCCCTTCGGCCCGTGTCTTCTGGGCCCTCGAGAACTACGGCAGGAGCAACATGTCACTCCTCGACGGCGGCTTCTTGGGCTGGATGACTCGCAAGCTGCCGGTGGAACGGG
>CAYPTH010000193.1:0-185 GCA_964413635.1 uncultured Spirochaetaceae bacterium
GGAGGAGCGCCGCCAGCATTCCAACCGACGGCGCGCCCTCGCGCTCATGGAGTCGCTGATTGACGATGCCCTCTACGTCGAGCCGCCGCGCACCGCGACCAAACCTACCCGCGCCTCCCGGCGCCGCCGGGTCGAGCGCAAGAAGCGCCGCCGCCTCCGCTTCAATCAGCAGTTTTCCCTGAGTG
>CAYPTH010000193.1:195-3884 GCA_964413635.1 uncultured Spirochaetaceae bacterium
GGCTTGCGCGTGCTCTTCTTCGCGCCGCGGCGCGAAGAAGAGCACGCGCAAGCCCCCCAAGCCGGAGGAGGAGTAGCCCCTGCGCGCCCCGCCGGCGACGCGCAGGCAGCGCCGCCGGCCCTCCGCTAGAAGTCGGGAGTCGCCGGCTCCGGCATGGTTACGGTGAAGTCATCCGCGGCTATCCCGGCCGCCGTAACCTCCACTTCGCCGTTGAAATCCTCTTGGGAATCCGCAAGATCAGATGCCCAGTCGGGCGTCGCAAGCCGCGAAGTACCCTGAAAGCCCTGCGAAGTATAGTAGCCGGGATTCACGACTTCGACGACGAAGAGGATGGCGTCGAGGTCGGACGTATCCTCGCCTTGCGCATCCGCCCAGTCTCGAATGGCTTCGAGGGCTGCAAACACCTCGTCATCCGTCGAGCTGTCGGAAATGTCTGCTACGGGGTTTCCCGCCAGATCGAGGTATGCATTAATTGCCGCAATGAGCTTCGTCCCTTGATCGTCAACCTCGGGATTAGTCCGCACCCATTCGCCGATCGCGCGTTTGTAGATCTCTCCATAGGCGTACTCATCAAAAATCGTCGAATTGTCGTCAACGTCGCCCGGGACCAGGGCCAAGGAGACCGCTCCCTGGTCCTCGGTCAGGCTCGCGACACCCTGGTAGATGTAGCTTGCAACAATGCCGTCTTCCGTCGTCTTAGCGCTGTCGATCTCGGCCAGGAAGAGATCGCCGAAGTCGGAATCGTCCTCAATGTCGATGTGCGTATAGTTCACCGCGGCGTTTACGGAGAATTTGTCGTCCTTCTCGAAGGCCTGGATCCACAGCTTCGTCGGAACGTTTTCGTCGCGGTCGGGATCCGCGGCATCGTAGACTTCGAGGTCGACCGCCCGGAGCTCGGTCACTTTGCCGAAGTCGGCATCGTTCTCATCGAAGTCGACTCGATAGAGGGTGTTCTTGGCCGGGTCGTCGGTGTTGCGGGCAATGATCGTGCCCTTCCACCCGTCGCCGGAGGGCTCGACCGTTAAGTCGATGTTCTTCTGCCACGCGCCGTCACTCTGGGCCCAGAGCTCGACGGTATAGGTGTTGGCAGCGGGTTTGGTGACGCGGTAGGCGCTGGTTTCACCATCCTCATATCCGCTCACCTCTCCTTGGTTGTCGAGCCGATTCATGATGACGCCGTTGGACAAGATGTTGTCTTCGACCGCGGTGAGCATCTCCACGGTGAAGTCGATAGCGCCCTGGGCAATGGGATTGTAGTGCTCCCGTACCGGCGCATAGACGTAACCGACGTAGTCGATAACCTCGGCCTCGGTTGCTTGTGGCGCCACGGAACCGAGACTTTGCATCTGGCTCGAGGTCGAGCTCTTCGTCAAGCTCTCCGGGAACTGGACCAGGGCGTCTTTGACGCCTTCGACGGTGTCTCCGCGACCGACAATGCCGCCGATCAAGTTACACCCGGAAAGCACCACCGCGGCCGCCATTGCGACCGAAAGAATCCTTGCAATGCGCTGTGTCATTCGTTTTCTCCTCGCTATCACGGCGGAAAACCGCCGCAGGTATTAAGTATTTTAAATTATATCAACCTTTTTGATATTATCAACAAAAATAGTATGAGTTTTTCGTGAGCGTACAGGCGTGGGCCGGCGCCGGGTGGATCGGTTCAAGTGTAGCGCGCCCCAGCACACAATCCTTGCTTTTCGTCACCGTCGCCCTCTGCTATAGTCACAGCCAATGGCGCGCTTTTCTCTGGCACAAAACGAGCAGATCACGGCGGAGATGCAGCCGCACCCGGTGGCCTTTGCCGATCTCTGGGCGGTGTGGACGGTCTATTTGGCGCTGGCCGTCATCTTCATGGCTCTGCGAACACAGATCGGACCGGCGATAGCCGAAACCGGGCTCGGCTCGCTGATGGCTCGGGTCATGAGCCCGGCGTTGATCCCCGTCCTGCTCAATGTGGTTCTCTTTACCCTTGCCTCGCTTTCAGGGGCAATCTGGCTCGCATTCTTGCGAATCAACCTCTGGTGGCTGGTCCTGCCGCTCTTGCTAGGAGTGGTGATGGTGGTACTCACGGTCGCTGCCGTCGGTCCTGGTGGCGATGCAGGCGCGGCGACACACCCCGGCGGGCCGTGGTGGCTCTTTGCCATTCCCGGCGGCATCGCTCTCCTGTCGATGAGCCAGATCGAGCTCTATAGGCGGGGACATCGGTTTTTCATTACGAATCGGCGGCTGGTCTTCGAGCGGCGCTACTTTCTTGCCCCCTACACCACCGTGGAGGCCTACTACCACCACATCACGAATCTCGTGACCAAACAGACCGCCTTGGAACGAGTGTTTGGCACAGGCACCGTGATCCCCGTCATGTCGAGCGGCTTGAACGTCGGCAGCGAAGTCATGACCATGTCCGGAGGCATCCTCTTCTTCTCGGTGTCGGCCAGCAAAGAGAAGAAGAAACCGCGGGCGCTGCCCTACATGAGCTTCTACGCGGTTCGCACGCCCCACGACGTTGCAGCAAACATCGGCCCACATATCACAGGCTAAGCAGGCCAAGAGGTCGCGAGGAGGAACCATGCTTGTCAGAGTTATCACGGCATACGTGAATGAGAAGGATGTCGATGCCTTCAAGGACGCAATGCGGGAGAACCAGAAGCACTCGATCGAGGAACCCGGCATACTACGCTTCGACGTCCTGCAGAGCGAGGACGATCCAACGGAGTTCCTGCTCTACGAGGTCTACACCTCCGAGCAGGCCGCCGAGGATCACAAGAAGACGCCGCACTACAACAAGTGGAAGGAAGAGGCGGCGCCCATGATGGTCGGCGACCGAGTGCGAAAGTCCTACTCGGTAGTGGCGCCGACTTCCGAAGAGGCGTGGTAGCCGCGGCCACCGCGCGATTGGCAGGCCGGTGACCGGCGTTTAGTACCCACTGCCGCCGGAACTACCGGATATGATCGAAATGCCGGAGCTTGTGCCGATGCGAGTAGCACCCGCTTGAATCATGGCCAGCGCGGCGGCGCGGTCACGCACCCCGCCTGAGGCCTTCACGCCCATTTTCGGCCCCACCGTGCGGCGCATGAGGGCAATGTCGTGAACGGTGGCACCCCCGCCGCCGAAGCCGGTGGAGGTCTTCACAAAGTCCGCACCCACGTCCTTCGCAATCTCGCAGGCAATGATCTTCTGCTCGTCGCTGAGCATGCTGGTCTCGAGGATCACCTTGGTGAGGACTCCGGGCCGGGTTGCGCGAACGACGGCGGCAATGTCGTTGCGGACGACATCGTGGTGGCCCGCGCGGAGCTCGCCGATGTTGAGGACCATGTCGATCTCATGGGCCCCGAGCTCGGCGGCGTGGCGCGCCTCGAAGGCCTTCACCCGCGTCGCCATGGCGCCCAGGGGGAAGCCCACCACGGCGGCGACCTTCACGTTGGTCCCTTGGAGACGGCGAGCGCAGAACTCGGTCCAGTGGCTGTTCACGCAGACCGCGTAGAACTCGTACTCCTTCGCCTCGTCGCACAGCTTCTCGATTGCCTGCCGGGGCATCTCCGGTTTGAGCTGCGTGTGATCAATGTACGTGGCGAGCTCTCCGGGCGTGATCGACTCCAACTCGGGGCTCACCCCGGCGCTGGGGCTACCGCCGGCGCTCGAGGCCCCGGCGCCGGGCTTGCCGCCCCCCGCTGCCGCCGCGCCGCTTCCG
>CAYPTH010000194.1:0-3874 GCA_964413635.1 uncultured Spirochaetaceae bacterium
CGTCAGCGGCGGTGGCGCCCTGCCCTCCGGCGTCGACCAGTTTTTCGGCGCGGCGGGGATCCTTCTCTTGGAAGGCTACGGTCTCACCGAGACCGCTCCGGTTCTTGCCGTGCGCAAGCAGTGGCGTCCCGTTCCCGGCACTGTCGGCAACCTTATCACCGACACTGAGTGCCAGATCCGCAGCGAAGAAGGCCGGGTTCTGCCTCCCGGCGTGCAGGGAATCGTCTTCGTTCGCGGTCCTCAGGTCATGAGCGGCTACTACCAGCGCCCCGACCTGACCGAAAAGGTCCTCGCCGACGACGGTTGGCTCAACACCGGCGATCTGGGCATGCTTACGCACAACAACGAGCTCAAGATCACCGGTCGGGCCAAGGACACAATCGTCCTGCGGGGCGGAGAGAACATTGAACCCCTGCCCATTGAGCAGAAACTCCGGGAAAGCGATCTAATTGATCAGGCAATCGTCCTCGGTCAGGATCAGAAGTTTCTCGGCGCGGTCATTGTCCCCAACGCCGAGGCGCTGCAGGCTGCCATGGCCGCGGAGGGCGGCGGCGGCGCGTCCGCAAGCTCGTCTTCGGCCGAACGGAGCCTCGAGGAGCTCGTGAAAGACCCTGCTGCATTCAAGATCATTGAGCATGAGATTGGAGAGCTGGTGAGTGGAAAAACCGGCTTTCGCGGCTTCGAGCAGATCTTCCGCTTCCGTCTCCTTTCCGACCAATTCGAGATCGGTAAGGAGCTCTCGGCGAAGCAGGAGGTCAAACGCCACGTCATCAACGATCAGTACGCCGATATTATCACCGAGATGTTCTCGTAACGGAGGGGTTCATGAAACGCGGTGTACAGATTGCATGCGCATTGGGGATCTTGATCGCCTTGGCCGGCTGCGCGGCAGGCCCAAACGACCTCGTCGACTCACCGGATGAGGAGGGCGAAATTGCGGGCTTCCTCCCCGGCCTCTGGCACGGCCTCATTTCGCCGTTCACCTTCATCATCTCCCTCTTCTCCGACAATGTGACCATGTATGACGTTCACAACAACGGGGGGTGGTACAATTTGGGCTTCCTCTTCGGCGTCATGATCACCTTCGGGGGTAGCGGCGGCGGAGCCTCCCGCTCTCGCCGGCGCGGCTGAGAGCGGCCAAGACGCTCGGCGACGTACTCCGAGCTCGGCCGAGATGCTCGGCGCACAGAATCGCGCGGCGCCGGGTGCGCAGAGCGCTGGGGCCCGTTATTCGTACCGTTTCCGCATGACCGCGACCGACTCGGCAAGCAACTCTTCGAGAACGGAGAGATCAATGTCGTCGAGTCGTTTCACATAGAGACAGGACTTGCCGACCTTGTACTTTCCGAGCCGCTCGAGAAGCTCGGGAAAGCCCTCAACACCCGCGGTGATGTAGAGGCTGAACTTCCCCGTCCGCGGCGAGAATCCGGCCAAGACTGAGTCGCCCTCGCGGCCGCTGTCGTAGACGTAATGGTAGCTACCGAAACCAACAATGCTCTGCCCCCACATGACCGGATCTTCCCCAGTCACTTTCCGCATGAGATCGATGAGTACGTAGCTCTCCCGCCGCTGCCGTTCGTCTGAGAGACCGGCAAGAAAGTTCTCGACGTCTTCCCCGGTAGGCATGGTCTTGTTTGTGCTCATGCGCCCAATTATGAGCAAGATGGTACGGCGTGCAAGGGGCGGACCGGCCGCGCCACCGGAGGCGTTCTGACCGTGCCGACGGGAGAGCAGTACTGGGCAAGCATGGACGAAGAGGGCGCATGGATCCGGGAACGGCCGATAGATGACCAGTCATGATACGGCGCCGGATGCAATCAACAATTTCGGCACCAGTTTACACGGATTGCACGAGGTCGATGAGATAGGGAAGCACCTGCTTCTTCCGCGATAGCACCCCCTTCATCTCGAAGATGCCGGGCCCGACCGCCGGGTACTGAATGGCGTTTCGCACGCGCTCGGCGCCGTCAAAGACCAGGCGGGTAGTCTCCCGGGTAATGTCGGTGACCATGAGACAGGCAAAGTCGAGGCCGTTCATCTGTCGGCTTTGCGCGACCGCCTCCCGCACCTCACCTTGCCGCTCTTCAAAGACCTTGAAGCCGACCATCTCGATCTGGCTGACGGCAAATCGGAAGCCCGCCTCCTGATAGTGCTTCTGATCCTGCTCCACAATCTGTGCCGCCGAAAGGCCCGCCACCTCGCTTCCGGCCTGGAACATCTCCTCGCCGTAGGCATCGATCTCGAGACCGGATAGCTGCGCCAACCACGCCGCAAGCTCGGTATCAACGGGGGTCGTGGTTGGGGATTTGAGGATTACCGTGTCGGAGAGAATTGCAGAGAGCAAGAGCGCTGCCGTCTGAGGATCGGGATCGGTGCCGCTTCGACGGTACATGTCGGCAATAATGGTTGAGGTGGATCCCAGCACCCGGTTGATGAAGGTGATCGGTGCGGTCGTGCTGCGCGTTCCGATTCGGTGGTGATCGATCACCTCGACGACATCGGCTTCATCGATCCCGTCCACGGCTTGGGAGAGCTCGTTGTGATCGACAAGGGCCACGGTGAAGCGCGCCTTGGTCAGGAAGTTGACCCGTGTAATGACGCCGGCAATGCGCCCATCGTCCTCTTGCACCACGAAGCCGCCGGCGTTGTAGCGGTTGATCTGCTGCTCTACGTCTCGAATGAGATCCTGCGGGTGGAAGGTGGGCTCGGCCGACTCCAAATAGTTTCGAATTGGCGCAGCCATGGCGGCGTCGACAGCCTCTTCCACCGACGCCCCCGGCGCGTGCGATGGGAGCTCATCCACGAGCCGCGCCACCCGGAGCGCGGTCACCTTCCCGACACACACATTGTCGCGATCCACTATCGGGAGAAAGGAGAAGGCCTTGTCCAGGATAGTCCGAACCGCCGCGGAGAGGGGATCCTCGGGGGTCAAGAGAAAGAGCTGCTCCTCCGGGATCATGATGTCGGTGAGCTTGGGATAGAGATCGGTCAAGAGCTCAGGCGAAGGGCACCCAAAACGGTCGAGAACGAAACGCGTCTGGGTGTTGAGGTTTCCGGCTCGGAATGGTGTCGCGGCAACGCCGGTCGACTCCTTGAAGCGGGCGTAGGCAATTGCCGAGCAGACCGAGTCGGTATCGGGGTTCTTGTGTCCCACCACCACGAGGGGGGTCTCGTCCGCCACACGGTAATTGTAGTATGCGGCGCCTGCGTCTTTCCACGGGACCGGTCAGCAGAACAGCAGCCAAGGTAGTATGCTTCAAGATATGGGCGTTTCTCGGCATCGGATGATCGGCATGCTTCTTTTCGCTTCGCTTGGAGCAGCCGGCGCGCTCACGGCGCAGGAGGAGCGCGTGGAAGAAGCCGTGGCGCTCCACAAACAGGCGCTCGAGACGATCCGGGAGGTGTCGGCCGACTCGCGCTACTACCAGCTCTGGCTCCATGAGCTCCGGCGCAGCTCCAGCTGGTTCTCCGGTTCACCGGACCCGCAAGACCCCGTCATGAAGGCGCTGATCATCTACCAGAGCAGCCTGCCCGGCGCGTTCGCCCGTTTGGAGGAGAGGTCTCCCGCAGGCGACTGGTCAAAGCTCACCGACTACACCTTTGACTCCCTCCGGCGTATTGCCGTCATCGAGTCGACGTTGAACACCTTCTACGGAAACGTCCGGGTCGAGCGCATGTTCGTCTTCAGCACGGAGGGCGCAGTCATCGACAGCACGATCTCCGTGGTCGATTTGACAACCGGAGAGGCGGTCGAGCCAGGCGAGCGGAGCTTCCAGGACAACCCGCCCCAGGTCTTCTTCACGGTGCAGGAGCTCAAGGAGATGATGCGCCGGCGACAGTGAGGCTCATCACGACGGCTTTCCGGGAGGCGCCG
>CAYPTH010000195.1:0-3801 GCA_964413635.1 uncultured Spirochaetaceae bacterium
ATTTAGTTTCCATTGCAACTAAAATGATGTTTACGGAGGCGGGAGTCAAGTGGCGGCCCCGCCACGTTTTCTACCGCGCCTAATGGAACGCTAACCTCGCTCGGGCACTCTGCTCTCAAGGGAGGAAGAAACAATGAAACGTTACGTTATCGCCGGGGCCATGCGCCTGGTTGCGCTTACATTGATGCTTGCGCTTTTCACGCCGCTTGCCGCACGTGCCGAAGGCCAAATCGAGCGCGAGTCCCCAGAGCTCGTCGCGGTAAACATGGCGGATACCCACTCCGCCTACGACGCCTATCCCCGAATCCTCACAGCGGTTGACCGGCTTTCAAAGCAGTACGCCGGGCAGAACCTCGTGTTTTTGTTCAATGGCGACCTCTTCGAGCTCGGAAACGCCGCCGCTCTGAAATCCGAAGGCGAAGCCGACTGGGAGTTCCTGCGACGTTTGCGGGAGTACGGACCGGTCATCGTAAACATCGGCAATCACGAGTTCGACTTTGTCCAACCTGCGGAGTTTATCGAAACCGCCCGGCGCTACGACATCAGCGTGATCGGCAACATTGCCGACGCGTCGGGACGGGGGCTCGCGCCGAGCACAATCGATCTCGCTGCCGGCGCTTCGACCGTCCGCGTGGTCGGCGTGGCCACCAACGCCATGAACACCTACCCCGAGCCCTATCGCGACAGTCTGCAGATCCCGGACCCGGTCGACTGGACCGCCGGCAGCTACGCGGAGCTTGTGCGCGACGCCGACTACTCCATTCTGCTCTCCCACGCGGGCCTTGTAGCGGACCGGGGCATGCTCGCCGCCCTCCCGGCTGAGACGCTCTTCGCCGTTGGGGGACACGATCACCTCCTTGTCCAGGAGGAAATCGCCGGCATTCCCTACATGCACAACGGGTTTCGCGGGGAGCTGGTCAACGTGACGGAGGTCTACCTCTCCGGTGCCGCTCCGCAGCTCGCAACCCGCATGATTCGCGTGGCGGAGATCGACACGGCGGACTCCGCCATGGCCCGCACGATCGAGGCCGTCCGCACCGAGCACCTCGACGCCCAGGACACCGCTTCAGTCGGCAGAGTTCCCCGAGACATGAGCGTGCTCGAGGCGGCAATGTGGTCGGTAGAGACGGTGCGTGATGCGGTGGGGGCCGACGTGGCGTTTCTCAACCACTCATCCTTCGGGTCCGGACTCTCCGCGGGTCCGCTTCCGAAGTACCGCTTCGATCAGTTCATGCGTTTCGACAACGATGTCATGGAGGCGGAAGTCGATGCCTCGACGCTGCGCACCATCCTCGGACGGAGCAATCAGCACACCGCAACGCCCTTCGACGAGCGGACCGGGGATTTCCTCTACGCAAGTGACATTGAGGTGGAAGACGGGAAGACCTACCGGATCGTCACTTCGAGCTGGGTGGCCCTCGACTTCAACCAGCAGCGCTACCTCGGAACGGAAGTCTCCTTCGCGCAGGTCGAGGGAGTAACCACCAAGGGCATCCTCTCCGAAGCCATGGATTGAAATTCGGCAGGCGAAACCACGCTCCCGGACGGGATCAACCCGGACCGGGGGCGGGGCTCAGGCGGGCAAGCTCGGAGCGCTCCACGGCGTCGGCCGAGAAGACCAGGCGACAGCCGTTCTCGAGAGTCTCTGCCTCCGCGCCGAGTTGCTCCGTCAACGCGGACAGCAACTCCTGCGCGTCGGAGATGGCTGCATGAATCGGGAGGTTCTCGCTTCCGTGAACGGTGAGTGAATAGCTGCCGTCCTGCACACGACCGGTCAAACTGAACGACGCCGCCTCTCCCCCTTTGTTGGCGGTGTGAAGGTAACGGATTCGCGCGACGAGCTCATGGAGCATGATGCCAAGCGGAACAACGGCATCCAGAGGAAGGTGCATTGGGGCAATGTCCTGGGCGATCTGGAGCCCGCCCCCGTAAGCGCCGTGGACACCCGCAATGACATCGTTGACGTAGGTGTTGAGATCCACCCGGGCCAGGTCATCCGCTTGCTCGAGGAGCTCGTGAGCTGCTGCAATGATGCGAATGCGCCCCAGATTGTGATCCAGGAGCTCCGATAGCCGGGAGTCGCCTGCGGCGTGGTACTCCTCGAGGGAGAAGAGACTGGTGATGACCTGCAGGTTGTTCTTGACGCGGTGGTGGATTTCCCGGAGATACGCCTCCTGCCGTGACAGCGCCTGAGCCAACTCGTGCTCACGCCGTTTTCGCTCCTGGATGTCGCTGTGAAACACGACCACCTGATCCGCCCCGTACTCCCCAAGGTTGATGGGATATGCGCTGATCTCGTACCATCGAAGCGTCCCGGTCTCGACGCCGTCTTCGAGTTGTACATCAAAGCAGAACTTGCCGGTCGAACGAATGGATTTCGCGACCGTCTCCCATGACAGGCGCTCGCCCCAGGCGATCTGGTCGATCCGTCGACCCATGACCTCCTCCGGCCCGGCCTTCAGAATCGCGAAGAATCGGGAGTTGGCGTAATCGACAACACCGGAGGCGTCTGCGACGACCACGCCCCGGTTGCTCCGTTCCACGACCTCGGACAGCCGTGTGAGGTTCCGTTGCACCTGGAAGCGCTCGGTGACGTCGCGAATGATCCCGACGGTCCCCGTGAACTGCAGCGTCTCCTCGGTGCGCGTGTAGTTACCCGTTGCCGCCACCTCGCCGTAGGCGAGGAGGTCCGCGTGCATGGTGAGCCCGCCGTCGGGGCCGGGATTGCGCCGTCGCAGTTGCACGTTCAGGTCACGGGTAAGGCGCTCGCCCGAGCGGCGCTCGTCGAAGAGTTGCGGCGGCGTCTCGGGAATCGTACCGGATTCCCGGATTTGCTCGACGACGGAGTCGCGGCTAACTCGTTCTGCTTCGCCGGGGTAGAGCAGGACGGAGAAGTGTTTGCCGAGCAGATCCTCGGGCTCATATCCGAGGTGCTTCACGGCGCGGTTGACGTAGGTAAAGTATCCCTCCGGATCGACTTTATAGACGATGTCCGGAAGCGCCTCGAGGAGGCGCTGATACCGCAGCGCGGTGGTCCGGACAATGTCGCGCTGCGTGGTTTCACGCTCCGAGGTGTGCGCGAACTGCCGCGCGATCCCAGGTACGAGCTCGATCCAGTGCCCGCCTTCATCCTTGATGAGCGGCAGCGCCTGGTATTGCTGCACAAAGCGACCGGTACTCGCCGAACGATCCGGCCGTGCCGCCGCCGCGCTCGGCAGCGTCGCCGCCACAGCCGCGGCGAGCTCTTCTTCCACGCTATCGAGATCGATGTAGGCCCCGAGGGTCGGACGGCGGAACACCGGATCGTCAAGATCCATGTACGATCGACAATGGACGTGCGTGTGGGCGCTCTCCAGGGCGCCGCGAATGTGGCCTTGGAAGGCTTCGTCCCCTGACAAGACCAGAAAGTTCCTCTCTAACATTAAGTCCTTTTTAGTCAACAATGGGTAAATCGTCAATACGTCTATACGCAATGCGTCTGGATGCGCGCAGCCCACGACAGCCGGATCCGCGGATTGAGCAGTGCAAACAGCAGGTCCGCTGAGAGATTCGCCGAGGCGTAGAAGAACACAATGAGCACGGAGATGGCCTGCAGGACCGGCAGGTTCTTCTGAGTCACCGCCGTCACGAGAAGCGACCCGATTCCCGGAAAGTTGAAGACGTTCTCGATCACCACCAGGCCTCCCATGAGCCAGCCGATGGAAAGTGCGATCACCGCAATCGTGGGCAAGACCGCGTTCCGCAGGGCGTATGAACTGGTGCCGAAATTGTTGAATGGTTTCAAGCAGGAGACCGACTGCG
>CAYPTH010000196.1:0-3783 GCA_964413635.1 uncultured Spirochaetaceae bacterium
GTCCACGGGTGCACGAATGATCCCGGGCTTCGGTCGGTGATCCCCTGCGGGGAGGCGGGAGTGGCCCCTGCGCTCACCGAAGCCGCCTTCGGAAACGGCCTTGGCCTGCGCCTGACCGTGGCGGGAGCAGACGGGGCGCCGGGAACCGAGCCACCGGAAACCGAGGCGCCGGGTACGCAGGAGATCGCGTGGTTCACCCCGGCGATCGGAAGCCTCATCCTGGAGGTGACTCCTGCCTTCTTTCGGGATGTCGTGTTGCCCTGGTCGCGGTCCGGCGCCGCCCGGGGCGTGAACGCTCGGGAACTGGGCGTCACCCACGGCGCCGAGATTGCAACGACGTCGTGGTCGCTCCCCGTCGCCGAGGCGTGGCGGGCGTGGGCAGGCGTCTTGGAGGACGTCTACCGCAGCGGCGACGTGGACGGGGCCACCGGGGCGGCCGCGCACCCCGGCGTGGGGGAGCGCTCCGTCGCGGACGGCGGCGACACGCCGACGCAATCGGCACGGCCCGCGATCCCACGCCCCCGCGTCGTCATTCCCGTCTTTCCCGGCACCAACTGCGAGTACGACACCGCCGAGGCGGTCGACGCGGCCGGAGGCCGAAGCGAAACGATCGTCCTCAAGACCCTCTCGACCACGGCAATCGCTGAATCCCTCGGGCACTTGGCCGGCGCCCTGGCGGAGAGCCAGATCCTGATTCTACCGGGCGGCTTCAGCGCCGGGGACGAGCCCGACGGCTCGGGCAAGTTCATGGCGGCGCTCCTCCGGCAGCCCCGGGTTGCGGACGCCATTGCCGGGCTCCTCGGGCGCGACGGCTTGATCCTCGGCATCTGCAACGGCTTCCAGGCCTTGGTACGCCTCGGGCTGGTGCCCTACGGCGAGTTTCGCAACCGCGCCCCCGGCGACCCCGTCCTCGCCCGGAACCGGATCGGCCACCACGTCTCACGGATGGCCTGGGTGCGGGTTGCCTCCAATGCATCGCCCTGGCTCGCAGCGACCGAGCCCGGAGGGGTGTACGGACTTCCCGTCTCCCACGGGGAGGGGCGCTTTCTCATCGACCCGGAGCGGGCTCAGGCGCTCCTCGACGCAGGCCAAGTCGCCACGCAGTACGTGACGCCGGCCGGCGAGATTGCGGAAGGCGAGCCGTGGAATCCCAACGGATCGGTCCTGGCAATTGAGGGAATCACTTCCCCCGACGGGAGAATCCTTGGTAGAATGGGGCATTCGGAACGCGTGGCCCCGGGGCTCTTTCGCAACCACCCCGACCCCGGAGACGCCAAGATCATTGAAAGCGGTGTTCGCGCCTTCCGGTAGCGGACGCCCCAGCATCCATATAGTCCCGGTAATACGGATCGGGAGTTTCTACAGGAAGACCGTTAATCTTCCTACTATGGGTGGATCGATGTGCCGCCATTCGCAGCAGCAAAGGTCCGCCTCACCAGGTGGACCTTTTTCGTTTCCGCGCATCCCTCCACCTACCACGACATAAGGACCGCCGCCATGAGCAGCGTGACGAAACAGAATCTCCTCTACGAAGGCAAGGCCAAGAAGCTCTTTGCCACGGACGACCCGAGTCGCGTCGTCATGTATTTCAAGGACGATGCCACCGCCTACAACGCCGCGAAGCGCGGCACCGTGGTCGACAAGGGCGTGCGCAACAACGAGATTTCGAGCATCCTCATGGCGCTGGTCGAGGGCCGGGGCGTGAAGACGCACTTCATTGAGAAGCTTTCCGACCGGGAACAGCTCTGCCGCGCGGTGGAGATCGTGCCCTTGGAGGTGATCGTCCGCAACCGCGCCGCCGGGACCATGGCAAAGCGCCTGGGCATTGATGAAGGCACGCGCCTGGCCACAACCGTTTTCGAGCTCTCCTACAAGAACGATGCCCTCGGCGACCCCCTCATCAACGATACCCACGCCGTGGCAATCGGACTGGCGAGCTTCGACGAGCTGGCCGAGATCTACGGCATGACCCGAATCGTGAATGAGGTGCTCACCGAAGCCATGGAGAACGTGGGCATTGAGCTCATCGACTTCAAGCTGGAGTTCGGCCGCGCACAGGGGGAAGCCGCTGCTCCCGAGATCAGAGCGACCGCCGGCGCTAAGGCCGCACAGGGGGAGCTGCTCTTGGCGGACGAGATCAGCGCCGACACCTGCCGCTTCTGGGACCTCGAAACTGGAGAACGACTGGACAAGGACCGATTCCGCCGCGATCTCGGCAAGGTCGAAGAGGCCTATCAGGAGATTGCGAGCAGGCTGCGAGGACAGATATGAGTGAGCTCCACGAGGAGTGCGGGGTCTTCGGCGTCTTTTACCCGAAAGGCGGCGCCGAAGACGTCTCCCATATGGCCTACTACGGGGTGTATTCTCTTCAGCACCGCGGGCAGGAATCCGCGGGCATGGTGGTGAACTCCGGCGGTGAGTTCCAGGTGCACAAGCGCCTCGGCCTGGTCTCCGAGGTCTTTTCCGACGAGCTCCTTTCGGGATGGACGGGAAAGGCGGCACTGGCGCACACGCGCTACTCGACCCGGGGCTCCAACACCCTGGCAAACGCCCAACCCCTGGTCGCCCAGACTCGCCTGGGCCAGGTTGCCGTCGCGCATAACGGAAACCTGGTAAACGCCCCGGTCATCCGGGAGCTCCTCGAGGACGCAGGGGTTGTCTTCCACTCCTCCAGCGACTCCGAGGTCATCCTCAACCTCATCTCTCGGGGCTCCACTCACGGCCTCGAGCGCGCCCTCACCGACACCATGCGCACCGTCCAGGGCTCCTACGCCCTCGGCATCCTGACCCAAGACAAGCTCGTGGCGGTCCGGGACCCCAACGGCAACCGTCCGCTCATTCTCGGCGCCGTTGATCACGGCTACGTCATTGCCTCCGAGAGCTGCGCCATCCAGGCCGTCGGCGGTACGGTCCTGCGCGACGTCGAGCCCGGGGAGATCCTGGTCATCGATGATGAAGGCCTCCACTCCATCCGCAAGAGCGAGAAGGCGGGCTTGAAGACCTGTTCCTTCGAGTACATCTACTTCGCCCGCCCCGACTCAACGATAGACGAGGTAAGCGTCTACGAGTCGCGGATGCGCACCGGCGCCGCCCTCTACCGGGAAGCACACGTGGATGCGGATCTCGTCTCCGGCGTACCGGAGTCCGGCGTCGTAGCCGCCCTCGGATACGCCGAGGCCTCCGGCGTCCCCTTTCGGATGACCCTGATCAAAAACAAGTACGTCGGCCGCTCCTTCATTGTGCCCTCTCAGGAGCTCAGGGAGCGTGCCGTAAACGTGAAGCTCAACGCCCTGAGACAGAACGTCGAGGGCAAGCGCATTATTCTGGTCGACGACTCTATTGTCCGCGGCACCACCAGCCGACGCTTGGTTACCCTCCTCCGGGAGGCCGGCGCCGCGGAGGTGCACTTCCGCGTGGCGAGTCCGCCGGTCGCCTTTCCCTGCTACTTCGGCATTGACATTCCCACGCGCGACGAGCTTGCAGCCAGTCGCGGACTCGAAGAGATCCGCGACATGCTCGACGCCGACTCGCTGGCCTACGTCTCCGTGGAGGGACTCCTCGATTCCCTCGGCGACCGACACCGCTTCTGCACCGGCTGTTTCACCGGCGTCTATCCCATGGCTGCACCGGTGGAAGAAGAGAAGCTCGTCTTCGAGGGGAGTTGATCGTGGCAAGCTACCGAGACGCAGGCGTCGACCGGGACGCCGCCAGGGAGACGGTAGAGCGGATTCGTAAAGTGGCCGCCGCAGGGCGGCAAGCCGCCGGCGGCCACTTTACGAATCC
>CAYPTH010000197.1:0-3776 GCA_964413635.1 uncultured Spirochaetaceae bacterium
TCAACCTCTGGTACTACTCCGTCCACGTGCCCATTCAAGCCAAGGCGGATGCGATCGCCTACTTCCGGGAGAAGGCGCGGCAGATGGGTCTGGACAAAGTTCCCGCCCTCGAGGTCGGCGAGGCCTTCCCCGTGGAGCACAAGCGCCACCTGCGCATCATCCGCAGGCGAATCCAATCCGATCCAACATACGCCGCCATGATCGCGGCGCTGGACTGGAACATTGGTCGGCTGTTGGACGTTCTGAAAGAGGAAGGGATCGATGAGGACACGGCCATCGTCTTCACCTCGGACAACGGCGGCCTGGCCACCGCGGAGAGCTCACCGACGTGCAACGCTCCCCTCGCCGAGGGAAAGGGGTGGATGTATGAGGGAGGAAATCGAGTACCGCTGATCGTCCGGCCGTCCACAGGCGCCGCGAGCCCCGGCGCCGGCCCGGCCGCGGCCACCACCTCCGCCGAGCCCGCCACGAGCCCCGACATCTATCCGACCATCCTTGATCTCTGCGGACTTCCGCAACGCCCCGAGCAGCACATGGACGGCGTCTCGCTACTCCCCTGTCTGCAGGGAAACGAGCTGGACCGTGACGCGGTCTTCTGGCACTACCCGCATTACGGCAATCAAGGCGGCACGCCGGGCGGATCCATCCGCGCCGGCCGATACAAGCTGATTGAGTTCTTCGAGGACGGACAAAGACTGCTCTTCGACGTGGATGCCGACCTCGGTGAGGCGCGGGACCTGTGCGGCGAACAGCCGGAGCGTGTCGCTGAGCTCGCCGGCCGGCTCGAAACCTGGCGCAGGAAAGTAGGTGCACGCATGCCCGAGGTGAACCCCGACTTCATTCCGTGGACGTGACGGGCGTCGCCCCTATTGGGACCCATCCTCCTCATCGAAGAACTCGCCGAGGTGCTCGGCGACGGAGTCGATGGTCCGTTCCTGCTTGCGCCGCTTCTCCTCGTACATCCGCTGGTCGGCGAGGCCGAGGGGGTCTCCATCTTCCGGACCGGCCTGCTGAATGCCAATGCTCGCGCCGAGCGCGTATGAGAGCTCGGCTGACGCGGCATCCAAGCCGGCGCGGATCCTCGCTACGACGCTCTTTGCCTGCTCGCCCTCGGTCTCCGGAAGGAGCACAACGAACTCATCCCCGCCGTAGCGGGCGGCAACGTCCATCTTCCGGCACTCCCGTTTGAGCAGCCCTGCCACGAGGCGGAGCGCCTTGTCACCTTCGGCGTGACCCCACCTGTCGTTGATCTGCTTGAATCCGTCCATGTCGATCAAGAGCAGGGTGAAGGATCGGCCCGTGCGTTGAAGCCGCTCCATCTCGCGCCGGTAGAGTCGCTCGAAGCTCCGCCGGTTGAGCAGCCCGGTGAGGACATCCTGACTGGAGATCCGCTTGAGCGCATTGAGGTAGTACGCCTTCTCAATGGCAATGGCGCCGAACTCGGCTATGGTCGTGAGGAACTTCAGGTCGAGGGGCGTGAAGGTGCGCGCTTCGAGCGTGTTGATGAGCTCGATTACCCCGAAGACGTCCTTCTGCGTCTTCAGCGGCACGCCGATGATGGAGCGCGTCTCAAAGTCGGCTACACGGTCGTAAGAGGCGTCGAATCTTTTGTCCCGGCGCACGTCCTCCACGATCAGAGGCTCCCCGTTCTCTGCGATCCACCCCGCAATGCCCTGACCGCGTGGTACCGTCTTGCCCTTCAACGCGTCTACAGCGGAGCCGGTAACCACGGCAAAGCGGAGCTCGCCCGTCTTGCGATCGCGAAGAAAAAGCGACCAGTTCGTCGGCGCAAAGATGGTCGCCACGTGATGCATGATCTGATTGAGGGTCTCCCGGATGGTCTTGGTCTCCGAGATGTCCCGCGCCATATCCGCAAAGAAGCTGAGACGAACCAGATCCTCGGTTCCGAATTCCCCTGTCGATGCATTACTCACGTTCCCCATCATAGAGCATGGGCTCCGCAGTTCCAATCCTGAGGCGGCTTAGTAGGTTCAGCTTTCGCAAAATTGAAATCCATGCTATTCTCCAGACACAAGCCAAGACAAGACAAATCTCGAAGGCGATCCGTTCGTGAAGCCGGGGGTTCATGTGCCCATCCGGCACGTGGAGGTAGGGATATGGCAACGGAAATGGGCTGGATACACGCTCCGGATGTCGACGTTATCGAGACGACATGCGGAGGCTGTCACTGCGAGTGCGGATGCCGCGCTTACGTCAAGGACGGCACGGTGGTC
Source organism: uncultured Spirochaetaceae bacterium (assembly GCA_964413635.1). GTDB lineage: Bacteria > Spirochaetota > Spirochaetia > DSM-27196 > PWMO01 > CAYFQV01. The sequence continues at coordinate 2,235 of CAYPTH010000197.1, forward strand.
TACCTCGAAGGGGACCCGAATCACCCGCAGAACGAGGGTGCCTTCTGTCCCAAGGGCTACTCCTTCGTGGAGTACCAGAACCACCCGGATCGCGTCACACACCCGCTGAAGCGTGTCGGCGAGCGCGGGGAAGGCAAGTGGGAACGCATCTCCTGGGATCAAGCAATCGGCGAGATCGCCGAGCGGATGCGGTCACTTGTAGCGGAGCACGGACCGTCCACCATTGCCTGGGGCGTCGGTGACGGTGATCGAGACAACAATCTCTGCAACCTCGCTTGGCTCTTTGCCCTCGGTAGTCCCCACCAGATCGGCGGTGACGCTGCGTACTGCCTTCGCCCCGGATGTATCTCCACCCGACTGACCTGGGGACAGCACAACACGTGGGAGATGGGCCCGGACTTCGCCAACACGAACCTCGCCGTATGCTGGGGCTCCAATCCAGTTGAGGCGCACCCCTGTTCGAAGGGGCGAGAGCTTCTGCGCGGCCTGGAGAAGGGCGCACGTCTGCTGGTCGTAGATCCGGTCTTCACGAAGACCGCCAACAAGGCGGACCTCTGGCTCCAGTTGCGCCCGGCCACGGATGCGGCGCTGGCCTTGGGCATCATGAACCACATAATTCAACACGAGCTCTACGACCACGAGTTCGTCGAGACCTATACCGTCGGATTCAGTGAGCTCCGAGACCGCGCCGCCGAATACCCGCTCAATCGAGTCTCCGAAATAACCTGGGTGCCGGAAGAGAAGATCAAGGCGGCCGCGGAGCTTCTTGCTGCGTATCGCCCCGCCGCGGTCTACCACCGCATGGGCACCAACATGAACACGAACAACGTCCAAAACTTACGGGCAATCGACTGTCTCTTTGCCATCCTCGGCGGGCTGGATGTTCCGGGGGGGAACCTCTTCCACGCGCCGTCGGCCAAACCCCGCCCAATTAGCTTCTTCTCCTTCCAGGTAAGCGACGAACCGATCAGCTGGGCGCCGCCCAAAGAGGTGTGCATGGATCGTCCCGGGGCGCGGGAGTACCCGCTGAACTACGATCCGGCATCTCCAGTCTCCTGGAAGGTCGATGAGAACCCGCACATGGCCATGGACTATCTTCTGGACGGCCGCATAAAGGCCGCCGTGTGGTCCCACGACCCCGTCATGGGGCTGCAGAACTCACGGAAGGTCGTTCGGGCAATCAAGGCTCTCGATCTCTCGGTCGTCATGGACTTCGTCCTCACCCCGACAGCCGAGGTCTCGGATTACGTGTTGCCGATCGCTACCTGGCTGGAACGAGACCGGATCCACGATCAGCACTACATCAACTTCATCGGTTGTGCCCGTCGAGTCGTCGAGCCTCGGGGAGAGGCTCTCGATGAACGGGAAATCGCCGGCCGGCTGGCCCGGGCCCTCGAGGTCAAGCCCTTTGTAGAGCTCTCGAGTGTAGAGGCGTACAACGACTGGCGGATGAAGCCGGTGGGGATGCGCTTCGAAGAGCTCAAGAGACGCGGCCGCGTGGGCCCCTGGGACCTGGTATACCGAAAGCACGAACGGGACGGA
>CAYPTH010000198.1:0-2251 GCA_964413635.1 uncultured Spirochaetaceae bacterium
ATCGACTCCGGTCGATATTCGAAATGCATGTTGTCGAAGAAGAGCCACTTGCCGCCCCAGACGAAGCCTTCCGCCTCGAAGGCGTCGATAACGGGCTGCGGAAGCGTCCAGCGGTCCTCCAGCGGCAGGTCCCACCACTCTTCAACGCCGCCGTCGCGGGCCCACTGCCAGTACGCCCAACCGCCGTTCCACCGAATCGGCAAGAGATCTACGGCCACGCCGTAGGCGTGATAGCTCCGTCGAGCCGTTCCGGCAATGTTTCGCCAGTTGTAGCCGTGGATCTGAAAGAGCTCATCGAGGAAGCGCTGCGTCTCCGCGTCTCGTGAGGCGGCCTGACGGATGCGGTCGTCCACACGCTCGAGGGGCTCGACGAGCAGCGGGTGCACCCGGACGCGCTTCCCCAGAAGGGTCGTCCATACGGCTGTAGCCTCCGCCTCGGATCGGGATGACACGGCGTAGAGCTGGTCGTTGAAGGCGTTGAAGCGGCTTCGCTCGTCGTTGCCGCCGACATTGTCCCGGTCCCGGAGGCGCTCGGCAAGCTCCGGTGATATCTCCCGTTGTTCCAGTGGACCGAGCTCGTAGTATTCGTAAAAGCGCAGCGAGACGAACTCCTCGGCTGCATCGAGCTGCTCCTTCGGCAGCAGCCGACCATCCGCCCAGTAGTACCACGTTCCGTCCAATTCCAGTGCCCACTGCCCACCGCGCACCTCGGTGCGTGCAATTCGGTCCGGATACGCCTTTTCAAGGGCGCGGACGGGACCGTGGCCGGGCACTGCTTCCGGCGGTGGTGCGGCGTCGGCTGCCTCGGCGGCGTCGGTGTCCGCGGCGCCTCCCGTCGTTCCGGATTGTGGCCGGGAGCGTCCGGAGCCGTCGGGGGTTGGGGCCTGTCCCAGCAGGACCACGACAAGGACAGTTATGAAGAACGCGGCAAGGCCGAGGACGAGAGGCGACTTCTTCATGCCTTCGAAAATAATAGGTTTCGGCCCGAATGGGCGACCTTGCAATAACTCGCCGGGGGGAGCCTCGTTTCAATGCGGGGAGGCGACAGCAACGCGGTTGCGGCCGGCGCGTTTGGCGTCGTAGAGGGCGCGGTCGGCCCGAAACACGAGGGTTGAGAGCATCTCCGAGAGATCGATGTCCACGTTCGCCGATGCCGCCGGCTCGCCGGCGGCGACACCAATGCTGATGGTAACCGTGATGGTCTCGTCACCGAGAGAAATCGGCTGCGTCGCAATGTTGTGGCGTATCCGTTCGGCAAGCTCCCGGGCCTGTTCAGCGGTCGCGTTGGGCACGAAGACCGCGAACTCCTCCCCGCCGAAGCGGCATAGCACGTCCGAGTCACGGACGGTTTTCCCCATCTGTTGGGAGGCAATTCGCAGGACTGTGTCTCCGGCGGCGTGGCCGTGGGTGTCGTTGACGCTCTTGAAGTGGTCGATATCCAGGACCAGGGCGGCTACGGGCAACTCAGACCGGCGGCAAAAGTCGAGAAGGCGCTGACTCTGGTCTTCGAAGACTTCACGCTTCAGAAGACCCGTGAGACCATCGCGACGGGAGGTCTCCTCGATCCGAGTAATGTCCGACTCCACGCGAGCTACCATGGCTTGGAAGGCGTCGGCAAGCTGTCGGAGCTCCAAAGGCGCACCGCGGAAATCCTCCTGCCGAAGTGTCGCAGTTTCTTCATCGCTAAAGTAGCTCTGTGAGGCCCGTGCCAAGAGGTCTACCGGATCCGTTATTGTCCGCGAGACGCGGATGAGAAGCACTACAAGCCCTAGGCCAACAAAGAGCGCAATGAGCGCGGCAATGCGAAAGGTATCCTGATAGCGCTCGGTGACGGTCTGCCAGGGCTGCTCGTAGACGAGAATCCAGCGGCCTTCATGGATCCAGCGGTAGCTCCCGATTACCTGACCTCCCCAGTAACTCTTGTACACCCCACTACTCCGTTGCTGATTCAACGCACGGCGGTAGATCTCCGAGTCCACGACGAGGGACATGGGTGACTCGCCCTCCAGCACACCTTGCGCCCGAAGGCGTGGCTCGTACTTCGAGCGGGTAATCATGGTGCCCTCTTGCGTGAGTATGTAGCTTTCAGAGTCGGGGGAGACCCGGGCACGCTCAATGAGCGACGCCACCATCCGCACCGAGACGCCCCCAAAAACCACTCCGTCGACCTGGCCGGAGATGTCGGTTATACCGTCGGGCCCGCGAAAGTTGGCGGAGGTGAACTCGCTCTCGCTGTCCCGGAAGCGCTCGA
>CAYPTH010000198.1:2351-3751 GCA_964413635.1 uncultured Spirochaetaceae bacterium
CGCTCGAGCGCAGCGGCCAAACGCGCCATGTCCGCCCGTCGCTCATCGAAGTACCGATCAATGAACTCTTCCTGCTGAGGCGGGTTCTAACGGTTCGGAAGCCGGATTCCACGAGTGGTCCTATAGTAGCAGACCGCCGCCATGGCGTCACTTCATTCCCGACTCGGAGAAGAATAGGCGGTGCAGCCGACAGAACTCCTGGTCAGGCCCCTGGAACCGGATGACCATGTCCAGGGCGTTCTCGGTCAATTTCAGAACGCAATGATAGTGCTGAAAGACGCGCCAACTATCCGTGGGGGTCAACTCCAATTCTCCGAGGGTCTCGCCACGACGACCGTCCTCGATAATCATGGTACCGCCTTTGGGATGAGCACACGCTGCCATGACGTTGACATGGCTGTAGCCGGAAAGGTGCCGCACATTCGGGTAATACAATGTGCTTCCATTGCTCAGTCCCTGCACCTCAAAGCCACCAAAGGCGGATTCACGCTTCACGCCTCCCTCTATCCGGGAGTACTCCGCGGCTTCAATGCTGCCGCGGGCATCGTACTGGCCGACTCCCAGCGAATCGATGCGAACCGGCGCAATATCGCCGTTGTCGCGGTAGTGGACGTAGGTCATGATGGAATCGCGGTAGTACTTGCTGCGCCCCGGCTGAGAGTGATCGTTCGTCACGTAATAGTCTTGACCGTGAAAGGAGAAAAAGGTGCCGTGCCGGTCGTGATGGACGTCCTGATTGAGGAACTCCCGCTGAATCAGACGCGGATCGATCACCGTTCCCCGGTACTCGTAGGGGCCGTAAACGGAATCCGACACGGCGTAGAAACCGGACCAGGAAAGGTAGTAGCGTCCGTGCTTCTTGTGAAGGGCGGGTTTGTCATCCGTCTTGCCGGCACCGTAGGGACCGTGAGCGTTTGCGACTCGCACCGGACGCGGCCGCTCGGCCGGCGACAGCAAGTCGTCTCCCAGCTTCACAATGAAATAGTCGAAGGTCCCAAACACCAGATAGTGCGTTCCATCTTCATCCACCAGGACATCGGGGTCGCGCGCCTCGGTTGCCGTAATCCCCGCCGGAATGAGCGGTTCTCCCAAGGGATCGCGCCAGGGGCCTCTGGGCGAGTCCGAAACCACCACTCCAATGCCGTCCATACCTATGGAGAAGTACCAAAACCACTGCCCCTCTCGCTCCACGCCGAAGGTCGCCCAGCACGCGTCGAAGGGTCTCCCAATGCAGGTGTTCTCCGGCTTCAAGGTACTTTCGTGTCGCCACCTCAGCAAGTCCGACGAGGACCACACCCACCAGTCTTTTAGGACGAAATCTCGATTGTCCGAGGAGAAGTCATGAGAGGCAAAGAGGTATACCCGGTCGTTATACACGAAGGCGTGCGGATCGTCGAAGG
>CAYPTH010000199.1:0-3654 GCA_964413635.1 uncultured Spirochaetaceae bacterium
TCGGTCATGAGGACGCCTCCCGGGCGTAGCAGTCTGACGGCAACGTCGAAGGCCGCGCCGTAGTCCTCTTTGTCGACATCATTGAAGATGAAGTCGAAGGGCTCCACGTCCTCCCGCTCATAGCGTTGCGCCACTTCCAAAGCGTTTCCGATCTCGTAGCTAATCTCCGGCGCAACTCCGGCGCGGGAAATGAACTTCTGTCCCAGGTCCCGATTCTCGGGATCGAAGTCGATGCAGATAATCCGGCTGTCTGCGGGCATGACGCTCGCGGCCCAAAGTGCCGAGTAGCCGTAACCGGCGCCCAATTCGAGAACTCGCCGCGGTTGGAGCGAGGCAACCAAAACTTGGATAAGGTGTCCAACTTGTGGGCCGATGATGGGAAAGCCGGTTCGCCTCGCGAGGTCTTCCATTTCGGCAAGAACCGAATTGCTCTGCCGCTCGGTCCCGGAAATGTAGTTTTCGATTCGTGGATTCACAATGTGCCGCATGGTTCTTGAGTGCAGTATATGACGCCGCCGGCGCAGCGGCAAACGCCGGCGCTGGGGCAAACGCCGGCGCAGCGGCAAACGCCGGCGGCCGAAGGAAGCCCGGCGCCTTGCGTTCCAAGCTCACTCCGATATACTACACGACGTTCAAAATCGAGGAAGAACCGAATGAACCAAGACCTCGCGCTGACGCTCCGGCAGAAGCGCGCCTTCATCTGCGACATGGACGGCGTCATCTATCACGGCGAGCGAATCCTCCCCGGTGCACGGGAGCTCATTGCCTGGTTTCGCAGTGCGGGAAAGCGCTTTCTATTCCTGACGAACTCGGCGGAACGGTCACCCGAAGAGCTTCGAAAGAAACTCCAACGCCTCGGGATCGAGGTTACCGCCGACCACCTGTATACCAGCGGGATGGCGACGGCCGGCTTCCTGCAGAGTCTCGGGGAACCGGGTACGGCCTATGTGATTGGGGACTCCGGCTTGGTCACCGCCCTGCGGGAGATCGGCTTCTCCATTAATGAAGAAGAGGCGGATTACGTGGTTGTGGGTGAGACCGAGGACTACAGCTACGAGCGGGTGGAGCGGGCGGTCAACTTGGTGGCCCGGGGTGCCAAGCTCATTGGTACTAACCCAGACATTTCAAGGCCGACGGAGGCGGGTATTGCGCCGGGATGCGCCGCGCTGATTGCCCCGATCGAGCTTGCGACGGGGCGCCGGGCCTACTTCGTCGGCAAACCGAATCCCCTCATGATGCGGCAGGCACTCCACAAGCTCGGGTGTCGCGCCGAGGAAGCCCTCATCATCGGCGATAGGATGGACACGGATATCGTCGCGGGGGTAGAGACCGAGATCGAGACAATTCTCGTGCTCTCGGGGGTCACCGGCCGCGAGGAGCTTGCCCATTTTGCCTATCAACCCGACTTTGTACTGACCGATGTCGGCGAGATCGTCGCCGCGACGGAGGAGAGCGCGTGACCCTGCATACCAGACGATACGGAGAGAACCACGCGAAGCACGTGGTCATCATCCACGGGCTCTTTGGCTCCGGCGACAATTGGCACGGCGTGGCGCAGGAGCTTTCAAGCGAGTACTCGGTGCTCCTTCCCGATCTCCCGAACCACGGTCAATCGCCGCACACGGATGACATGCTCTATCCGGTCATCGTCGAGGCTTTAGTCGAAACGCTCGACGAATACGGTGTCGAGCGCGCTGTATTGATGGGCCACTCCATGGGCGGCAAGGTTGCCATGAAGTTCGCGTTGGACCATTCCGACCGCGTCGCGGGACTTCTGGTGGTGGATATTGCGCCGCGGACCTATCCCGGCTACCACCGCGAGATCATTCAGACCATGCGCTCCGTGCCGGTGGCAACACTGGGGGCGCGCAACGAAGCCGACCAGTACTTGGCACGAGGAATCGCGGACCGGGGCGTGCGCGCCTTCCTCATGAAGAATCTCGTGCGGTCGGAGAATGGGCAGGGCTACGCGTGGCGACTCAATCTGCCCGTCATTGAAGCGCAGTACTCCGCTCTCTCCTCTTGGCCCGGCGGGGCGGGAGCGTATAGCGGGCCGGTGCTCTTCGTCGCCGGGGGGAAGTCGCCGTACATGGCGGATTTCACGCTCGGGGAGGTGGCCGAGCTGTTCCCGGAGGCCGAGATCGAGACGATTGCAGATGTCGGCCACTGGGTACACGCCGAGGCGCGTGACCGGTTTCTTCCCCTCGTCACGGGGTTTCTTCACCGCGCAATGGGACATGGAGCGGCTACTTGAGTAGTTCAACGGGAGCGCTCTATCCCCCCGGCAATCCGGCCGTATTCGGCGCCACGCTCGGATGCGACGGAACCAGCTTCACGCTGTTCAGCCGCCATGCCACTGCGGTTACGCTGTGTCTCTTCGATCATCCCGAGGACCGCGAAGCGCGGGAGGAGATCGTCTTCGATCCGGAACGGAACCGCACAGGAGACGTCTGGCATGTCCTGGTGCCGGACGCCCACGCGGGGCAGCATTACCTGTACAGGGTAGACGGCCCATTCGAGCCGGAACTGGGCCACCGCTACTCCGCCGAGCTCTACCTCCTGGATCCCTACGCCAAGGCGCACAGTAGGCGTCCGTGTTTCACCCGCAACTCTCTCGGCTACGACCCGGCTCGGGGAACGGATGCTCCGCCTGGGCCGGGGCAGAGCAACATCGACCTCATTCCCAAGTGCGTTGTCGTGGATGACGCCTTCGACTGGAAGGGCGATCGTCTCTTGAAGCGCTCGCTGCGAGAATCGGTGATCTACGAGGCGCACCTTCGTGGGCTCACCATGCACCCGAGCGCTGAAGCGAAGTATCCCGGCACCTACCGTGGAGTGATCGAGCGCATTCCCTACCTCCGGGAGCTCGGTATTACGGCGCTGGAGCTCCTTCCCCTCTACGAATTCGATGAGCACGAGGTTTCTCGCACCGATCCGGTTACCGGTGAATCCCTGAAGAACTACTGGGGCTACAATCCAATGGGGTTCTTTGCGCCGAAAGCTTCCTACGCGGAGGGCACCGACCCAATGGCGCCGGTTCGCGAGTTCAAGGAGATGGTACGCGAGCTCCACGGCGCCGGCATTGAGGTCATCCTCGACGTGGTCTTCAATCATACCGCCGAGGGAAATGCGGGAGGCCCCACCCTGTCCTTCAAGGGTTTGGACAATCGGATCTACTACATGTTGGAGGAGGACCGCAGGCGTTACCGTAACTTCTCGGGTGTCGGGAACACCTTCAACTGCAATCATCCGGTCGTGCAGCGCCTCATTCTGGACGCTCTGCGCTACTGGGTCGTAGAAATGCACGTTGACGGCTTTCGTTTCGACCTGGGAAGCATCTTGGCGCGGGGGCAGGATGGAACGCTCTTGAAGCGTTCGCCTGTCGTGGAGGCCATCTCCCAGGACCCCGTTCTGCGGGATGCAAAGCTCATCTCCGAAGCGTGGGATGCGGGCGGGGCGTATCAGGTTGGTCAGTTCCACGACGTCAGGTGGGCCGAGTGGAACGATCGCTTCCGGGACGGGACGCGGCAGTTCTGGCTGGGACAAGACGGGGTCGTGGCGGATTTCGCCACGCGGATCACCGGCAGCTCCGACCTCTACGGGGCCGGGGGACGCAAGCCCTCTCACAGTGTCAACTACGTGAGCGCGCACGAC
>CAYPTH010000200.1:0-3650 GCA_964413635.1 uncultured Spirochaetaceae bacterium
TCGGCGTCCCCACCCTCATTGCGGTGCATACCCCGAACGACCCTCGCGGTGACGGGCTCGAGATTGCCAAGGCCTACGCCTTCGGTACCGGCGGCCACCGGGCCGGGGTTTTGCAGTCCTCTTTCGTCGCCGAGGTCAAGTCCGACCTCATGGGGGAGCAGACGATACTCTGCGGCATGCTACAGACGGGAAGTCTTCTCTCCTTTGATTTCATGACCGCGAACGGCATCGAAGCGGCCTACGCCGCCAAGCTCGTCCAATACGGATGGGAAACAATTACCGAGGCAATGAAGCTCGGAGGCATTACCCACATGATGGACCGCCTCTCCAACCCGGCGAAGATCATGGCACACCAGCTCTCCGAAGAGCTCAAAAAGGAAATGACTCCCCTGTTTCAGAAGCACATGGACGACATTATGAGTGGCAAGTTCTCCGGTACCATGATGAAGGACTGGGAGAACGATGACGAGAAGCTCTTCACCTGGCGCGCCGAGACGGGTGAGACGCCTTTTGAAAAGACCGCGGCAGCACGTCGCGAGATTCCCGAGCAAGAGTACTTCGACAACGCGGTGCTCATGGTGGCCTTCGTAAAAGCGGGTGTCGAGCTCGCCTTCGACACCATGGTTGCAAGCGGCATCAAGCCCGAAAGCGCCTACTACGAGTCCCTCCACGAGGTCCCGCTCATCGCCAATCTGATAGCGCGGCGAAAGCTGCAGGAGATGAACCGCATCATTTCCGATACGGCGGAGTACGGCAACTACCTGTTTGCCAATGCCTGCATACCCATGCTTGAAAAGAGCTTCATGATGAAGCTCGATGTCAACGTCATCGGCAAGCCCTACGACGTCACCGAGACCGACAATCTGGAGCTCATTGAGGTGAATCAGGCCATCCGCACGCACCCGGTTGAGGACGTGGGATTCAGACTGCGCTCGGCCATGCAGGGGATGAAGGCGCGCGCATAGGCGCCGGCACCCTCGACACCGACATCCTCACCGACGGTCACGCGACCCGCTCAATCAGGGCGGTAAAACCGCCGCCTTGGCGCCCATCCGCGGCCACCGGGACCAAGCGCATCCGGTGCGTCACCGAGGGCAGCGTGAACTCCGGCTTGTGGGATACGTAGAGTACGCAGGTGGCGGTTTCTTGCCCCACACGATCGAGAATGGAGAGGACGAAGGCGCTGTGCTCGTCGTCGAGACCTTGACTCGGTTCGTCCGCTATCAACAGCGGTGGCATCTTCACCATTGCGCGCGCCACGAGGATTGCGCGCTGTTCGCCGTAGGAAAACCGGCGTAAGCGCTCGTCACCACGGTCGCCGAAACCGAGCAAATCGAGCCAGCGCTGCGCAAGCTGTTCCTGCAAGCCCGTAGGACGCTCGTACAGTCCGGCGGAGTCCCAGAAGCCGGAGAGAATGGCGTCCCGCGCCGTAGTACGAGGGGGATAGGCGTTGTGAAAGTCGGCGCTCACAAAGCCGATGCGCCGCTTGATCTCCCACACCGACTCACCGCTGCCACGGGGCCGTCCGAAGAGGGAGATCCGCTGCCCGTATGCCTTTGGATTGCTCCCGTCTATCAAGCTCAAGAGCGTGCTCTTGCCGGCACCGTTGGGGCCGAGGATGTGCCACACCTCGCCCGGATAGGCGCGCCAGTCGATTCCGGAAATCACCTGCTTCTCACCGTAGGAGACGGAGACACCTTCCATCGCGACCACCGGCCGATCCTCCGGCGGACGCTCGGCCTCCGGCGTTGCGGGAAGCTCCATGTCGGTACGGATCGCTGCGGATCGCCTGTGCGAACGCATCCATTCCCGGAACTCTTCGTGCGAGCCCGTAAAGGCCAAGGAGCCGTCGCGCAGGTACGCAACGTGGCTTGTTTCCTGTGGCACGTCCGCAACGCGCGCACTGAGCACTGCGACCGTCCGCCGGCCGTCAACGAGGGTTCCAATGGTCTCCCGCATCTGCGCTTGCGCCTCGACATCGAGTCCGTCATACGGATCGTCAAGGACCACCAGGGCGGGATCACCGGCCAAGGCGCGACACACGAGGGTCTTCCGCATCTCTCCGGTGGAGAGAAAGCGAAGGCCGCGAGATCGCAGATGGTCAATACGAAATGTGTCTAGGAGCCGGGAGAGCTCCTCGTCCTCCGCGCCCACGAATGAGGCCACCGTCGTGCCCTCATCCACCTTGCCGTGCATGATCCAGCTCTCATCCCGCCGTCGCTCCGCCGCCATAACGCGGAGCTGCTCTTCGAAGGAGACAACGTGGACATCCTGCGCCGGGCGCACCCCGGCCGCGAAGAGCACCTCACCGAGATTCGGCTCGCGGCGGCCGGACAGCACCTCCGCGAGCACGGTCTTCCCCGCGCCGTTCTCCCCGAGGATGGCCCACGCCTCTCCGCGTCCGACGGAAAGCGAGACCCCGTCGAGGGCGCGGTGGAGGCCGAAACGCAGGGTCACGTTTTTCAGCTGAACGAGGTTCTGCATGGCGGTTCCGGTAACGGTCCTGCGAGCGGGGCCACGGCCACATCTCGCACGCCCCTTGGTCGGTCTGATCGCAGGATCTTCACCCTAGCCGTAGAAACTCGGAAGAGGTTTGCCCTCCCCCTCCCAGTGCTTGATGATTTCGGGCGCCTTACCGGAGCTGTTCAGCATGTCGAGCTTCCGCTCGACCATGGTGATGATCTCTTCCCGAGCCGGCCCGAGATACTTGCGCGGGTCGAACTCCTCCGGCTTCTCGGCGAAGACCTCCCGAATCTTTGCGGTCATGGCCAGACGCAGATCGGTGTCGATGTTGACCTTGCACACACCGTAGGTGCGCACGGCGTTCGCAATCTGATCCTCGGGAACGCCCATGGCGTTGGGCAAGTTACCGCCGTACTTGTTGATGTACTGTACGTACTCCTGCGGCACGCTGGAGGAGCCGTGCATGACCAGGGGCGTATCCGGGCAGGTCTTCATGATCTCCTCAATGCGGTCAAAGGCGAGCTTGGGCTCCTTCGTAAACTTGTAGGCGCCGTGACTGGTGCCGATCGCGACGGCGAGGCTGTCGATACCGGTCTTCGATACAAAGTCCGTGGCCTGCTGCGGATCGGTGAGAAACTTTTGGATGTTCTTCTCGTACTCCTCCGCGGAAAGCCCGACCACGTCCTCTTCAATGCCGCCGAGCTGACCGAGCTCCGCTTCGACCACGACGCCCGCCTTGTGTGCTCGTTCCACCGCTTCCGCGGTGATTCGAACATTCTCATCGTACTCGTGGTGAGATCCGTCGATCATGACCGAGGTGTAGCCGTCGTCAATGCACTGCTGGATGAGCTCGATGGTGTCTCCGTGATCGCAGTGGATGGCAATGGGGACGTTGGGATATTCCGCAACGGCGGCGTCAATAATCGACTTGAGAAATCGGATGTTCGCGTACTTGCGGGCGCCCTTGGAAATCTGAAGGATCACCGGGCTCTCCTTCTTGGCGCACGCCTCTATCACCCCTTGGGCGATCTCCATGTTGTTTACGTTGAATGCGCCGACGCCGAACCCGCCCTTGTAGGCGAGGTCGAACATGGGCTTCGTCGTCATGAGCATATTGCATGCCTCCTGGCACTGTGGAATGAGCTCCGACATTTTCTCTGATCAGAGGGGCATGCGCAAGAGCGCCG
>CAYPTH010000201.1:0-3645 GCA_964413635.1 uncultured Spirochaetaceae bacterium
TTATCGCTGTAGCCCTGCAGATTCTAAGGAGTGTCGTATGAGTGACCAGAACGCCGACAAGGGCGGGCCCGGGGGCCGCGCCGACGCCGACCCAAGGCGTGGCGAGGAGGCAAGCGCCGGCGCCGTGGAGGGCACCGCTGCCGCACGGCCCGCCCCCGAGGAGGAGCGGCGCACGCTGCCCATTACCGGGGACGGCATCCGCCTCCCCAACCTCGATATGCCAATTGAAGATCGGGCATGTTTCTGTGACGCCCGGCCGGAGGCGATTGCCCCCTTCCGCGGCATCATTGAGAAGTTCGTGAATTGGGCGCGGGCGAACAGCCTCTGGATCCTGGGCTTCGGGACCGGTTGCGGCGCCATTGAGCTCCGCCCGCTCATGACGGCGCGCTACGACGCGTATCGCTACGGTATCCAGGGCCGGCCCACTCCGCGACAGTCGAGCGTCTTCATCATTGGCGGCTACGTTTCCTTGAAGACCCTGAAGCGCATTGTCCGTAGCTACGAGCAAATGCAGAACCCCAAGTTCGTCATTGGCCTGGGAAGTTGCACGATCAACGGCGGCATGTACTGGGACAGCTACAACACCATTAACCGCCTGGACCACTACATTCCGGTGGACGTGTACGTAGCCGGCTGCATGCCGCGGCCCGAGGCCATTCTCGCCGGTTTCCAGAAGCTCAAAGGGCTCATCAAGGCGGGCCAGGCGGAGGGGGCAAACTACTACGCCGAGCACTTCGACTGGTACAAAGAGAACCAGAAGCGGATCATCACCGACTGGAACATGCCGGACTACAACTGGTAGGGAATGCGCGCCGTCGGGGCGGCCGATCGCCGCTGCGGAGGCAAGCGTTTCGGCAGGGAGAACACACATGCACGAGCTGTTGCACGATATACAAAAGCGATTCTCCGTCACGGATGATCGCCTGAGCCACGAGGGGCAGGCCTTCGTCCGTGTTACCAAGGAGCACGCGCTTAGCCTCATCCGTCACCTCCGGGATGCGGAGCGGTTCACGCACCTGGTCTTCTTGACCGCGGTGGATGTCATTGAGCGTGGGGTGTTCCGTCTCATCTACCTCCTTCACGACTACGCGGGGAATCGCGACATCGGTGTCGAGGTGGAGCTCCCGCGGGATGAGGCGGAGATGGAGTCGATTCACCTCCTCTGGGCGCAGGCAAGCACCTATCAGCGGGAGCTCAAGGAGATGTTCGGCATCGACTTTCCCGGAAGCCCGCGCGTCGACGAGCCCTTCATCCTCGAGAGTTGGGACGATATTCCGCCCATGCGCAAGGAGTTCGACACTCGCGCCTACTCCGAGGCGCGCTACTTCCCGCGACCCGGCCGGCAGAAGATCGATGTCCGGGAACACATGCGGGAGCAGTTATATCCAGGGCTCGACACGGGGAACGGTGGCGGCGCCCCCGACACGGGGGGCGCGGAAGGCGCGCGGGGCGCGGCGGGGAACAACCCTGCCGGGGAGGACCACTCATGAGCAGCGACACCTACCTCTTTCGTGACATCGACTCGCGGACCATTTTTGAGAAGCCCGACTACCGGGAGTTCGACGCTCCCAGCCGCGGTGAGGGCTCCGACACGGGTGCGCCGAACATCGATCTAAAGTCGGGCAAGTATCTAAAGATCTGGCAGGGCCCGAATCATCCCGGGATAACCGGCAACATGTCGCTCGAGCTCACCGTGGAAGGCGACACCGTCGTCGAGGCGCGGACCCACGTCGGCTACCTCCACCGCGGCTTCGAGAAGCTCATGGAGCGGCGCACCTTCATCCAGAACTTCCCGCTGGTGTGCCGCATCTGCGTGCCGGAACCGGACTTCAACGAGTATCTCTACGCCGCCACGGTCGAGGAATTGGCGGGGATCGATGTGCCGCCGAAAGCAAACTGGCTGCGCATTCTCACCCTCGAGATGGCGCGCCTCACGAGTTTTCTCCAATGGATCGGCGGGCAGGCGGGCTCCTTCGGGATGGGTACCATCGGCCAGTGGAGCATGGTACACCGCGACTACATCCTGGACCTCTTCGAGGAGCTTTCCGGCGGCCGGATCTACCACATGTACATTATTCCCGGCGGTGTCCGGGCGGACGTGCCGCAGGGCTTCTACGGCCGGCTGGAGTCGGTCCTGCAAAAAGTGGAGAAGCTCCTCGGCGAAATTGACCTTGCCATGTTCTCAAACGCCGTGTTCAAGTCGCGCGCCAAGGGCCTCGGGGTCATTACGCCCGACATGATCGACCGATACGGCATTACCGGTCCCAACGCCCGGGCAGCCGGTGTGGCCCGGGATATCCGCAAGGACGCGCCCTACCTCGGCTACGACGAGCTGGACTTCGACATTGTTACCGAGACCGAGAGCGATGCCTACGCCCGCGCCCGCGTGCGCTTCCGGGAAATGCATCAGGCCATCTCCCTCATTCGGCAGATCGCGGCGCGCATCCCCGCCGAAGGGGACATCCACACGAAGCTGCCCAACGTACTGCACTGGAAGATTGCGCCGGGACAAACCTACCGCCGTGCCGAGTGCACCCGGGGCGAGTACGGCTACTTTCTGGTGGCAGACGGCACGGGCTATCCGCGGCGCGTCTACGTTCGGGGGCCCTCCTACACCCACGCCATGGTGGTCCTGGAGAAGCTCGCTGTGGGAGCCAACATTGCCGACGTTGCCGGGCTCATGGTGAGCCTGCACACCTATCCGCCTGAGATCGAGAGGTAGTCATGAGCGTCAAAGACCTGATTGCGCCCTTTTCCGTTTGGAAGCGCGCCTTCGAAAAGCCATACACGACCCGAAACCCCATAGACGAGCGCCCCGGGGCACCGCGTTACCGCGGCTTCCACACCAACGACGTGAAGCGCTGCATTGGCTGCGGCACCTGCGAGGCGGTGTGTCAGAACGAGGCAATAGACCTGGTGGCGTCGGTGAGCCACGGCACGCGCCACGGCGACAGCGGTCTCCGTCCCATGGTGGACTACGGGCGCTGCTGCTGGTGCGCCCTCTGCGTGGACGTCTGCCCGACCGGTTCCCTGGGCATGAGCAACGAGTACATCTGGGTCGACACCGATCCGGACGTCTTCCGCTACGTCCCCGGGGAGAACGCGAAGGAGTGGGACGATGGCGAGCTCGGCTACGAGCGCGCCGACGGCTACGAGCTCATGGAAAAGAAGCGCGTCGACATGGAGATGCTCTCTCCCGAGGAGGGGCTGTCGAGTTTCCGCGAGCTGGTGCAGGGCTACTCCGAGGAGCAGGCCAAGAAAGAGGCGGATCGATGTCTGGCCTGCGGGATCTGTGTGGCCACCTGTCCCGCGCACATGGACGTGCCGGGATACATCCGCGCCATCCGCGACGAAGACCTGCACGACGGCTTGCGCATTGTCTATGAGTCCAACCCGCTTCCCGCCTCATGCGGGCGCGTCTGCACGCACACCTGTGAGTCCGTTTGCGCCAAGCGCCACGGCGAAGGGGAGGCCATCTCCATCCGCTGGCTGAAACGCTACATTGCGGATCAGATCTACGCCCAGGATTACGAGCAGGTCCTCGGGAGCGCCGAAGAGCCCAACGGCAAGCGCGTAGCAATCGTCGGCTCCGGTCCGGGGGGCATGAGCGCCGCCTACTACCTGCGCCTCCTCGGTTACGAGGTG
>CAYPTH010000202.1:0-3556 GCA_964413635.1 uncultured Spirochaetaceae bacterium
GTGTTCCTCAACGTCTCCACCGCGTAGTCGTGTACGACCGTTGCCAGCTCGGCCGGGGTGGCGACGTCGGGGCTGTTCTGCCAATCATAGTATAAGTAGTCGTCGCGGCCCATTTCACGGGCCAGGATCCGGCTGAAGTGGTTGGTGTTGTTCACGTTTCCGGTTTCCGGATCCAGGACGACCCCCGTCTGCGGGCGGCCCTCCACATAGTAGGTGGTAGGTGTCGCCTGCGCCGACTGCATGGCCTGCACCGCGCGGTCGTGGGTAATGTTTGGGTACCCCTGGCATATTGCCGTGGCGTAGCAGAGCGCCGCCCGTTTATAGCCGAGGTCACGCTCGAGCGCCTGCTGGCTCAGGGGCTCCGGCTGAGGTGGCACCGGAATGGGCGGAGGCGCATCCCTTCGCACCGCGACAGCCTCGAGCCCCAAGGGATCGATGCGATTCATGGGATCGTTGTGCACGTAGGCGTACCAGTTGGCCCCGGAGCGAATCGGATCCTGCGTCCTGAATCGAGCCATGCGCGGAGCGTAGTCCCGAAATCCAAAGTCGTAGGTCTCGGTTACCGGATCCCACATCCTTCCCGCGTATCCGTAGGAGGCCGATGTCGATGCCTCCCCTCCGCGGCGTCCGCCGAAGGCGCGGTACTCCAGGTCCGTGACTATAGGTGACGAGCCCCCGAGAAGTGTGGTGACGCTGCCAAGCGCATCAGTGCCGTAGAACGTCACCCGGTCCGAGGAGGCCAGTGCGACGGCAGCCCCCTCGAGACGCACGGTGAAGTGCGTCTCGGTACTGACGGTCGCGCGCTCCACGCCGGGGACCTGCGGAAAGCGCGACCGCGCGCCGCCGCGTTGGATCGTCTTGGGGGATGGCTGCGCACCTTGATCGACCCGGTGCGATTGCCGCACATGGACCGCGTCGAGGGTCAGGGCGTCATAGGACAGGAGCGTCCGTCGCGTTTCGCTCCTCCCCGCCGCGGTCAACCGAACACTCCGACTACGCCGGCGCGAGAGCGCATCGTAGCGGTATTCGGCGCGTAGAGTAGCGCCGTCGGATGACTCCCGCACAAGCTCGGCTAGCCGCTGCGTCTCGGTGTAGGCGTAGCGCGTCACGGAGCCCGGCGAGGTGACGCGGACCGGACTTCCGGCATCGTTATAGCGGATCGATACGGCGCCGGCCCGGGTTAGCCGGTCTGCTGCATTGTACTCGAAGTCGATGCTGCCCAAAGGCGTATCCAACCGAGCTCGATTTCCGCGGTCGTCGTAGTGGTACGCTTCACCCCACACGCGGTAATTGTATGCGATACGACTCTTCCCTGCAGGAAAGGCATCCCCAAGGGCCTGCTCAATTGCGGCACGGTCCGCGGCGGGAATGGCCGCAAGACCGTGAAGGTCGGGGGGCCCGGCAGAGGGGACCGCGGAGCCGGCGGCGGTGACCGGGATGAGTCCCGCCCCCTGCAGTTGCGCGAGGTGCGCATCCGCAACGCCGCTTCCTTCCGGATAGAGCGTCCGGGAAAGGCGGCCGGAGGCATCGTACTCGAAGCGTGTGATCTTGCCCGCCTCGTCAATAGTGTAGCGTCGGCGGCCGTCGGCATCATAGACGTAGGCCTCGGCATCCAGGATTTCTTCCGGTCCCCGGCGCTCCGCCGAAAGCTGTACGACTCCGGCAAGCCTGCCGGCCTGATTGTAGCTGCGTCGCTCGACATAGCCGCCGGAGAACTCCCGCGATACCTCGCGAAGTGCCGCGTCGTAGGCAAGCGTCACACTGCCCTCGCGGAAGCGCAGGCTCTTTAACTCGCCGGCGGCGCCGTAGCTGTAAGCCACATGGAAGGCGCCGTCGTCACTGTGTAAACGAGTGCGCTTCCCCGCCGCACTGTACTGATAGGCAAAGCCAAGACCTTCCTCCCGGTCCTGCGAGGAGACCAGAAGACCCCGAGAGTCGTAGGCAAAGCGCACGGCGCTCCGCGGGCCGACGGCCTCGGTCAGGAGGCCGCGCGGGTCGTATGCGTATCGCCTAGCATCGCGCCGATCACTTCCCGTTGGGTCCTCCACATCCACCCGGCGAACCCGCCCAAGCTCGTCCCGCGCGTAGTGCTGCGTGACGCCGGTAAAATCACGGAGTGCCTGCAGGCGGCCGGCGTCGTCCCAGTGCATCTCGCGCCGGTTTCCCAATCGGTCCGTCTCCTCGCGCAAGAGGCCGCGCGCATTCGCCTCCCACCGGTAGCTGTGCGCCGCCCCGGCGGGGTCGATCTCCGCGGTGAGCCGACCGCGGGAATCGTAGGCAAAGCTGTAGCGTGCGCCCCCCGGCTCGACCCGCGCCACTCGACGACCCGCTCGGTCATACTCGTATCGAGTGACCATGCCGCTCGGAAGAACCTCCGCCACCAGGTTGCCCCCGGCGTCGTAGACGAAGTGGATTCGGTTTCCCCCCGCATCTTCGCGCCACTGCGGTCGTCCCAGGGCGTCGCTACGGTAGCGGCGAGTCTCGCCGGCCGGATTGGTCCTGGCCGTGAGGTCGCCCCGGGCGTTGTACTCGGTGCGCCACTCCTGCCCGTAGCCGTTCGCGAAGCGGATCACCTTGCCCTCAACGTCGTAGGCAAAGGAGCTTCGATTGCCGACCTCGTCGCTTCGAACGACCGAGTCTCCGGCCGGTGCCCACCCGTAGCGCTCACCGGCTCCGGTTGGATCCACCGTCTCAAGCAGCCGGCCTTCCGCGTCGAAACGCTCAATCCATTCGTACCCCGCTTCGTCGCGTGTGCGCCGCTCCAGGCCGGGGTCGAGGTATCTGTAGGCGTGGACCACGTCGGTGCCGTCGGGTGATCGCGCACGTGTGAGCCGCCCAAGGGCGTCGTAGGCGTAGCTCCACGTGTGCCCCAGGGGATCGGTCACTTCCACGAGCCGTCCCGCCTGGTCACGGCGCTCGCGGGTGGGCCTTGCTCCCTCCTGGAGGCGCGTCTCGACCACCCCGCTACCGGCGCGGTGGCTGATCTCGGTCCGGAAGCCCGCGGGGTCCGTGACCGCTCGCACGCGGCCGGCTCGGTCGTACTCGTACCAGCTACGCTCGCCCTCCCCGTTCTCACTCCACCGCAGACGGCCTCCCGGCGTATAGGCGCGCCGCATAACATACACCCGCGTGAGTGCTTCTCGTGCGGCCCCCAGTGCAACCGCGCTTCGAATGGCCTCTTCGGACTCAATGCCGCGCTCTCGATGAATCAACCGGCCTGCGGCGTCATACGCAAAGCGGGAGGTCACACCGGTGGAGACCTCGTGCTCCCGGATCAGGAGCCCCCGGGTGTCGTAGGAGTATCGCCAGTGCCCGACCTCTCCGATGCGCTTCTCCGTGAGGCGGGCGTCCGCGTCATAGGCAAAGGTGCTGGTATCCCTAGCCCCCTCGCCCCGGGCGTCGTCGAGATGGCGCTCTCGCTCGATTTCGATCAAGAGTCCCCGGGCGTCGTAGGAAAACCGGTGTTCCCGTCCCGCCCGGTCGATGTGCCGGGTCACCCGTTTGCCGGAATCATAGTGGAGCTCTTCCGTCGTGACCGCGCCGCCGCTTTGTGTGT
>CAYPTH010000203.1:0-3498 GCA_964413635.1 uncultured Spirochaetaceae bacterium
CAGGCGTTCATTGTAAACACCGACCTGCTCTCCGAAGACGAGTATCCCCGGGGATGGGCGGATCTGGTCGAAGACAGATTCTCGGGCGAGATCATTATGGCGAACCCTGCCCTGTCCGGCTCGGCCTATGCGCAGATATACATGATGAACTCCATGTTCGGATTCGATTTCCTGGAGCAGATGGCGGACCAGGCGACCTTCGTCGCTTCCTCTGGGACCGTCCCGGAGTCCGTCGCCCGTGGCGAGTTCGCCGTCGGCATCACCGGTGAGGGAAACATTGCACAACGAATTCTCGAGGACGCCCCGGTTGCCGCCGTGTATCCCGAGGAAGGAACCGGCGCTCGTTTCGACGCGTCCGGCATCATTGCAAACGGCCCGAATCCCGATACGGCACAGGCGTTCATGGATTTTCTGACCAGCGTTGAGGCGTATGAGATCATCGTTGACGTTCAGGCCCGTCGCGTGGTGCATCCCGCCCTGCCGGGACCCGGCCCACTTCCGGGCCTCGACGACATAACGCTTAGCGAGTATGACGCCGCCGAGGCAGCAGACATGCGTGAGGAGTTGACCGCTCGATTCAGCGAGCTGATCGAATAGCAACGCCCGGTCTACCCACGGAGTCATACGTGAGTGTTGGAATCTCATACAGAGCCATAGACAAAGTGTTTCCAGGGCGTGTACCCGTACACGCCCTGCGAGACATATCCTTTGACATAGAGCCCGGAGAGCTGTTTTGTCTGCTCGGCCCGAGCGGTTGCGGGAAGACGACGCTTCTGCGAGTCACCGCCGGTCTCGAGACGGTTTCCTCCGGCCAGGTGTTCTATGATGATGCCGATGTTACTTCCGATCCCCCGTTCCGGCGTGAGATCGGCATGGTATTTCAGAGCTACGCCTTGTATCCGCATATGTCGGTTTTCGACAACGTTGCCTATGGTCTTCGCGTACGTGGCGTCGAACGCCGTGTGATCGAGCAGAAGGTCCACGACATAATGGAGCTCGTAGGGTTGCCCTCCGTGCTCGAGCGCAATCCCAGTCCGGTTGCGCTATCAGGCGGTCAACAGCAGCGAGTCGCAGTAGCCCGCGCGTTGGTATACGATCCGAAGATTCTGCTCCTTGATGAGCCACTTGCGAACCTCGACGCGAAGCTCCGAAGACGGATGAGAGCGGAGATCCGACGGATTCAGAAACACACGAACATTACGACAGTCTTTGTGACTCACGACCAGGAAGAGGCTATGGCCATCGGGGATCGGCTGGCCGTCATGAATGACGGAGAAGTCGACCAAATCGGAACCGCCGAGGATCTGTATCACATGCCATCCTCGCTGTCTGTCGCTGGTTTCATCGGGACCATGAACTTCTTTCCGGCCGTGGTCCGCACCGAGGGGGTCGCTGAGCTTACGACCGGAGGTATCCGCGTTAGCACGAAACGCCACGGTGATAGCCCAGCCCCTCTGGGGTCTGGAGATTCGGCCGTCGTCGGCTACCGACCCGAGAGTCTTAACTTGTTTACTCAACCTGCACCCGACCGGCTGAGAGTACGAGTAGAGGTCTTGCAACATCTGGGACAAATCGTGCGGTATGAAGTTCTGTCTGAGGCCGACGGAGCGACGCGCCACTTCGAGGTGGATATGAAGGGGCGGCTCGATGGAGTAGGCGAGGGCGCCGTTGCATACCTCGGATTCGGCACGGAAGCTGGTCTTCTGTTTAGCGAAGAAGGAGGAGAGCCGTGAGTCGTGCACGAGCTGAGCGACGACTTCGCAGGCACGACTTTACCCCGTACCTCGTGCTGAGTATTCCGATTCTCTTCCTCGGTGTATTTCTGTTTGTACCCCTGGGTCTGACCTTCATCCGAGCTTTCGCGGGCCCCGGGTTCGATATCACGTTGGACCGCCTCTCGCTCTCGAACTTTGCGCAGTTTTTCGAATCCCGGCTTTATGCGCGGTCGCTGCGCAACTCTCTCGTGGTGAGCTCACTGGCGACCCTTTTTAGTATGGCGATCGCGGTGCCGATGGCATACTTCGTGGCACGTGTACGCATACCGGCCCGTCGAGTGGTGCTTTCTCTCGGAGTGTTGCCGATCATCATGCCGTCCTTCGTGGGGGCGTTCAGCTGGGTGATCATGCTCGGTCGTCAGGGAGTGCTTCGGGCGCCCATCGCCGCGGTTCTGAGATTGGTTGGGCTCGAGCTGCCGTCCATTTACGGCATCTTCGGCATCGTGTTTGTAATGGCGGTGACCTACTATCCCTTTGTATTCCTTCTTGTCTACGGCGCATTTCGTGGGGCCAATCCGCTGCTCGAACAGGCGGCGATGATTATGGGGGCGCCCCGAGCCCGCATCTTCCGAACGGTCACCTTGCCACTGGTACTGCCCAGTCTTGGTGCCGGGGCAATACTGGTGTTCATTTTGGCTATTGGCGATTTCGGGATTCCCGCAGTAATCGGCGGCGATCAATACGTAATGCCGACACTTATCTTCTTCCGCATCAGCGGATTCTGGGACCTCAACGGTGCCGCAGCTATCGCTCTGGTGAGCATGGCGATAACCGGCGGGGCGCTGGCGCTGCAGAAGTACGTCATCGGTCGTCACGAGTATGAGAGTGTCGGGAGCGCACGTCCGGAAGAGCTCGAGCATTCCGGCCCTCTGGTTCGTATCATCGGCACGGTTTATTGCGGAGTCGTTCTTCTCGTTTCACTTCTGCCTCAGATCTCGATGACCTTAATGTCGTTTTTCACACACTGGAGGGGCACTTTTCCCACCGGATTCACGTTGCAGAACTACTTGCAGATTCCCGAGACCGCAGGCGATGCAATCCGCAACTCGCTGTTCATGGCGACGACTGCGTCACTTGCGGTGGCGATCGTCGGAAGCCTTGTTGCCTACATCACCACTCGTCGAAAGCCACCCGGGTCGGGTGCACTGGACTTCGCGGTGATGGCGCCATTCATACTGCCCGGCACGGTGATCGCAGTGGCGATTCTTGGCGCGTTCGGACAGGGCCCTGTCATCGCGATCGGGGGAACTTATCTCATCATCATCGTGTCTTTCGTGATACGGCGCACACCATACACGTTCCGCTCCGTGGTTGCGAGCCTGATGCAGCTCGATCCCAAGCTCGAAGAATCCTCTATGATCAGTGGTGCCTCGTGGTTCTACACGTTTCGACGAGTGAGCCTACCGTTAATTCTCAATGGCGTTCTCAGCGGTTCCGTGCTGACATTTGCAACGCTGCTTCAGGAGCTGAGTACCACGATCCTCCTGTACTCCGCGCGTACGCGGACGGTGCCGGTACTCATCTATGGGCGCGTTGTGGACGGACGGTTCGGCGAGGCGAGTGCGCTCGCCGTGCTCTTGATCGGAACCGTGTTTGTCGTTGTCTATCTCACCAATCGACTGTTCGGAACATCCTTTGCCTCAAGTTTCCGGTTGGGTTAGAAATCGCCGAGAATCCGCGACGCCGGATAACTCTCCTCGATGAGACCGAGGCGCCGAAGGAT
>CAYPTH010000204.1:0-3480 GCA_964413635.1 uncultured Spirochaetaceae bacterium
GAGGTGCCGGCGGCCACGACGTGGCGCAAGGTCGGCTCGCTTCCGGAGGGAACCCGCATGTTCGTTGCGGGCCCGCTCTTCGGCGAGTCCGGCCGCGCCGTGTTCAAGACCAGCGGAACTACCCGCCCCTTGGTGATTATGTACGACGGGAGCGACGATACGCTGGTGTTTCGTTCGATCCGCGACGGTCGTCAGATCAACGAGTACTGGAACAGCGTGACGCCAATCTCCGTTGCCGCGGGAAGCCTTTCACTCTTCATTTTGGCCTATCTCTACATTGGCTCGCCGCTGCTGCGCATTGCCGGAGTCGTCTCCGCGTCCCTGGGTCTGCTGCCCATCTCAATACTGATCCCACCCGGGGTTATCCTGTTCTTCGCGTACCGCCGGTTCTGGCGCCTCGGACGTCGCTTCCGGGCGGAGCGCGATCTCCTGCGCCTGCCTCTGCGCTACGGACCGCCGGGATACACGGAAGCGGTCCTCCCGGATGGGGAGCGCTACGTCCGCCTGGAGTTTCCCGCGGAGGAGGTCTCAAGAGAGCCGTCGCTGCTGTGGCGTCATCCAAGCATCGTGCAGGGCAAGCCGGACCGGGCGGTCGTGTTTGGTGCGGCCCGCGCCGGCACGGGCCCGCCGCCCCTTCCTTCACAGCCGCAGGATCCCATGGCCGAGCGCGTAGCGCTGCCCGGGGCACCGGAAGAGCTTGCCCGCGCCAGCCAGCGCCGGGCGCGAGTCATGGAGCTCACCGCGGGCGCGTGCATTGGCGTGGGGCTGCTCGCGAACTTCTATCTGCTCATCCTCGGGGTGAATGCGCTGTTGCCGTGAGCCACGGCGCGTACGGAGCGCGCGGCGTGCCGGTGCGCACTTCGGTGCATCAGTCCTTCTTTCGGGCGTAGTTTACATTGAGCTTGCGCCCGCGGTACTCCTTGCCGTTGAGCTCGGCAATGGCGCTTTCCGCCTTGTCATCAGATAGCTCGACGAAGGAGTAGTTGTCCAGAATCTTGATTTGCCCAATGTCTGAACCGCTAATCTCGTCGACGTTGGAGAACAGCTGAATGAGGTCGCGGGGAAAAACCTTCCGGTTCTTGCCGACGCCGACAAACATGGTCTTGTAGCCCTCTTTCGGCTCATCCTCGCTTTGACTCTTGTTGTTCCGCGACTCTCCCTTCGACCGGGAGCGGGACGGCCTCGAGCTACCACTCTCTTGGTCGCGGAGTTTCTTCAAGAGGTAGGCCGCAAAGTAGCCGCGCCGGAAGAGGGGAACCTGCTTCTTAATGACCTTACGGTAGGCGTCAAGCTCATCGGGATCCTCATCGTCGTGTATGTCTTTGAGGATGTTCTTGATCCAGTCCTTGAGTGCGTCGTCGGAAAAAAGATGCTTGTAGTCTTGATCGTACATGGGGGCACTCTCCTGTGTTGTGAAATTATCCTTACGTCCCCCGTTTCGTGACGGTTCGCCGTAATCCGAAACATCGACGATTGCCGGACGTCGCAACAGCTTCATGACGTCGTCGGCCTGACCGTGCTTTGCCGATAGAAACACCACCGATTGCGGCGAGCCCGAGATCTTCGAGAGGATGTACTCGAGGTCGGCGTTGAAGTGGCCGGCCTCGTCCTCATCCGGCTCGTCCACGACACAGAGGCGCACCTGTGTCAAGCTGAGGTTGTCTCGCCTGATATGATCGATGATTCTGGCGCTTGTTCCCACGACGATGTCGGGGCTGTCGGAGATGCTGTCCGCCTCCTTCCGGGACGCCTCTCCGACACCGATCGACGCCACGCGTATCCGATTGTGGCGCGGACCTCGCTTGCCGATGACGTGCCGAATCCGGGCCGCAGTCGTATCCACCGCGTCGACGCTCTGCGTCATAACTACTGCCTGGACGTTTGGTTCCGGCTTGCGAATTGTCACGAGCGGAGGAAGGAGAAGATACTCGTACCGAGCATCGTCGGGTTCGGTGTAAACTACCACGTCGCGTCGCCTGCCAACTTGCCGCACTATTGCACGTTGAGGGGGGGACAGGAGTTTCCGAATCCGCTTTCGGGAGGCCTTATGGATGTTTTCCAGGCCGTAAGTGCTGTGCTGCTGTAAGGCCACGCTTCCTTCCCAGTAAACCGAACATTATTGTCTACAGTAGCAAACGCTATCGCCCGGCTAACCCTTTGTCAAGAAAGCTCCGATGCCTAGTATTCTGAAGGAGCTGGAAGCAACGCCATTTCTGCAGTAGGTTGAGGACGATGAAGCCAAAATTCGAAGTCGGAATGAGATCTTTCGCTATTGCCGCCGCCCTGTTTCTGACGGCCGCGACGCCGGCTCTGCTCTCCCAGGAGGAGCGCCTCTTTCGCTTTGAGTACCGGGCCGGCGAGCAGTATCGCATTCTCTCTCAGGTAGATCAGATTGTCGGCGTCAACGGGGTCTACTCCCACCGCGCCGACATTCTCAATCGCATCTCCGTCTCCGTGAAGGACGTCTCCGAAGGGCGCGGCTTTCACAGCGTGCTCTACCAGCACTCGAGCGAGCGTTCCAACTCGACCGGGGTGTATCAGTACGGCGAGGACTATGAGAGCGACTACTGGAAGGACGCCCGCGGTCGCTACGACATTTCGCCGGAGGAGATCGTTCCGGTGGTCATTGATGTACCCGTCTTCCCGGAGGATCCCGTTGCCGTCGGCGATACCTGGGTCCACGAGGGCAAGGAGATTCACGACCTCTTTCCGCAGTTCGGCGAGGCGGGGATCGTCACATTTCCAATTCCCGTCACCTACGAATACGTGGGCGAGCGCGAATACAAGGGAAAGAGCTACCCCGCCATCTCCGTCGAGTACAACGTCTTCTACCGTCCCGAGGCGCGACCGAACGCGCCTCTGTACGCCACGCTGATTACCGGCAAATCGGACCAGCTCATGTACTGGGATCCCGACTTTGCTCGGCCTCACGCCTACGAAGAGGACTACTTCTTCATGTTCACCTTCTCCGACGGCCGCACCATGACCTTCGAAGGCAGCGCCGAGGCGGAGGTCGTCGAGTCGACGCCGTTGGACAAGGAGAAGGTTGCAGACGAGATCCAACGCGACCTTGAAGAGCTCGATGTTCCCGATACCGACGTGCGCGCCGACGATCGGGGCGTCACAATCACGCTGCAGAACATCCAGTTCCCCCCCGACTCGGCACTCTTGCGGGAGTCGGAGAAGAACAAGCTCGACCGGATTGCCCAGGTCCTTCGCCGCTATGGTGATCGCGACATTTTGATAACGGGTCACACCGCCTTGGCCGGAACCGCCGAAGGGCGCCAGCAACTCTCCGAGCAACGCGCCGGCGCGGTGGGGCAGTACCTCCTCGACACCGGCGTGCGGGATCCCTCGCGGCTCCTCTACCGCGGAATGGGCGCCCGGGAGCCCATTGCCGACAACTCGACCGACACCGGCATGCGCCGCAACCGCCGCGTGGAGATCACCATTCTTGAGAACTAGCACCGGCCGCCTCGG
>CAYPTH010000205.1:0-3450 GCA_964413635.1 uncultured Spirochaetaceae bacterium
CGGACGCGATCGTAAAGATCGGAGACATGTCGGTATCGTAGGCGCCGGCGAACACCCATGATCGTGTTGGCGGCCTCGGCATATGCCCACTTCAGATAGTGGTTGGTATCCGCCGGAGCGCGTCCGTATCGATACTTTCCGCCGGATGCATGAACACTCGGAGTGGTGCCCGCATAGGAAGCAAGCCGAGCTGCTGTAGCGAACCTGTTGATATCCCCGATCTCACTCGCGATTACCTCACCCAGTATCGGTCCGATGCCCGGGATTGTCCGTAGGAGCTTGACCTCCTCAGTCTCGGAGACCGTGGAGATGATACGTTCTTCGAAGGCCTTGATCTTTGCTTCGAGCTCATCAAGTTCGTTCAGCAAGACCTGAGCAGCAAACCGCGTATGCTCCGGTAGTGTGGTCAGTGCTTCTTCGATCGCCACGCGACCCTTCTTGTTGAAGATATCGCTCTTATCCTCAATTCGCAGACCATACTTGGCGAGGGTCCCGTGAATCCTGTTCTTCGTGCTGGTCCGTCGATGAGTGAATGTCATTCGGGTACGGAACAACTCGCGGCGGTCGCGAAGAGGGGCGTCGGGGATCCATACCGTAGGTAGGGTTCCCACTCGCTGAAGGCGGTTAATACCGTGGGCATCGAGTTTGTCAGTTTTCTTGGACGATGCCATCATCATTTTCGCCTTGCGGGCGTGAACCAGCTGGGGATTCATCTCCGCCGCCTCGATCTCGTCAACGATCCAGTACCAATTGCCGATTGTCTCGACCGCGACCGGAGAGCCGGGCTCGCAGGTGGTGAGAAACTCGCGGAGGGCACCCCGTTCGTGATCAATTCGTCTATCAAAGATCTTACCCGTTGCGTGGTCCTCCACCGACGCGAACGTGTATCGCTTGTGAGAGTCGAAAGCGATATACTGCATACCGTTGCACCTCCTCCCGTGCGGGATTGTATTGTCGTACAAGGTGAGGATACCTCACCTCGCACGGCGAGGTGCAGCGTTCTCATATCATCAACATAGATGACGCCTCAACTTGAGGAAGAAGGAGTCATCTGTGAGATACAGTTCCGGCATGAAAGCAGCGATCCTGAAGCGGGTGGGCCCGACCGACTGACCCACACACCGTGTGGCGCCGGCCTATCTGCTCGAGGCGCATCACCGGAAGACGTGGCTTCCCGAAAAGCTTTAACACGAGGACTTCGATATCATGGGGTAAGCCAGACTGCGCGAGCTCTATTCGAGGGTAATTTCCGGCGTGCTCGCTTCGTCGGGCACCGAAAGGGAAAACTCGAACGAATTTCCGTCCGGCAGCTCAGATTGCGCGATTTGCTGCGCCATCATCTCGAAAAACGGCCGAAAGTCATCCTGGTAATCCGCAACATCGAGTTGTATCTCCAATGGCGGAAGCGGCTCCATTTGCGAGGACAGCCCCATAGAACCGGACCCTTCGAACTCAATCAAATTGGATTTCCCTGATACGTTCGACAGCTCGATGCCCTCATCGGTCATTCCACCGGATATCGCCATGGACTCAACCTTCCAGTTCTCCGGAGCTTCCAGAAGCGGCATTGGTCCCACGGTCGTCTCTAGTTCCGTCAACATCTCTTCTCGTGCGGCCTCGGTAAGCTCAATACCGAAGTCGGACAACTCAACGGACACCGACTTAACCTTCCGAAGCAGCGACGCGTAGTTTCCCTCCATGTTTGCCTTCATGAGGTCCGACATATTGATGTCTCCCTTCGCCTCGAAATCGTAGCCGCCAAGCGTCATCGATCCGGTGTCGTCGGGAAACTCGAATGAATACCCGCTTGCACTCATTGAAACGGATGTGACGCCCGGGTCAGTGTTTTCCATAACGGCTTCGGGATTGTCGGTAGAAAACAGCGCAGCTGGGACACTCCCCTGGAACTGTAGGCCCAATTCCTCTACATCGAAGGCGATTTCCTCGTTCTCGCCCGATAACGTGAAGCCGGAGGCGCGTAATTCGACATCCGTGATGGTCGCATTCTGCGGATTTCGGGCAAGCGCCAGTGCTTCCCCACGCGGCAGCTGCACGGCCACGGTGTCGGCGCTCATCATGCTGCCTTCGTCCTGAAACTTGATTCCCGAGATCTCGACGGTTCCACGCGCTGATTGGACATCGACAGACTTGTATGAAAGGGCTTCCGCCATCGGCGATTGTTCGATCGCCTGTTCCAGTTGCTGGTTCACCTGCCCTTCGGCCCGATTGTTGACGATGTTTAACGCGATTACAACGGCAACGACCGCAATAATTACCGCACCGCTCGCGATAGACCCCCCGATGATCAAACCTTTGCGTGCCATGTAACCTCCTTTTCTTTTCGGCTCGGCACAGGACTTGAAATTATAAAGGTTTTGAAGCTATTTGTAAATAGTGTGCGATGACTCAGGACGCAGACAGGACGACGGAGAACGGGGACGGAGGAACGATTCCGCGCGCTTCCGTTACGCCGCCGTCCCTTCGTCGACCCCTATGCGCAGGGCGGTCCAAGACGCCACCCCAGCCCGGATGGGCACGAGGGATCGCAGCGTAAATCATCCCGTGGCCCACCGCAGGTGCGGCGCTCTCCGCACTGTTCGCCGAAGGTCCGGCGTCCGCCGGCCTTCGGCTCCGGGGCGATGCCGCGGGATGATTGCAGCGGAGAGCCCGACCCCGCCCGCCCTCGGGCGCGGCGCCGCCGGACGGTATTTCCATCGTCGAGTCGAGAGCGAGGCCGGCGGGGGCGTGCCCTATCTGCCATGGGGGCGAGCAGGGCCGTGCTGCCGGCCCCTCGGTTGGCTCTCACGGCTGCGTTGAATACTGAGACGGAGGAGACATTCGGGGGTGCAGGTTCGCACCCTAATGATAGTAAAACCTATCTCGGGGTGCAACCGCAAAACGGCCGGGCAACGGAAGATTCGACGAAACCGTAACGAGAATCGTGGAGCGCGCGGTGCTGACGGCACCTACGGTCGACATGTAAAGGCATAGACCAACCGAAGGGGCGAAATCGGGCTGTTATGGAGACGATTGTGGTCGGAGACGGGCACACGTTTCCCGAGGAGCGAGGCCGAGAAAGCTATCAGTTAAGCCGATCAGGGTCGAATCCCGGTGGGGAACGCCCCATCTTGACCAGATGCCGGAGAATCCGCCCCAGCTCGTCGGGATCCTCGATGATCGCGATCACCTTCATCTCGGCACCGCATTTCGGACACACGAAGGGATCAACCTCATAGACCTTCGCCAGGAGTCGGGCCCATGCGCGTTTGCGCGCATCGACGGTGACTTCTTCATCTCCATCCGACAACGCCTCGTATCCAAGGTCTTCTGCGGCGCCGACGCGTCGGTGGGCAGCTTTCCACCCCTCGGGCGCCCGCTCGGCAACCCAGGGCATGTCTTCCCACCGTCCCTTTGTGCGGGAGGCATAGAGCCCGTAGCGCCGGATGAGCT
>CAYPTH010000206.1:0-3331 GCA_964413635.1 uncultured Spirochaetaceae bacterium
ACGGCGGAGGGGCGCTCTTCGTCGATCGCCGCCTGGATGGCCGCCTGAATTGCGGGATTGCCCGGTAGTCCCGTCAAGGGGTTGGCCCAGCGCGCCTCGTCTTGGAGCCGGCGCAGGCGGATCGTCATCTCGTTGATGGCGCCCGATACCCAGCCGAACTCGTCGCGGGTACGAATAGGCACCGACGTATCCAGATCACCGTCGGCGATGCGGTCAATGGCCCCCTTGAGGGCGCGCAGCGGTCGAAAGATACGGGCGCTGGCGAAGGCCGCGAAGGCGAGATGGAACACGATGACCACCACCGCGACGACGGCGACCTGCCGGTAGAGTCGTTGCAGATCCGCCCCGATCCCCGGGAGGGGGATGGCCACGCCGGCGACCAGCTCCGCCGCGTCCTCCCCGGCAAAGGGCACGTAGAGCTGGGCGCTGCGCGCATCGGCATCGACCTCGGCACCGTAGAGAGCATCGGTGAATGCGCGCTGAGTCACAGCGGACTGAACGGCGCGCACCTCGGCGTCGGTGGCGGTTCGGTCGTCGTGCACAGCCGTGCCGTCGTAGGCGAACAGAAGGCTGCCGAAGGAGTCGTAGATGCGGAGAGCCTGCGTGCGTGGCAGGCCCGCGCGTTCGAGGAGGCGCCGGATCTGCGCAACGGAGACCCCCTCCCGGGTGAGCTCGGATTCATCGAGCTGTGCAGCTATCCGGGCTCCCACGAGCTGGGAGCGCAGCACCGCATTCTCCGTCACGAGAGAGAGCTGGTTCTCAAAGACCAACACCGCAAAGATCGAGAGGTTACCCACCGTGAGCAGCACGTAACCCAGGATAAAGCGTGCAAGAAGTGGCCGCGTCTTCACATTCTCACGATATCGCACAAGCGTATCAAACTCCCGTTAGGTATAGTATCGATAATAACGCGCGATGTGCCACCATTGCCGGGTCGCGGCCTAGGGCCGGGCATTGCCGTCCGAGTTACTTCCCGATGTCGCAGCCATAGAGAGTATCGCCGCCCCCCAACACGCGGACACGTACACATCGATCCATAAGAGGATTCTGGAGCCAGTCTTTTCTTGAAGCACCGGCGGCCTCCCGGGTGTAGTCCCAGATGGAATGCTCAGATTCGACCCGGGCGCCATGACTCGCGGCGTCGCATATTTCCACGACGGATACGTCGGCCCGGTTGAGATCGACGGAAGCCTGATCGTTGCGGAGGTCTACGGCACGCGGCCCCGGCCCTACACCGCCTTCCTAGATGCCGATGGACTCGACAGCAGCTGTTGCACCTGCCCGGTGGGGACGAGGTGTAAGCACCTCGTCGCGGTGGTCTGCACGGTCCTGGCCGGGGATCTGGATCATCCCCGCCTGGAAGCCGCGGTGCGCGAAGGCCTTGAACCGGAACAGCTCGCACGACTCGAAGAAGAGGTATTCTCCTCGCAGTCGGAACGGGAGGGATGGCGCCTGGCTTTCTTGATCGAAACCGGAGACGACCCGGCGTACCGCGTCAAGGGGTGGCGCCCGATGATCTACCTTGCCCGGCAGTACCTGCGAAAGGACGGGAGCCATGGCAGGGTGGAGCGAATTCCGCGGGGCCAACAGGTATACGCACCCTCCCCCGAAGCCGCGGAATTGGCGGCCCATCTGGACCTTGTCGGCGGAGTGGCGCCGGCGGTGGCCCTTGCGTCACATCTGGAGCGACCTGGTGCACCGATCTTTGTCGGAATCCGGAACAACGTTTCCGGCGCCCAGGACCGTCACGTTCGGATATGCCGGCTGAAGAGACTCGATATCCTGGTCAAACCGGTTGCTCCTGGCGCCGGCTATGGCAAGATCAGCCTTGCCATGGAAGTGCGGGTGAACCAGGAGCATTCCATTGATCCGCATACCTCCGTAACCTTTGACTGCGGGCTCGGATACAGCCTGCTCTTCGATCCGAGCGGACTACTACTGATAGGCGCGGAGGACGGCCCGCTCGCAGGGCTCGCTGCCGTGCGCGGGCCCCACGGCGTTTTCAGTTTCTCCCAGGCGTACCGGCTGGGAAGCCTCCGACGCCTCGCCGAGCAATTCCCGGACGCGGTCACGGTCTCACAGCCCAGATCGGTGCGCGTCGTCGTGGTGGACCCGGAGCCGACCTTTCTGATTTCTCATGGTCACGGCGACTACCAGCGGGATCGTTACTACCTCATGGTCAAGGCTGCACGTGAGGCTGAAGATGAGCCGCCGCCGGACGGGTTTTACGACGGGGAGTATCGTATTCACGAGATGCACGACGATATCTCGCATCACGTCATCAAGGAAACCGGCAGAATTGTCCGAACCCGTGCGACCTACGACGGCCACCTGGACGTGTGGGTCTGGGAGATTCCGGAACACCCACCGGCCGACTCAGACTACCCGGAGCCCTTGCGGACCGGCGTTGCCCTCCTCGAGACGGGGTATCCCGTATACATGGAGCATCTCGACGGTAGCCGAGTGAAGCTGAAGAAGCCGGAGCGGCTTTCCGTCACTGTCCGGTCGGGCCTAGACTGGTTCAAGCTTTCCGTCTCGCGTCGGGACGGCACAACCATTGATCCGGAGCTCCTGCAACAGCTCGCGCGGGAGCAGGGCATCCGGGACGGGCGAATCCTCGTTCCCCTGGAGCCGGAAGACATCGAGCGACTCCGGGAGATCCTGGAGCTGACCGAGGCTTCGGAAGAGGGGCACATCCCGGTGTTTGACCTCGCGGCGCTCGCGCAGGCGTGTGAGCTCGCCGACGAGGTCGACCCGGAGCTGTCGCGTCTTCGCGCTCTGGCCGAGGAGCTTCTCGGTTCGGGGGCCCAGGGGCCCCCACCGGAGGAGGTTGAGCTTCCCGCGGGCCTGCAGGCGCAGCTCCGGCCCTATCAGCGAGAGGGCTTTGCCTGGCTTTGTACCCTGGCGAAGCACGGCCTTTCGGGCTGCCTTGCCGACGACATGGGACTGGGCAAGACCGTCCAGGCTCTGACGCTCATGCTCCACCTGCGTGAAGCCGGAGGCGCGGCGCCTGCGGATTCCGCGGCCCCCGGCGGCTTCCTGGTCATTGCGCCGGTGTCAACGCTGAGTAACTGGGAACGTGAGGCCAAGCGCTTTGCCCCGGCACTTTCAGTGGTGGTACATCACGGTCCGGATCGCACCGTTGACATCGATCTCCTTGCAGCCTCTGACCTCGTGGTCACGAGCTACGCTACCGCGCTGCGGGATGCCGAGACACTGGAGGCCATCGAGTGGCGCCTCGTGTGCCTGGACGAGGCGCAGTTCATCAAGAATCCCTACGCCCGGACCACCGGGAGCGTGAAGCGCCTCACTGCCGACTTGCGGCTGTCCC
>CAYPTH010000207.1:0-3282 GCA_964413635.1 uncultured Spirochaetaceae bacterium
TCGAGTCCAACCGCGGGAGCTATAATGCTCTTCGGAGTACGCAGATAACGGCCCCTCCTCTCGGCGGGGCCGTCGTTTTGCCCCCGCAGCGCAAGAAATTACTGATAGCCAAATCAAACGCGGTAGAAGGCTCTCGGAGTTCAACAACTCCTCATAGGCGATCGTGAGAAGGTGAATCCGTGACTCAATCAGATCCAAGAAGTCGCCCTGGTCCTGTTTCTCCGATGCCGCTTGAAGATGCATGAAACTCAACACGATGCGACGGTCCACCTCACACCTCACAGACTCTGATTGGCTTCGCGCAGTTCCACGGTTTTTTGCAGAACACGGCGCTCGAGTTTTGCAAACGCTACACCTTCAACACTGCGAAGTGCACCATTGAGTGGCGATCAGATGTCACGCTCCAGACGCATGGTGTTGAAATCACCGCTTGTACCGGGATCGATCCTTGACAGGAAGTCGAACGTTGGTGCTGTTCGGGCGAAGATCTCCATCATGGTGCGTCCCCGAGCTTGTTCCGCACGGTGCCCATAGATCTCCAGAGCCGCGTTTGCCGAACCTGCCGCCGTGTTTTCTCGCTCTGGCATCAGTTACCGGATTACTTCTTCCGCCGACGCTTGCGACGGTTGCGGCGCTGCTGCGGGCTGAGCCGTTCCTCCTGACCTCGCTCGGTGGAATGGCCCTTCGCATGGTTTCCACCGGAGTCGGGCGATTCGCCGGCGGTGGTTCCGCCCGGAGCGGCGACGGCTTCCATGGCGCGCGCGTAGATGTAGCTTACGTCTTCGACCAAGCGGTCAAGAGCGTAGCGGCGGATCTCCGCGGGTGTGAAGTTGCTTGTGGACTGTCTCTCCTTCGCGAAGCGCTCGGCCCGCCCCTCGCGCAGGAGGTCTAAGGTGAACACCGACCGGGCACCTTCGTCATGACCGGTGACCGCACTCGTACCGGAGCAGAGCCAGAACGCCGTCAAAAAACCGTCGGTCCATCTTTCAGCGTTCTCCACTTCGTCGGGCATACTGGAGACGTAGGAGAAGGGCAGCGGCAGCTCTCCCGAACGCATGGCGGCACCCATGGCGTTGTAGGCTTCCATGAGGACACCGAAAAAGCCCTGTGCCTCTTCCTGATTACGGAACTCACGCTCCTGCAGGCCCTCGGGGTAGTCCAGCAAAACGGGAACCCACACCGAAGGCGGAATCACCTCCGGTGCGGCGTGGAGCCCCGCGAGGAAGCCCGCCGTTGTAGCGCTCGGTATGGGGATCAGCCCGATCCGGGCCACGCGCTTCCCGGCCCGTGTCACCTCTTTCGGGAGCGCAATGCGCGGCTTCAAGAACCAGGACTCTTCCTCGTGGCGACGGCGGTCTTCCTCCGCGGCCAAGCGCTTCAGACCCGCTTCCCGACGCTTCGCGGCTTCGGTTTCGCCGGAAAGGAAACCGCCTTGGAAGAGCTCGTTCGCATACTCAATGTCCACATGCTCGGGATCGTAGGAGCGTGCAAGGTCGCGCATGGCTTCATCGACCTCCGACGGCTCCTCTCCTCGAGCAGCCTGCGCCACCGCAACCAGAAACGCTCGGTAGCCCGGAGCACCGCCGATGTCTTCCGGGGGACAGGCGCCCTCCCCGTCCATGAGGCGCGGAACACGGGCATCTACGTAGCCGAGATCGGATTCCTCCGGCGACATGTGACCAACTACGGTGATGAGATGGTTCCAGTCGTCGGAGAAATCGTAGCGATACTCAATCGTCGAGGATGATGCAAACACGGTCCCGAGTCGTTGATTCTCCTCGAGAAAGAGGCCGCTGCCGCCCTCGGCTCCCTTCGCGCCTCCGGCCCCCGCTTCGTCTTCCGGACCATTCCGGCGCTTGCGATAGAGCCGCTGCAAGCGGTCCACATACTCGCGACCATTGACAATAAAGCGATGAAGATGCTCGTTTTGCCACCCCATGGCCACCTGCACGGCAAGATGCAGATCGTCAAGAGTGAAGTTCGCCGGGATGCTGATCCGCCGCCGGACCGCCGTGCCCTCGAGCTCAATGTCGAGGTGCAGCACTTCATCCGCGGGCTTACGCCGCCGCGAGAAGCGCCCGTACAAGTGCTCTTGCTCGTTGATACTGGGCATGTCCCTGCAGTCTATCCGCCGCCGCTTCCGGACGGCAAGGTCGCTACGGCCTGTATTCCGCCATGGGCGGGCAACCGCTCCACGGCTCCGGCGCCCATGAGCGACAGCGGAGGGGCGAAAATATTCAAATAGTCATATAATCAACGTGCTTATCGGTGACGGTAAAAAGGGGGGGCGCGGAAAAATTTGCCGGCGGGGAACAGTATGCGCGTGCCTGCGCAGGCAACCTGGTGAGATCGTCAGTCTCGCTTTTTATTTCGTAGCCGTGGACGGAGCCGTTCACAACAGCCCTGTCTATTCGGGAGGCACCGAACAACCCCTTGCGCTACCACCAATCCGTGCTACTACCACTGATACCAAAATGAGCGGCGGCGGAGAGAAATTCCACAATGGTGGTATTCTGCAGTCAAATGGCGGCGTAGCACACCGCCGCTCATGTCGTTGCGGCAACGCCACAGTGTGCTGTTATCACCGATATTAAGAACCACGAGCGATGAAACCAAGATCCTCGCGCCGTGCTGTTGATCTCGCCTCGTTGAGTGTCGAAATCGAAGCTATGATGAACTTCGCGATAAGATGTGACGCACGGTCGGAACCAAAGGGGCAAGGTCTTGGCAAGTGACATCGTCTGTGATGCGGCGCTGTTCGCGGATCGGGTGATTACGGAGATTAACGGGAAGAAGGGCGTGATTGGCGTATTCGACCGCTTCAACTTCCCGGGATTCCCCGCTACCGCACCACCATTCTTCATCTTTGTTATGCTGCGCAACATCCCGCAGGGAGAGCGCGACATCGCCATTGACCTTGTTTCAGAGAAAAACCAGGTGATGTTGTCCATACCAGGAGAGCTGAACATCACTGAGCCCCGCGGGAAGATCGAGGTGGTCTTCCCCATCCAAGGGATGGCTTTCCATAAAGCCGGCACTTACGACCTGATGGTTTACGTGGACGGGAAATTCATTCACGGCAACCCGCTATTCGTGAACGAAGCCCCAACGGAGCAACGAAATGAGTGACGCGTACGACCTTCGGATAGAAAACATCCACATGCAGGTCGCTTGCCCGGGCAGGAGCTGAAGGCTCCGACCAGGGTTCGACGCGCTGGACTTCCTCACCGAGCTCACTCAGCACATTCCGCCCAAGGGAACGCAACTGATACGCCGCTACGG
>CAYPTH010000208.1:0-3244 GCA_964413635.1 uncultured Spirochaetaceae bacterium
TGCGGAGAAAGAAGAAGGCAACGACTACCGTGCCAATGACAATGATTGCCACCAATCCCACGGTGTTCCAGACGAAGGTGCGCACCTTCGCAGGGATGGCGGAAACATCGACAACAATTTCGGCACCACGGGCACGGTAGGTGAGCGTCCCGTTCTCAACGCTGTACTCCGGGTCGTCCCCAGCGCCGGGCGCCGGATTGACGGCCTGAACCTTCATGTCGGAGAGTCGCTCGACAAGGCCTTGCCGGTACGCCCGCTCATCCAGACGATCGCCCTCAATTGTCCGGACAATGATGGAAGCTTCGAAGGTGTAGTGATCAATGAGGGCCTGCCGCTCACCCGTCGAGGTGAAGCCCAGAATGATTGCCTCAACCGCCAGTACGGCGATGGAGACGGTTACCAAGATCTTGATACTGATCCGACTCATCTGCAGGCCCCCTTCGGTCCGGCCGACTGCTATCGCTGGAGCTCGACGAGATAGGCGTTCATGCGCTCCACCTGCCGGGAGAGCTCGTCATGCTTCTCCCGCTCCTTGTCGATGATCTCCTGGCTCGCATTGGACAGGAAACCATCGTTCGCCAACTTTTTCGCCGCTAGCGATAGTTGCTTCTCGGCCTTCTCACGGCTCTTCTTGAGGCGAGCAATTTCCGCCGCAACATCAATCACATCACGGACGAAAACGTACGCTTCGAATCCAACGCCGACAACCGCGATCGAGCCGGAGGTGTCCACGCCGTTGAAGGTCACTCCTTCAGCGCTGGTCAGCAACTCGATCAGGTCCACTCGCGATGCCAGATAGTCTCCAGCCTCGAAGTCCTGCTCGACCCTCACGTCAAAGCGGATCTTCTTGCTTGGAGGAATGGTGAACTCACTTCGCAAGGTCCGCACCTTGCGCACTAACTCCTGCAAGGCCTGAAAGCGTCGCTCCATCCGGCCGTCGTCGCGTTCGGCAATCTCTTCCGGATACGGCGCCACGATGACCGCCTCGGGCCGCTTTTCTCCCGGGAAATCCGGGAGCTTCTGGTAGAGCTCTTCGGTAATGAAGGACATGAAGGGGTGCAGCAGGCGCAGACTCTCCTCGAGAACGTAGATCAGGCTGGAAATGCCGCGGTCCTTCTCGCCCTCCTCATCGCTGTAGAGGGAGAGCTTTGACGCCTCAATGTACCAGTCGCAAAAGTCGTTCCAGAAGTACTCGTAGAGGGCGCG
The DNA here is from genome assembly GCA_964413635.1 of uncultured Spirochaetaceae bacterium. Taxonomy (GTDB): domain Bacteria; phylum Spirochaetota; class Spirochaetia; order DSM-27196; family PWMO01; genus CAYFQV01. The sequence continues at coordinate 1,207 of CAYPTH010000208.1, forward strand.
CGCCGCGTCGCTAAAGCGATAGTTCGCCACCGCCTCGTGCACCGTCCTGGTCGCCTGATTGAGACGATGATAGATCCACCGATCTATGTCGTTCTGCTCGACTTCCGCACGGGGCAGGATCTGCCGCCCTTCCAGGTTCATGAAGATGTAGCGCGAAGCGTTCCAGATCTTGTTCGCGAACTTGGAGCCGAAGTGGAAGTCATCCTTCTCAAGGAGAATGTCCTGCCCGGAGCTCGCCAGAAAGGCCAGGGTGAACTTGTGGGCGTCCGCGCCGAACTCATCCACCACGTCGAGGGGATCGATGCCGTTGCCCTTCGACTTCGACATCTTCCGGCCCTGCTTGTCGCGAATCAGGCCGGTAATGTAGATGTCCCGAAAGGGTACCTCGCCCATGAACTCCAGGCCGGCCATGATCATCCGGGCAACCCAGAAGAAGATGATGTCGTAGGCCGTCACCAGCGTAGTCGTGGGAAAGAAGGTCGCCAGGTCTTCGGTCTTCTCCGGCCAGCCCAGTGTCGAGAAGGGCCAGAGCCAACTCGAGAACCAGGTATCGAGGACATCCTCGTCCTGCCGGAGCTTGCGACCGGCGTACTCCGGCTTCTCGCTTGGGTCCTCCCGGGAGACGATCTCTTCTCCGGTTTCCTCGTCGTACCAGACGGGAATTCGGTGACCCCACCAGAGCTGGCGGGAGATGCACCAGTCCCGGATACCCCGGAGCCAACTTGTGTAGGTGTTCTCCCAGCGCTTCGGGAAGAACCGCACCTCACCGCGCTCCCAGGCGGCAAGCGCCTTCTCGGCCAGCGGACGCATGCGGACGAACCACTGGTCGGAGAGGTAGGGCTCAATGACCGTATCACAGCGGTAGCAGTGGCCCACCTGATGGGTGTGCCCCTCCTCCCGGAGGAAGTAGCCCTGCTCCTTGAGATCCGCCACGACGCGCTTGCGTGCCTCTTTCATCGGCACACCCTGGTAGCGCTCCGGCACGTTCTCGTTCGTCGTGCCGTCGGGATTGATGAGGTTGATAGCCTCGAGATCGTGGCGACGCCCGATCTCCCAGTCGTTGGGATCGTGCGCCGGCGTCACTTTCACCGCTCCGGTGCCGAACTCTCGGTCGACGTACTCATCCGCGACAATGGGGATTCGCCGATCCGTGAGGGGAAGCTCGACCTCCTTTCCCACCAGATGCGTGTAGCGCTCGTCTTCGGGATGCACGGCCACGGCAGTATCCCCGAGCATGGTCTCCGGTCGCGTCGTTGCAAGCTCCACCCGGCCACTCCCGTCGGATAGAGGATAGAAGTAGTGGTACATCTTGCCGTGCACCTCGTGGTACTCAACCTCGTCGTCGGAGAGTGCCGTTCCGCAGGAGGGACACCAATTCACCAAATAGTGGCCACGATATATGAGCTTGCGCTCGTAGAGTTGTACAAAGACTTCGCGAACCGCTCGGGAAAGCCCGTCGTCGAGGGTGAAGCGCTCCCGCGACCAGTCGACGGATGCGCCAATCTTCTGGAGCTGCCGCGTAATGACGCCGTGGTGCTCGTGTTTCACCTTCCAGGTCTCTTCGACGAACCTCTCCCGTCCGAGCTCGTATCGGTCTATGCCCTGCGATCGAAGCTTCTTCTCCACCACGTTTTGGGTAGCAATGCCGGCATGGTCGGTGCCGGGCACCCACAGTGTTGCCGCGCCGCGCATTCGGTGATAGCGGGTCAGTACGTCCTGCAGGCTGTTATTCAGACCGTGGCCCATATGCAGGACCCCGGTAACGTTGGGAGGAGGAATGACGATGACGAAGCGAGGATCCTCAGGCCCGACCTCGGAGGGGTCGGGCGGCGCAAAATACCCCTTGTTCATCCACATCTCGTAGATGCGGTCCTCGAACTCCTTGTGATCAAAGCTCTTGGAGAGAGCCATTCCTCCTCCTTCTCCCGGTGTCAGGTTGGAACGGAAAAGGTACTACAACACGGCACGGGGTTCCAACACCCCTTTCCCCGGGGCCGAGCCGACGCGAGCCCGGGGATAAACCTGACTCGCGCCTGCC
>CAYPTH010000209.1:0-3224 GCA_964413635.1 uncultured Spirochaetaceae bacterium
GCAGGGCCCCCGCCCCCCGCCCCCGTTCCTATGCCGTAACCCGCATGTAGACCTTGGACAGCTTCTCCGGCAGCTGCGCAATGCTCTGAATCCGCGCGTGGTTGCGGTCGCCGTAGAGATAGGAAATGTAGCTCTTGGCAAAACGGTCGATGGTAATGCAGAAGGGGCGGACGCTGCGCTGCCGCGCTTCCAGGATGGCGCGACGGGTGTCCTCAATGGCGTAGCGGGAGGTCTCCGCACCGGTAGCGCCGCCGTAGCCCGCATCCGCGGGGATGCCGTCGGAAAGGAGAATGAGGAGCTTCGTCTTCTCCGGCCGCTCGGCGAGGCGGGCGGTGGCGTGGCGGATGGCGGCGCCGTCGCGGTTGCCGGCGTTGGCCTGAATGCCGCCCACCCGGGCAATCGCCTCGCTGTTCCAGGGATCGGCAAAGCGCTTGGGCGTGGAGAAGAAGATGTTGGAGCGGCCCATGCTGAAGAAGCTGTACACGGCGAAGGCGTCGCCGATCATGGAGAGGGCGCTTCCTAGGAGCGCGATTGCATCCTTTTCTATGTCGATGATGCGCCTTCCTGCGACGAGCTCCTCCGTTGATGAGCTCGCGTCCACCAGGACGGCGCAGGCAATGTCGCGCACGTTGAGGATCTTCCGCTGGTAGAGCTTGTCGTCGCTGCCGTCACCCCTGAGCAGGCTGGTGGCAAAGTCGACGGCATCCTCGAGGTGGATATCGTCTCCATCGATCCATTTTCTCGATATTGAGACCTCCTCCTGCTCCATGAGCAGGAAGCGCTTGCGAATGCGCTTGTGGAGACGCTGGTTGCGCCGCAGGAGCTCCGTATAGAAGGCGGGGTCGCCGCGCTCGCCGTAGCTCTCGTAGACGCGGCAGTGGCGCCGGCGGTAGGTGCCGCGGTCGACGTCGAACTCGGGGTAGCTGTGGACGGAGAGGCTACCCTCGATACGCGCCTGCTTGATGCGCCGGTTCTTCCGCTCGATCTCGCCGGCGGAGGCTAAGTCAATGGTGACCTCCTCCTCCGCGTCGTGCTCCCGCATGATCACGTGCTGCTCCCGGTCGGCAAAGAGCTCCGGGGAGACGTCGAAGGTGAGCTCCGGGAAGACCTCGCCTCGGCCGGTCCCGGCAAAGAGGGTGCGAATGTCGTTGGCCGCGCAGTAGGGGATGATGGGGTAGGCCTCGTAGAGGACGTTGTAGACCCGGAAGGCGGCGAGCATGCTCTCGGTCACCGTGGCGCCGTCGCGGCGTACCGTGTCGAGCTCGCCCGTGACGGCGGCCACGCGCTCGGCCAGGCGGTCGTCCGCCGAAGAAGAGGCGGCAGACCCCGCCGCGCCGGCGAACCTGTTAGCATCGTCCTCTGCAGGATCCATCCACTTGACCCTGCCCATGAGGCTCCACTGCAGCAGTGCCTCGATCACGACTTCGAGCTCGCGGGTCGGGCTTTCCGGCGTGGTAGTGACGCCGCGGCGTCCGGTCCAGAGCCGGCGGCGGAGGATGGCGCCGTCCTCCCGGAGGCCGGGGTAGCGGCGGCCGAGCTTCCACTCGAGGCGGCACATCTCGAAAAAGCTGAAGAGCTGCCGGAAGAGGTCCGGCGTCGGGAACATGTAGAAGAAGTCCTCGTGGTAGGTGGTGAGGACCTGCAGCTCCCGCTCACCGGGGTAGAGGAGCTCCACCTCGCCGGTGGTGCGCTCCCGGATGGACTGCGGCGGATTGCCGAGGCCGCTGCGGCCGTAGTAACGGCGGACGCTCTCCATGATGTCCGGCAGCACCGTGGCGTAGCGCTCGCGTACAGCGTCGAGGAAGGGGATCTCATCAATGTGGAAGCGGAATGTGTCGCCGGCGACGGCCTGCGCTTGCAGCGCCGCGGTGTAGGCGTAGACCGTCTCGTTGTCCCGGCGTTCGGCGAAGTAGTGGACCCGCGGCGGCAGGAAGAGGGCGCGCCCGTCGGTGAAGGGCGTTTCAATGCCGAAGGTCGAGGTCGACCAGTCCTGCACGGCCAGGCTCCGCCCGGCAATGCTCGCCCCGTAAATCATGAGGACGTTCCGCACATCCGGGAGTACCACGTAGGAGAGGCCGAGCATGCGGCGGCTCTCATCGCTTTCGAGCTTGAGGTGCGCAATGCCTTCCTCGGTCCGGCTGGAAGAGATCAGATCGATGCCTCTGCTCATCCACTGCGAAATGAGGTCCCACCGCCCCTTGCCGGCGGCGTAGGCCTGCCGCACGAGCTCCAGGAACTCCGCGGCCACGCTCGGCACGTACTGCACAATCACGGTGAGACTGCGCAGGAGGAAGCGCGCCTCGTGCTCCCCCTTCGCCTCCAGGCACACGGTAAAGAGCCGAATCCCCGTGGTGCCGCGCCCGTCGATCCCCTTCTCCCCCCGCCGCCGTCGCCCGGGCAGGCCCGAAAAGCGCTGCTGGTGGCCGGCACGCCGCTGCGTATGCTCCTGAAGCGCCCTGAGGAACTCCACCATCTCCGTCGTGACTCGTGTCACGCGAAACGGCAACCCAGGGTAGCGCCCGGTGAAAAGCCCGGCAAAACGGAAGCCCGTCCGCGCCGCCTCCTGGAGGATCTCCGCAAATGCCGACAGCTCGCCCCGGTGCATTACAACGGGAATGAGCGTCCCTGGATCGATGTATACGGTCTCCGACACGAGCGCCAGCGTTGCCAGGGCGTCGATCTCGCCGTCCAAGAGGCGAGCCGCGTCGCCACCGGCCGCCGCGCGTGAGGCCGCCCGTGTCGAGGCGGCCGCCGCCACGGCTGCGTCGAAGAAGCCGAGGAGTTTGGGCTTGTGCCGGGAGAGGCGTTGCCGGACGCCCTGGTAGTAGGATGCGCCCGTAGAGTTTGGCGTGCTCACCGCCGGGTCACGCTACCACGCGGGCCCGGCTGGTGCAACGGAGTGCTGGAGATGGGCGGATCACGGTGACAGTATTGACATATTATCAGTACTAATATTGTATCACATATAAAGAGGATGCCATGAGCGAAGCGATCTCTAACGCAGAGCCCGGCGCGTGCCACAGCGGCGGTGACCTCAGAGTCCACGGCCTCCTGCAGGCGCTGCTCCTGCTTCGTGTGCATGAAGGTCCCCGACACGGCTACGGCCTCTACAAGGTCATCAAGGCCGAGCTCCCGCCGGAGATGGTTCCGGATGTGGCGGTTGTCTACAGGATGCTGCGCGACCTGGAGAAAGACGGGCACCTGCGGTCCCGGCTGTCGCCGGG
>CAYPTH010000210.1:0-3219 GCA_964413635.1 uncultured Spirochaetaceae bacterium
CCTCGGCGCGCCGGCTTCCGCACTTGGGCGCTTTACTGTGCCGAGCCGAGGAGCGAGTAGCTACCGCTTACGCTTGCACTGAGCTCGACATCGATCTCGACTCCGGGATCCAGGGACGAGACGCTTGCACCGAGGACGAAGGACTCCTGGGTTCCGTTGAGGACGGTTTTCAGCGTCTCGGAGGCTTCGCTGCCGAAGACCTCATTTATGGAGGAATCGAGGTCGACCTCGACAATCGTTTCATCTCCCGTGGCGCGCTGGTTATCAGCCTCCGTGTCGGAGGAGATGTAGATTGTTACCGTTGTGCTCAAGGCGACGCTCGGTGTGATTGTGAAGTTGATCAGGACGTCCTCGTACGTCACGCCCTCCCGACGCGCCTCATCAGGAACCGGAACCGACTTCTCCAACGTTTGTCCCGCCGAGTTTGTCAAGGTGACCTGAATCGGGTCATCTAGAGGAATGTCGACGGTAAATGGAATACCGCACCCAACAAAGCCGACAAGAGCAATAGCTACAAGTCCGGTGAGTGAAAGTGTTCTGCGCATAGTGAGCCTCCGTGTGTTCATCCTATCGCGCATTTAGCGCTTCCACACTTGGGCGTAGTCTTCTGCAAAGCGACGCATGGAGATCGGAGGGCGGCCCAGGAGGCGTTGCACGTCGTCGGTTATGCGTTCCCCCGATCCGAAGCGAGTCGCGGTGTAGAGGGCGACCATGATTAGGGCGAACTTCCGTGGCGTACCTCGGCGGCGGCTGCGAATGTAGAAGCGCAGCGGCGAGGGGCGGGTGTAGCGGATCTGCCGCCCCAAAACGTCGGAGAGGATCTCGGCCACCTCACCGTAGGTGAGCGCTTCCGGTCCGGTCAAGCTGTACGCGGTGTTCTCGTGACCCTCCTCGGTGAGTACGCGGGCCGCCACCTCGCCAATGTCACGAACGTCAATGAAGCTGGTACTCGCCTTGCCGACGGGGACGGCAATCTCATCGTCCTCGAGAATCTCCTGTCGATGCGTCGTGCTCAAGTTCTGCATGTAGAAACCGGGGCGGAGGAAGGTGTAGGGGACCCCGGAGGAGCGAAGGTACTGCTCCACCTTGTAGTGCGGGACAACCTTGTTGTTTTCCACCCCGAGAAGCGAGAGGAAGACGATGTGCTTGACGCCGACCGAACGGGCGTAGTCGACGACCGGAAAGAGGTACTGCTCAACATCCGCGATTTGCGGCGGCCGGATGAGGAAGAGCCTGTCGATGCCGTCGAAGGCCTCGGGAAAGGTTGTGCTGTCGCCGAAGCGAAAGACGCGGCTCGCGACGCCATGGGGGAGGTCCATTGCCCTGTCGGGGTCCGTGACGGCGGCGACTGTACTCGCCGCTGCACCGTAGTCGGCGAGGTAGCGAATGACTTCCTTTCCGACATTGCCTGTCGCGCCGGTTACGAGAATTTTACTGTTCACTCTGTTGTGCTCCTTGTTTCGAGTAACACGCCGATTTCCTCGGCAATACTCCTCATTGGCTTGGTTGATCGCCGGACGCGGGCCAACACGACGGCTCCCTCGATCGCGGACACAACGAGCGTGGCCAGCCGCACGGCGCGTGCCGGGCCGTAGCCGGCTTCTTCCAAGCCCGCCTGAAACGCGGTCACCCACTCGTCATACGCGGAGCCGCACGCTTCTCGGACGCGGTCACTGGTGGTCGCCGCCTCCAGGGCCGCCGTGCTAATTGGGCCACCCGCCTGAAAGTCCGAGACTTCCATGTGGTGGGCAATCTGATCCAGGAACTGTCGGAGAGCCGCCGCAAGAGCCGGCCGGCTGGGCGTCCGATCGGCTGCAGCTCCCATTGCCGCGCGGATTCGCTCCGTCACCGGGGCGGCGGCGCGGCGAACGGCCTCGGCCACGAGCTCCTCCTTTCCGCCGGGAAAGTAGTAGTAGAGCGATCCCTTTGGGGCGCCACTTTCCCGAACTACCTGGTTCAGCCCAGTGGACTGGTAGCCCTGCCGTTCGAGGAGCCGTGCCGTCGCCTCGAGGAAGCGCTCCCTGGGTCCCGGTGTGTACGTCTCGAGAGTTGCCGATCCATCGGTCTTGTTCATGGTCCTGAATTATAACGACTGGTCAATATATTCGTCAAGACAGTATGCCGCTTCTAGCGACGCGCTTGCCGAGCTCGAATCACTCCAACGTCGAGGAGGCGGAAATCTCTTCGGTCATGGAGCCGGGGGCCACGCCGCCGTCGAACAGGCCCGGCACTTGCGGCCCAGCCCGCGGATCCCCAATGCGCCCAAGGCGGTGCATTGCCGGCGCTGAGCCGGTCTATAGCGGGCCTCCGAGGGTCGTGAGCGCGCGAGGCAGGACCTGACGCAACTCCGGCGTAACGCCCTCGGTGCTGCGATAGTCGTAGCGTTCGGTGAGCTCCTCCAAGCTGACCGCCAGGTCGTGCATGGCCCGCTCTTGACTGGCCATGAGGTCCTCCGTCCACTGACGCAAGCTCTTGTCCGGCAGGACCATCTCCGCCATGCGCAGCATGAGGGGAAGGTGAGAGAAGCAGAAGCCTTGTGCATCTCGAAAGGTCTTTTCGAACTCCGGATTGCGCTCGTACAGCGAGACAATGGAGAAGGCGTAATTCGCCAAGGAACGCTCGATCCGTTCGCAAATCACACAGGTGTTGCTGTCGGCCTCGATCCGCTGAGCTGCGTGTTCCAGCGGGTCCGGACCCGGTGACGGCTTGCGCCTCCCCGAGGGCGCAGGCGGCTGGTGCGACGCGGCGGCCGTCCCGTGGTCTCCGGAGTCCGGCACTGCGCTTCGTCGGCGGATGCCGACTGCGTCGAGAGCGCGCCGGAGCGTGTGTCTGACCGCACGGAACGGGGCCCATCCGCGGCGCTGCATCCCCTCTGCCTCTCGCATGACCCGGGTGAATGTCCGTCGCCGCTCCTCCAAGCGTGTTTGCGCCAGCAGGGCAAGACCGAGCTTGTTCTCTCCGGCATAGAGCACACGGTAGTGGTGGCGGCAGAACCCTTTTGCGTTGATCTCAATGCGGATATCCGGCGCCATGACGGAGTTGCCCAGAAAGAAGCGCTGGTAGTCATTCTCGAGCTTCGTCTCAAGGTGGCAGAGCGGGCAGTCGTGGTCGCCCGCGTATGCGTTCCAGATCGGGATGGTTTGCAGCTCGTACTTCATGCGGCTGATGATATCGCGTTGCGCATGCGCTGAGCCAGTGGCTGAGCCAGTGGCTGAGCCA
>CAYPTH010000211.1:0-3184 GCA_964413635.1 uncultured Spirochaetaceae bacterium
GCATGGCCGGCACCCTCGAGACAACGGGCAGTCTCCGGCGGCTGACGGCGCTCGGCGGTGCCCGTACATTGGATGCGGCTTCACGAGGCGCCCACGCACGGGGTGCCGCTGCACGAGGCGTGAAACAAAGCGGCAAGGGGGAAGAGCCCCCGGCCGCAGTGGTTCTCCTCTTTCACCAGGCGGCACCGCCGGCCGGAGCGGTCGAGGCCCTCGAGCGCTACGTGCACGCCGGCGGGGGGCTTTTGGCCATCCACGGCGCCCTCGCCTCCTTCAAGTCACATCCACGCTACGCGGCCCTTCTCGGGAGCCCCTTTGCCGGTCATGCGAAACCGGGGCCGATCGATCTCTATCCCCTAGCCGGCGGCGCTTCGCGGGCCGGCGGACGGGGCCGCAGCGCCGGCCGCGCGGACTCCGCCCCCTCGGGGCCACCCGCCCCGGAACCGGCCGGCCGTGTGACCGACGAGCTCTACCGGGTCGACCTGGCTGAAGACGCCGCCGTGCGCTGCGTCGGGTCGCGACACGGCGCGGCCGAGGAGCAAGCGATCTGCTGGGAACGCCGGCTCGGCGCGGGCCGCGTCGCCGTTGTGACCCTTGGCCACTACGCCCGGACGCTTGCCGACTCCTTTGTGCAGCAGCTGCTAACGGCCGAGCTGGAGTGGGTTGCCGGGAGAGGCACCGGGACGGGAAACCGGTGATGCGCCTCCTCGTCGTTGGCTGTGGTGATGTGGGAGGCGACGTGGCTCTCGGGTGCCGCCTCAACCCCAGGCTCAAGCTTGTTGCGACGGTTGACCCCGACATCCGCAAGGCGCAGTGGCTCCTTGGCATGGGGCCTCTGGGCTGGTTGCGGCGCACGCGCACCTTCGCGCGCCTGGCCGCCGACTCGACGTATTACCCCGGCGGATCCTCCCGCCGTCCCGGCGCCTACACCTCCTTGACCGCAGCCCTCGCGGCGGCGCGGGAGGATGTTCGAGTGGATGCGGTGCATCTCGGCGTGCCCCACGATCTTCACGAGCCCATGGTGCGGGATCTCGTCGCCGCGGGTCTGCCGGTGCTCTGCGAGAAGCCGCTTGCCCACACCCTTGACTCCGGACGGGAGATCGCGAAGCTGGCCGAGCGCGAGGGAGCGGGCATTGGCATTAACTACCAGTATCGCTACGACCCGCACGTCGGCCGGTTGCGGGCAGCGGTACGCGACGGCGCGCTCGGGGAGCTCCGCCTCATCCGGGCGGTCGTTCCCTGGCACCGCGGTAATGCCTACTTCACGCAGTCATCGTGGCACGCGGAAACGCGGCGCGCCGGTGGCGGAACCCTGATTACCCAGGGCAGCCACGCCGTGGATGCGGCGCTGTGGATTGCCGGCGTCCGCGCCGTGCGAGCCCACGCAGTTACCCGCCGGACGCGTCCCGTGGCGGGGGATGTGGAAGACCTTGCCGTCGGCAACGTCGAGTTGGAGGGGGGCGCCCTTCTTCAGATTGCAAGCACCATGGCGATCTCGTCGGAGCAGCCCCTCGCGATAGAGCTCTACGGTTCCCGGGGAAGCGCGCTGTACACGGCGGGGCGGGGCGTACGGACCACGGGGTGCCGACTCCCGCGGCTTTCCCCCGCGGCGCCGGGGCTTCATCCGATTGTTCGCAGTCTCGAAGGATTTCGCCGGTGGATCGAGGGAGGACCGCCCTACCTCTGTACGCCGCGCGACGCACTTGCGACGCTCAGCGTCGTTGATTCCCTGTACCGGGCCGCCGAGAGCGGTTGCACCGAGGAGGTTATTCATGAGCACGCTTGAGCACCGCGAGCCAAAACTCGGCTTCTGGCGGAAGGCGGGATTCGGCATTGGAGACTTCTACGGCGGCGGCGCCTTTATTGTCGTCGGCTCCTACTACCTCTTTTTCTTGACCGACGTCGTGCGCATCAACCCCGCATTGGCGGGCTTCGTCGTTCTGATTGGACGCGCTTGGGACGCGATCAGCGATCCCCTCATGGGTGTCCTCTCAGACCGAACGCGCACCCGCTGGGGACGCCGGCGGCCCTACATGCTTGCGGGCATCCTGCTCGTTTTCGCCTCCTTCGTGCTGCTGTGGTATCCGAGCGGGCTGGACACCGAGGTCGGACGTTTTCTCATTGCGGTTGTCAGCTACCTCTTCTTCTCCACCATCATCACCATGGTGATGATCCCGTATAACGCTTTAGCCTCGGAGCTTACCCTCGACTACAACGAGCGGACGTCGCTCTCGGCCTTTCGCATCGTATTCTCATCGATCTCGTCGGTGGTCTGCGCCGTCCTTCCTCTGGAGATCGTCTCTCGTTTTCCGACGCAGCGCGAAGGCTTCGTCGCAATGGCCATCTTCTTCGGCATCTTCTTTGCGCTCCCCTTTCTGGCGGTCTTCTTTGCCACCAAGGAGCGTGAGGAGTTTCAGCGCTCCGTCGCCCCCTTCTCATTCAAGACGATGCTCGTAGAACCCTTTCGAAACTCGCCCTTCGTGAAAGTGCTGCTCATGTACGTCCTGGCATTCGTGGCCATCGACATCCTCAACTCCGTGGTCATCTACTTCATGACCCACTACCTCAACCGGGGAGGCGAAACGCAGTACGTTCTCGGCACGCTTCTCGTTGCGCAGCTCGCTTCCATACCGGCATATACCTGGTTCAGTCGGCAAACGGGAAAGCGCGCCGCATACGTGGTGGCCGTCTCGCTCTGGCTGGTCACCATGCCGGTGAGCTTCCTCCTCGGACCGGGGCAGGCGAGCTTCTGGATCTACGTTTTCGCCGCGGTAGTCGGTGTTGCGACCGGCGGCATTGTCGTCATGTTGTACTCCATGTTTCCCGACATGCCGGATGTGGACGAGCTCTTGACGGGCCGCCGTCGGGAGGGAATCTACTCCGGGCTTCTGACCTTCGCGAGGAAGCTCGCCTCGGCAATCGGCGTTTTTGGCCTTTCCCAGGCCCTTGCAATTGCGGGCTACGCTCAGCCCGTTGAGAAGATCATTGAGGGTGTTCCTCAGAACGTTCCCATGCCCCAGACTGAGGGCTTCATTCTCATCTTGCGCTTCATATTCGGGATCGCACCCCTGCTCTTCCTTGTGGCGGCGCTCGTTGTTTCGCTGAAGTATCCCCTCTCGCCGGACGTGCACAATCGTCTCAAGGCCTTCTTGGCCGCTCGGCGCGGCACCGACGTCGACGAGCTTGA
>CAYPTH010000212.1:0-3175 GCA_964413635.1 uncultured Spirochaetaceae bacterium
CCACCGAGATCTACACTCTTTCCCTACACGACGCTCTTCCGATCTGACCGCGGCAGCTACACTCTCGTCACAGAGCTCGCCGAGCTGCAGGACTGGGTGGACCGCGCGCGCACCGCCGGGCTCTACGCCCTGGACACCGAGACCGACAGCCTGGATCCCGTCTCGGCGCGGCCTCTGGGCATCTCCCTGGCCGTTGAGCCGGGTGAGGGCTGCTACATCCCCCTTCATGGTCCCGACGGAGAGGTCATGGCCGAGGATGAAGTTCGCGAGGCGCTCCGGCCCCTCGTTGCTGATAGCGTAGCCCGAATGGTCGCCCAGAACGGCAAGTACGACTACAAGGTGCTCTCGAACTGGGGGCTCCGGCCCGCCAACCTCCACTTCGATACCATGATCGCCGCGTGGCTCCTCGACACGACCTCTTCCTCCTACGGCATGGACAAGCTCGCCGAGGAGTACCTCGGCTACCGGCCCATCTCCTACAAGGAGCTCTTCCCGGGGGCCAAACGAGGCGAGGCCTTGCCGAGCTTCGCCGAAGTGCCGCTGGACCGGGCGGCCGAATACGCCGCGGAGGACGCCGATATCACCCTTCGTCTCTACCACGCGTTCGCACCCAAGCTGGCCGAGCGCCGCTTCGAGAAGCTCTTCTACGAGGTAGAAATGCCCCTCGTTCCGCTTCTCGCGGAGATGGAGCTTCGCGGCATCCTCCTGCGCACGGATGTCCTCGCATCCTACTCCGAGGAGCTCACGGAGCGTCTGGCGGCCTTGGAGCGTGAGATCTACGAGCTCGTGGGACGGGAGTTCAACATTGCCTCGACCAAGCAGCTGCAGCAGATCCTATTCGAGGAGCGCAAGCTGCAGCCCATCCGAAAGACCAAGACCGGCTACTCCACCGATGTTTCGGTGCTCCAGGTCTTGGCCAAGGAAGACCCCGTTCCGGACCGCGTGCTTCAGCATCGGAATCTCTCCAAGCTAAAATCCACGTATGTGGACGCCCTCCCGAAGCTTTTGAATGAGCGCACGAAGCGCCTCCACACGAACTTCGGGCAGACCGGGACGGCGACGGGGCGCATGTCGAGCCGAGACCCCAACCTGCAGAACATCCCCATCCGCGATGAAGAGGGCCGCCGGATCCGAAGCGCCTTCGTCCCCGGGCAGGGCCACCGCTTCGTCAGCGCCGACTACGCCCAGATCGAGCTCGTGGTCTTGGCGCACCTCTCTCAGGATCCGGGGCTGTTGAAGGCCTTTCGAGAGCAGAAGGACGTCCACCGGGAGACGGGTTCCATGATCTTCGGCGTGCCCTCAGAGGAAGTCAGCTCCGAGCAGCGGCGCATCGCCAAGACCATCAACTTTGGTGTCATGTACGGCATGTCCGCCTTCCGCCTCGCCCGCGACCTGGAAATTCCCCGGGCCGACGCGGATGCCTTCATGGAGGCCTACTTCGCCACCTACTCCGGCATCAAGAGCTTCATTGATAAGACCGTTGCCGAGGCGGAGGAGAAGGGCTACGTCCGCACCCTCCTCGGGCGCGAGCGGCCCCTGCCCGACATCCGCAGCAAGAACCGAAACGTGAAGCAGGGCGCCGAGCGCATTGCCGTCAATACGCCCATCCAAGGGACCGCCGCCGACATCGTCAAGCTGGCAATGCTTCGGATCGATCGGCGCCTGCGGGAGGAAGAGCGCGCCGGCCGCCTCCTCCTGCAGGTCCACGACGAGCTCATCCTCGAAGTCCCGGAGGAGGAGGTCGATGCTGTCTCCGCCCTGGTGGAGGAGGAGATGACCTCAGCCGTTGAGTTCTCCGTGCCGCTTCGCGTCTCCGTCGAGGTCGGGGAGAGCTGGGGAGATTTTCACGCGTGATCGTTGGGGTGGCCGGAAAGTATTGCGCCGGCAAGAACGCGGTCTCCCGCGTGCTCGAGGAGCACGGCTACCGCGTCATCGAGGTCGATAAGCTCGGCCACCAGGCCCTTGTCGAGCGCAAAGACGCCGTGGTCGAACGTTTCGGGCGGGGCATCCTCGTCGACGGCGAGATCGACCGGCGCGCCCTCGGTGCGAAGGTTTTCAACGACGACGAGGCCCGCGCGCGTCTCGAGGCAATTGTTCACCCCGTCATGGTGGAGTGGGTTCGCGACTTCGTCCGTCGCCTCGGTAGCGATCCCGGTGTCATCAACGCGGCAATTCTATTCCAGATGGAGTTGGACGCCGAGTGTGACCGGGTACTCTGGGTGACGGCGCCACTCCTGACGCGCTACCGTCGCGCCCGGGATCGAGACGGCCTCGCGCTTCTATCGGTGGCAAAACGTTTCTGGTCGCAGAGACGACTTCGTCCTCAACAATCTTCCAGGCGTGTCGAAATTCATAGAGTAGAGAATCGAGGTTCCTACGAAGCGCTTGAAAAACAGCTTCGAAGCCTCGGCCTCATCTCCTAACGAGTTGGTGCCATGGAACAGCATAGAACGCTATTGATCATCGTTTCAGTAACCCTCTTCGCCGCCATTGTCATTGGGGTGGGCCTTGCGCTCCTCTACCCCCGCGCTCAAGAGGCCGCCGATCCCTCAATCGCCGCCAGTGACCGCAAGCCCTTCGACCCGATCGAGTACATCCGCACTCCTCAGGAAGAAGAGCCGGAGTTCCAGGTGCCCGATACGTCAAAGGACGATGATCTCATCATTGTCTACGGCGACAAGTCCGAGGAGGACGAGGGCGATGAGGGCAAGGGCGCCGTCTCCGAGACCACCAAGGTCCCTGAAGACACGTCCAAGCCCGAGCTTAGTGAAGAGCCCGCGCCAAAGCCGGACACGGAAACGCGAAAGCCGGCCACGAGCCTGGGCCCGCAGCGCGCTCCCAAAGAGGATGAGCCTGCCCCGGCACCCGAACCCGAATACCGCCGCGTCACCGAGTACTGGATCCAGGTCATCTCCTCGCCCAGTCGCGACCGCGTTGAGCAGGCCAAGGAACGTCTGGAGAACCAGGAGCTCGGCGGGCGCATCACCTCCAAGGTGATTGACGGCCAAACCTACTATCGCCTGCGGGTTGGTCCCTACAGCAACAAGAACGAGGCCCAGAAGTTCCTCGGCTGGATCTCCGACATCGAAGGCTTTGCGGAGAGCTACATTTCCGAGGAATACCCTCTCAAGCGAGTAAACTGACAGCGGCCCTTCCCCCGGCCGCGACACCACGG
>CAYPTH010000213.1:0-3166 GCA_964413635.1 uncultured Spirochaetaceae bacterium
TCCGGATTTCGGTAGGCGTCTTTGACCGGCTCGAGCTCGGACAACACCGTGGAGACCTGCAGAGCTTCCTTTTGAAGCTCCGCGATGACTTCCTCGACCAGCTCCGCCTGCGAGCGCAGGTTCAGATCAAGAGCCGAGGTCGTGATCCGGTTAATATCCCGCGCGCGACCACGCCGACAATGGCCTGGATAGTTACAAACAGGAGAAGCGCTACTCCGGATAGCTTCTGGGACAGGCCGAGGTTTTTCATATGTATTTCTTAGAATAGTTGGAGACGCAATCCGATGTCCACGTGATTGTTTCCATACGGTGTTGCACGCTGTCGTCGGCATTATGATCCGCTCTTTGCTACCATCATGGTGCGCCGTGAAAGCGCCGAAGTGCCGGGAAGCAGGGTCCAGTCATGAGGGGAGACCCGAATGGTTGAGCGGAGGGAAGGGGCCCTGCGGTGGTGACGCGCGAGTGGAGGTACGTGCGAAGGCATGGCTGAGAAGTCCAACAACCCCAACGGATGCTATGGGCGTGTGCCAAGAAGAGCAGGACGCGGCCGTTCCACGCGCTGTATGACCGGATCTACCGGCGTGGGATCGAGTGCGGGCGATGACAGGATTCAGCGGAATATCCAGCAGCATCCCGACCGTTACTCAGCGTGCCTCGAGTACTTGTGAAACAGGTCGTGGGCGCGCGAAGTAATAACCCTGGATGAAGTCGATCCCGGCGTTCTCGAACCATGTTGCCTCCTCAGCGGTCTCGATTCCTTCGGCAATAGTCCGGATATCGAGATCGCGCGCGAGGTTGATAAGATTCTTTGTGATGGTCTCACGGTACGGATCGACGTTCACACCACGACAAAGGTCCATGTCGAGCTTCATATAATTCGGGCGCAGGTCAGCAAGGCTGGTGAGGCTGTTATAGCCGGCGCCAAGGTCGTCGAGTGCAACTTCGAAACCGCGCTCGCGATAGTAATCGATGATCCCACGCAGATGGTCGATGTCTGTCATCTTATCGCTCTCTACCACCTCGAAGACGACATCGGTTTGAGAAAGCCCAACCTCGTCGAGGACAGCGATAGTACTGGCAAGACAGAATTCGGGCTTGTAAATGGTGGTAGGGTTGAAGTTGACGAAGAGCTTCGCGGTGTCGGCCAGCGGTGCTGCGGAGCGAATCGCCGTCAATCTACTCTCCCGATCCAGATAGAACAGGAGATCGGCCTTGCGAGCAACGCTGAACAGGTAGCCGGGCGAGACAATCGCGCCGTTTTCGTCGACTCCGCGCGTCAGGCACTCGTAGGCAAAGACCGTGTGTTCTCGGTCGGCGCGAATCAACGGCTGTACGTGTGTCACGAGTCGATCATTCTCGAGGATCCCCAGCAGCTTCTCACCCTCCATGAGAGCAAGAACGGAGTCAAGGCTCTTCATCTGCACGAAATCTGAGATTTTGGGTTCTTCGCCTCGCTCCTTAACAAGCACCCGCGTGTCTTCGAGTTCATTCGACGAGAGGCGAGCCTTCAGCGTGGCGGTGAGCGCAGGAAACCGATCGGCATTTACCGGCACACGAAACACGTCGTCGTAGAAAGTAGCCGGAAGGTCGAGCTCCTCGAAGGTCGCGAGCAAGGTTTCATGCGTAGTGCCGACTGGAGCGCTGGCATAGAGGTCTACTGCGGCGCTGATCGACTGCGGAAGCACCTCACAGCGTTTGCATGGAGGAAAATCGCTGCTCATTCGTGAAAGAGTACTAGACGAACTGGCGAAATTCCACACCACATCTGGGTGAGTCCTTGTTTCTTACTCCGACGCAGAGCCCCCAGGGGGCTCCTTGTGAACGTCACACGTTTCTTTGACAGAACCACCAGTCGTAGCCCTCGTACTTGTCGAGACGCTTCTGCCTTCTCCTTGACCAGGCGCGGCATCCTGCATAAATCTTTGCGCAAAGAAAGAAGACTTGATGGATATTGTGAGATTCGAGGATTCCAACCTCGAGAACGTCCTCGCGAGTATGGACGGTAGGCAGATCGATGGCCTCGCCTTTGGAGCTATCGAACTCGACCGTAAGGGCGTTATTAAGCAGTACAATGCGGCCGAAGGCAGCATTACTGGCAGGAACCCGGAGGACGTGATTGGGAAGAATTTTCTCACCGAAATCGCTCCGTGCACGAATCGTCCTGAATTCAAGGGCAAATTCGACGAAGGAGTGGCTAAGGGCGACCTCAACACCTTGTTCGAGTACGTCTTTGACTACAAGATGCAACCGACCAAGGTGAAGGTGCACATGAAGAAGGGTATGGTCGACGACGGTTCGTACTGGATCTTCGTGAAACGGATGTAGTGCAACTGCTGAAGCGAGTCGAGTCAGTACACCTTTTTTCGCCGATACGTAGCCTCCTTGTTTCCCAACTCAGCTCTCGCCGAGAAGTCTGGTCGGTTAAACAGGAGGCGCTTCAGTGGAAGCCAGAGGATCCGCTCGACGAGCGGGGTCTCGGTCTCGACTCGTTCGACTTGCTCAACGTCGCCGGGCGCAGAAACCGATTCACAAGCCGACCGGGAATCCCTACGACTCGTAGTAGAATCGTGGATCGCGGAGAACCTCCCGCCCCACGAGAGACCCGCGAACATCACGCTTGGTGGTGCACTTCCGCGAAACGAGCTTGGGAAACCTGCTGACTGGTCGCTTCCGGTCAATGCGCGATGAGCTCGTCGAAAGCGGAGACCGTCGCCGTAGGCCCGGATAGTCTGCTAACGATCGCTCGCCTCGCGCGCGTCGTGCTCAGTACTGCAGCGGAGTCTGTGGTCAGGCGGGCGAATCGATTCGTAGAACAGCTCATCCGCGAGCGACGGATCGTGTACGGGATCACGACAGGCTTTGGACCGCTCCTTCCTTCCGAACAGGTCGTCGCGATGATGGTCGCCCGCGCGGGGAGTCTTGCGCAGGGGCACTCGGGAGTCCGTCCAGAGACCATAAGCCTGCTGATCGCGATGACGAACGCGAGGATCGTTCCTCATGTACCCGCCATGGGCACGGTGGGCGCGAGCGGGGATCTCACGCCGCTCGCACACATGGCCGGGGCGCTGCTCGGCGAGGGTGAGGTCTCCTGGAACGGCACAACGTTCCTATCTCGCGATGCGCTCGCAGCGAACGGGCTCGCAGCGCTCGTTCCTGGCCCAAAGGA
>CAYPTH010000214.1:0-3122 GCA_964413635.1 uncultured Spirochaetaceae bacterium
TTAGCAGAAAAAATCCGTTCCAGGGCGGTCTTTCTGGTCCAGGCAGGCAAGGGCGGGGATAGCCTCTTCCATCCATTTACGCAGAGCGCGCTCGTCTCGTGCCGGGGGCTCGCCGGTGTTCTCCGACGAGACAGGTTCCAGATAACCGGCCCGGATCAGGAGGGTGACCGTCTCCGCGGTGTCGCCCACGTGGGCGTGGCTCTCGGTGAAGAGCCACTCCGGAAGGCTGGTGTGGCGCAGGAAGATCTCCCGGAGGGTGCCGGAGCTGACGGTGCGCTTCTTGCGCTGGTCCGTGAGGAGATAGACCGCCCAGGCTGCATCGGCCGGATCCGCCCGGAGCAGAAAGTCCCGGATGAGGGCGACCTTCTCGTTGGCGCTGGTTGTGGCGTCCAGCGCGTCGACCAGGGAGACGAAGTCGATCATTCGCTGTCCGCCTCCCCCTCGTAGAGCGTGTCCAGGGGCTCTGCGAGAATGTTGAGCTCCTCGCGCAGAAACGCTGCAAAGGTCTCGTTGTGGCCGTGGGTTACGAAGACCTGCCGGGCACCGGTCTCCCGGATGGTTTTCACCAGGCCGTTCCAGTCGGCGTGGTCGGAGACGACGAAGCCGCGCTCGTAGCCCCGGCGCCGTCGCGCCCCCCGAACGAGCATCCATCCCGAGGCGAAGGCGGTCTGAGGGTCCCGGAATCTCTTCATCCAGGGAGATCGATGTGCCGACGGCGGTGCAATGACGAGCCCGCCGCCGTACTCGTTGCGGTCCTTCACTTCAGATGCGGGGCGGGTCGGGAGAAGCCGGTATCCGAGCTCCCGGTAGATCGCCGTGAGGCGGGTCGCCGCCCCGTGGAGGTATACGCCCTGTTTCACCGCCAGCTCTCGGGCCTCCGGAATAGCCGCAAGCTCCGCGAGGATGCGCTGGGTCTTTCCGAAGGCGTAGCAGAACAGCAGGCTCGGCCGTTCCGGCGCCCCCTGCCACCACTCCAGAATGCGCCGGGCGGTGACGGCGCTGTCCTCCCAGGCGTAGACGGGAAGGGCGAAGGTCGCCTCGCTAATGAAGGTGTCGCAGGGAACGAGCTCGAAAGGTTCGGCGCTTGGGTCGGCGCTGCGCTTGAAGTCACCTGCGGCGACCCAAACTTCCCCCGCCGCCTCCACTCGGATCTGGGCAGAGCCGGCGCAGTGGCCGGCCGGGTGCAGGGAGACGCGGGTTTCCCCGAGCTCCAGGGGCTCTCCCCAGGGGGGAGTCTGAACCGAGATCTCAGGTCCCAGGCGGTGCCGGAGGAAGGCGGCGGTGGCGGGGCTGCAGATGTAGTGATCCGAACCCGGACGGGCGTGATCGGCGTGGGCGTGGGTGATGACGGCACGGGTCACAGGCTTCCAGGGATCGATCCAGAAGTCTCCCGCCGGGCAGCGGAGGCCGGCGTCATCGACATGGATGAGGCTCACCGGTCGCCTCCTCACGCATCCTCCGGGTCCAGCCAGTGCCGTCGGTAGCGCGCGTCGACATCGTATTTCTCTGCCTGCGTCTGAGGATTGAAGTAGCGGTCCCGGCGTGGGTCGGTGCCGACACCGACGGTGTAGGTCCAGTTACCGTAGTTGCTCCCCGGGTCGTAATCGATGAGCTGTGACTCGAAGTACTCCGCTCCCATGAGCCAGTTCACCTGCATGTCCCGGGCGAGGTAGCTCGCGACGTTCTGCCGGCCCCGGTTGCTCATGTAGCCGGTCGCGGCGATTTCGCGCATGTTGGCATCGATAAAGTCCTGTCCGGTGCGACCCTCTTTCCAGGCGGTAAAGCGTTCGTCGTCGTTTCTCCAGGGGTAGTGTCTGTTCATGGGGCCTTCGAAGCGGAACATGGCGGGGCCGAACGTACGGAGCAGATATGCGAAGTAGTCGCGCCAGATGAGCTCGAAGACGAGCCAGTAGCTAGAGCTGTTCTTCACTCGCTGCGCCTCGTAGCGGCGGACCTCTTCAACGACGATCCGGGGGCTGAGTGAGCCGTTGGCGAGCCAGGGAGAGAACTTGGAGCTGTAGTCGGCGCCGAGAAGGCCGTTTCGGGTGTACTTGTAGCGGCGCAGAAGATCGCGCTCCCAGAAGTAGGCGTTCAGTCGCTCCCGGCCGGCGGACTCGCCGCCGGTGAAGCGGATAGCTGCGCGGGGATCGGGCTCCGGCGCCGGGCTGCCCGAGAGCTCCTTCACCCCGGGGAGTTCCGGGGACACCTCCGCTAAGTCCCGGAGTCGACCTTCGATCTCCAAGCGCGTCGCCGGCAGCGGCGGAAGCTGCTCCGGTGTCGGGAAGGTCGGGCGCAGTTCCGAATGCTTCTCCACGGCCTTGCGGAAGTCCGTGTAGACAAGGGGCATGTCGTCGACGGCGAAGGGGAGATCCTCTGGGTGGTAGAGGGTCTGACTGTAGTGGGGTATGAGTCGGGGCGGAGCGGGGCGGCCGTGTTCTTCCGGGTGTTGCCCCGCGCAGGCGGAGCGCCCCTGCAGCGCCGACTCGAGCTCCGCCACCTCCGTCGCCTCTTCGGTGCCCGCCTCGTCCGGATAGTGGATCTCTGCGGCGCCGTAGTACTCCGCGAGGGCCGGGATGATCCTGTCCGCTCGGCCCTGGAGGATGAGCAGGTCGGACCCGCGCGCTTGCAGCGCCCGTTTCAGGTCCTCGAGGGTCTCCAGGAGAAAGCGCGCGCGGTGCGGCCCAAGCTTCGGGAAGCCGAAGCTGGTGCTGGAGAACAGGCGCGGCGGAAAGATGAAGACCGGGATCAACCGATCGGCTCCCGCTACAGCCGCGCCGGCCCCTCCACCGGCAGCAGACGCCGCGAGGGAGAGGGCCGGGTGGTCGCTCACGCGCAGATCGTTTCGAAACCATATGATTCGGGTCACGGACCGGACTCCTCGTCGCCGCGTCGTCCGAATGCCGGCCCGCGGAAAGAGGCGGGATCCACGGTACGACCCTTCTGCGTGATTCTGACTACACCCCGGTGGGCAAGGCGCCGTGCGGCTCGGCGGGTGTCCTCCATGTGGCGAGGGAAGTCCTCGCCAAAGCGACAGCTCCTGCTGCAGTATTTCCGAGAGGGGCGACCGGAATCACCGCCCCCGGTCCCCGGCATGTAGCGCCCGCAGGGGGGACAGATCCCCA
>CAYPTH010000215.1:0-3074 GCA_964413635.1 uncultured Spirochaetaceae bacterium
AGCGGCGGCAGGATCGACACGAGAGCGCCGGCCATCACCTGTCCCCAGTAGACACCCTCGCCTACGCCAATGATCAGGTTGAGGCCCACCTGGACGACCTGCCGTGACTCGTCGCGAATGATCACCCGTGGCCAGAGGTACTGATCCCACACATAGACGAACTGGATGACCGCGAGCGCCCCGATCGTGTTCGCGCTCATGGGCACCAGTACGTGAAAGAGAAAGCCCCACGGCCCGGCCCCGTCAATGCGCGCGGCGTCACCGAGGTCTCGCGGGATGGACATGAAGTGCTGGCGAAAGAGAAAGATCCCCGTCGCGCTTGCCATGAAGGGAACGATGATCGAGCTGTAGCGGTTCGTCCAGCCAAGCCCGAACGGAGCCGGCTCCAGAAGCACGCGGCGCGGATTCACGATCCACCGAAGGAACTCGCCGAAGGACTCCGGCGGTTGGAGCGATACCATGTCGAAAAGCCCGACGATCAGGACCTCGGTCGGCATGAGCAGCGTGAAGAGGATAAAGCCGAAGATGACGGCTTTGAAGCGCACGTGGAAGTAGACCAGTACCATGGCCGCGAGAATCGACAGAACGGTCTTTCCCACCGTAACCGAGAAGGCGATCCAGAGCGAGTTCGCCATATACCGGCCCAGATTCTGATCGTTCCACACGATCCCGAGGTTGCTGAAGAACTCCTTCCCCGGGAGCAGACTGGGGGACAGAACGTCTCCCCGCGATTGGGTCGCTTTGATGAGCGCGAAGAGGATTGGAGCCGCTATCACGAGGACCGCGATCGAGAGAATCAGGTGCACCCAGATGGGGTTTTTCTTGTGCGTCCCACGCATGCTATGCCCCCTCGTAGTGGACGCCACGGCGTCCGAGCCGGAACTGGGTCACGGTCATGGAGACTGCGACAATCATCAGGATTACTCCCTGCGCGGCAGCCAAGCCGAGGTTGCTGCTTCCACCGAATCCGTCCCGAAATATCTTCATGATCAGTGTGGTCGTAACGCCCGTGTTGGCGGTGATCCCCCGGCCAATCGGACCGCCGGCGGTGAGGATGTCGATAAGACCGAAGACGTTGAAAAAGCTGTAGGCGAGATTGGTGAAGACCAGGAAGAACGTCGTGGGGCTGAGCAGAGGAATCGTAATACGGAAGAAACGGGTGATGCCGCCGGCACCGTCGATTTCCGCCGCTTCCCCAAAGCTCCTCGGGACGTTCTGCAGCGCGGCGAGGTAGAAAACGATGTTGTACCCCAGGTTCTTCCAGATGGCTGCGCAAACCGCGACACCGAAGGCGAGCGTCGGGTTGTCGAGCCACCGAGGCTTGATTCCGAACAGCGACGACAGAATCTGGTTCACCACACCGACCTCAGGATTGAACATGAACAGAAAGATCGTCCCCGCAATCGCCGGAGAGAGCGCGAAGGGCCAGATCAGCAGAATCCGGTAGAACCTGCCGCCGGTTACGGGTTTTGCGGCGATCGTCGCCAGTAGCATCCCCAAAGTGACGCCCGCACCGGTCACGAGCAGCGCGAACACGATCGTCTGCACCGTCGCCTGCCAGAAAGCGGGGGCCTGCGGTCCGAAAAAAATGGCGCGGTAGTTTTCCATGCCGATGAAGGCTCTGGTTCCGAGCAGCAGATTACTGCGGTAGGTGCTCAGCACGAGCGACTGCAGCACGGGGTAGTAGAGAAACATGAGCAAAATGACGAGGGTAGGCAGGAAGAGACTCCATCCCAGAACTCGATGGCGGAATATCGGACGGTAGATCACGGCGCCTCCAAATGCAGAGACCCCCTACCGCAGGCAGAGGGTCTCGAGCAGTGATGTAGTGAGCGACGGCGTATTCCGGACGTCGTCGGCACGGGCTTGGGCTAGAGGTTGGCGTTGTACTCCCGCAGGCGGTCGTCGGCGAGTGTCTTTGCCTCCTCCATTGCCGCGGTGACGTCGCCACCCTGAAGGACCTTCTGGATCGCCTCTTCCACGATGGTACGGGTGTCCAGGAAGCTTCCCATGAGCGCACCCGCCGTGGCGCTGTTGGGAACCGTGTTCAGCAGCTGATCGAAGGCGGTGAAGGCGTTCGGGTCTTCCTCAAACCACCCCTCGTCCTCGAGCTGCTCGACCGACGAGTTTCGCACGGGATAGTACCCGGTGAGCTTGTGCCAACTGACCATGTTCTCCGTGTTTGTCATGAAGAGAACGAAGTCGCGGGCCGCCTCGAGCTCGCGTGTGGGGTGACCGTCCAGGAGCCATACGCTCGCGCCGCCAATAACGACACCGTTGCGGGTAGCGTCGGCGGGAATCGGGAGCAGTCCCGTACCGAGCTCGAAGGAGCCTTCAACGGCCGAACCAATGTTTCCCAGGTCCGCGGTGGAGGTGATGTGGAACATCGCCTCTCCCTCCTGGAAGATGGCGTCGCTGCCGCTCCAGTCCTCGAGACGGCCGGTGTAGGTGTACATGTCGCGCTTGTTCAACTCATCGATCCAGTTGACGATGTTGTACGCGGCGTCGCTGGTCAGGTTCACTTCCGTGGCGCGGTCGGCGCGGCCGTTGTCGTTGTTCACGAGGGGCGCGCCCTGCTCGGCCATCCACTGCTCGAAGAACCAGGAGTGCAGGTTGAAGCCGATCTTCGCGCCCTCAACGCCCGCTTCCTGGGCTTGCTCGAGCATCGCTATCACCTCTTCGAAGGTCTCGGGCGGGCTCTCCGGGTCGAGGCCGGCCTCCGCCATCTTATCCTTGTTGTAGTAGAGGATCGGCGACGAGCTGTTGAAGGGAATCGAGTAGATCTGGCTGTCGATTGTGTAGTAGTTGAGAACCGGCTCAATGTAGTCGGACGCGGGAATGCCCCCGACTTCGCCCACGGGCTTGAAGATGCCGGCGTCCACGGCGAGCTGGCTGCCGACTTCGAAGAGCTGCACGAGGTGCGGCGCGTCGTTCTGCCGGGCGGCGAGAACCGCGGCCTGCAGCGTCTCACGGTACGAGCCCTTTCGCTCGGTGACCACGTTGAACTCAGGGTTCGCCTCGCTCCACTCGGCGGCGCGGTCGGCGATCCAGCCCGAACGGGGCGCATCGCTGAA
>CAYPTH010000216.1:0-3046 GCA_964413635.1 uncultured Spirochaetaceae bacterium
GGAGCCGGTGGCTCGAACATCGTCCTTGCTCATGCCGCCTCCTCTGCGTGAGCGTTCCGAAAGACGGTGCCCCGGAGGACGCCTGCCGTGGATAGCTGGAAGATGTGGTGGAAGACCAGGGGCAGAATGGCCATGGCCAGGAACTCCGGGCGGTCGGCAAAGTAGACGGTCAGAAGGGGCGCGCCTAAGGCGACGGTCTTCTGGGGCGCGGCAAAGAGGGCGGAGATGCGGTCTCCCCGGGGGAAGCCGAAGGCGAGCGAGCCGGAAAAGACCAGCGCCAGAAGGAGCCAGTGGGAGATGGCCAGGTAGAGAAAGGGCAGGCCCATGCGAGGCAGGTTGTCCAGGAAGGTCTGATTGGCCGCGGCGTTGGAGACGGTGAAGAAGACAATGAACAGGATCAGCGCGCTCTGCGCCTTGCGGAAGCGCCCGCCGTGGCGGTGGGCAAACATCGGCCTCAGACGGCGGAGCAGGTGCCCGACGAGGATGGGCAGAATCATGCGCCAGCCCAAGCCGCCGAGGATGCCCAGGAGCTCCTCCGGCGGCAGGGCGGCTCCGCTTCCCCGGAGGAGGAGGGAGAGGAGGAGCGGCGAGATGATGATGCCGAGAATGTTGGCCAGCGCCGCGTTGAACATGGTCGCCACGACGTTTCCGCCCGAGACCTGCGTGAAGACCGTGCAGCTCGTAATGGTGGTCGGCAAGACCGCGACCGCGTAGAGGCCCGTCGTGACCAGGGGGCCGAAGGGCTTCCCCAGGAGCTCGAGCGTTCCCACGACGTAGGCCGGCACGACCAGAAAGATGAAGGCCTGGATGTAGAGGTGGAGGCGGTAGTTGGTGACGCCGCGGCGGATCGCCTCCGCCGGGAGGGTGAAGCCCGTCGACAGGAAAATGAGAATAATGACGATGTCCGCAGTCACGCCGCCGGGATTCACGGCGCGCCCGAATCCTGAGACCGCAAAGCCGAGAGCCAGGGCGGCAAAGAGCCCCAAGATGAACCACTGTCTGCGGAGGAATGTCAGCACTGCCGGGCCCTTTAGTCGGAAAGTCCGCTCAGTGTATATTTGGACTGTGGCGACTATCAAGGAGTGGGCCGACCGCGTCACCGCCTCGGTGGAGGGCGCATTCTACGGAAAACGAGAGGTAATCGAGCAGCTCCTGGTTGCCCTCCTGGCGCGGGGCCACGTCCTGATCGAGGACATTCCCGGCGTCGGCAAGACCATTCTGGCGCGCTCCCTGGCCGCAAGCATTCGCGCGAGCTTCTCCCGCATCCAATGCACCCCGGACCTGCTGCCGGCGGATGTCTTGGGCGTTTCCGTCTACAGCCCGAAGGATCAGGAGTTCCACTACAAGGAGGGGCCGATCCTCTCCAACTTCCTCTTGGTCGATGAGCTCAACCGGGCCACCCCACGCACGCAATCGGCGCTCTTGGAGGCCATGGGAGAGGGCCAGATCACGACCGATGGAGTGCGCCGGCCCCTGCCCGATCCCTTCTTTGTCATGGCCACCGAGAACCCGGTTGAGTTCGAAGGCACCTTTCCGCTGCCCGAGGCGCAGAAGGACCGCTTCCTCATGAGCATTGCTATCGGCTACCCGGAGGCCGACGTGGAAGCGCAGATCCTCGAGAGCCAGCGCCGCATTTCCCACCCCCTCGAGGACGTGGGCGCCGTCGGCGATACCGAGCAGCTCCGGGCACACCAGGAGCAGGTCGTCGAGATCCACGTCGAGGACTCGGTTCGCGACTACATGGTGGCCCTGGTCAACGCCACCCGCAGCCACAGCGCCACCACCGCCGGCGTCTCTCCCCGGGGCAGCCTGGCCCTCTACCGCAGCGCCCAGGCGCGAGCCGCACTGCAGGGCCGCGACTACGTCACCCCTGACGATGTCAAAGCCCTCGCCCCCGCCGTCTTTGCCAAACGCTTGATCCTCACACCCTCCGCGGAGATCCGCGGGGTCACCGCGGGCCGGGTGATCGGCGAGGTCCTCGAGTCGACCCGGGTGCCGGTGTTCAAGCAGGAGTAGGAGGCTGGGCGGAACGCGGCGCCCGGACGTGCGCCCGCGCCGTGACGACACTCTAGGAGGCCGGCCGTGCCAATCGGCTTTCTCTCATTTCTTGCCGCCCTCGCCTTCCTCTTCATTCCCTCCTGGCCCGTCCAGTGGGCCGCGGTCTTCTGGCTCGCCGTCGTCGTCCTCTCGTGGATGTACCGCGAGGTCCTTCGCCTCAACCTGCGCGTGGCGCGACGGGAGGAGCGCATTGCCACCTTCCGCCACCAGGACTGCCGCGTGGACATCGACGTGCGAAACGGCTCCTTCCTGCCGGTGCCCATGCTGGCCGTCACCGACAGCACCGGCACCCTCTACGATGCGGATGAAAGCGCCTTCCTCATTGCCCTCAAACCCTGGGAACGTCGCCGCCTCTCCTACCCGGTCCGCGGCCACGTCCGCGGCCGCTACCCCCTCGGCCCCATCCAGATCCGCACCGCCGACCCCCTAGGCCTCTTCCCAGTAGAGATCGATGTCGATGCTCCCGCCCGCGTCCTGGTCTATCCGCGGATCCTGCAAATCGGGGTGGCGCGGCGCGGCGGCGTTGCCGGCGGTTCGGTGCACACGTCCCGGACCCTCCAGGAGGACACGAGCCGCTTTCGCTCGCTGCGCGACTACAGCCCGGGGGATGAGACGCGCCGCATCAGCTGGAAGGCGAGCGCCCGACAGGGGGCGCTCAAAACCGTTGACTACCTGCGCACGGTAACCGTCCCGGCCCTGGTGCTCCTGAACCTGGGCCAGGAGCACTACCAGGAGCGCCAGCGACACCGCGCTGTCGAGCGGGCAATCGAGATTGCCGCAAGCCTGACCGTGAAGGCCGCCGAGCACGGCCAACCCGTCGGCCTGATCTGCAACGGCCGCCTGGAATCCGGTCCCTGCCCCGTCCTGCCCGTCCGCCACGGCTACGCCCACACCGTCGCCGTGCTGGAAGTGCTCGCGGAGGTGGCCATGCGGCCGGCGGGTTCGACCGCCGGCGTGTAGCGGTAACGGAAGCCCGCCATCGCGCGCG
>CAYPTH010000217.1:0-3007 GCA_964413635.1 uncultured Spirochaetaceae bacterium
TCGAGGGCGGTTCTCACCGTCCGGACTCTCGTTAGCTCGTCTTCAGACGCGGGAAGCGAGATGGTGCTTTTACTAACCTCGAAGAGCCCTTCCTTGATCCAGGAGATCTGCTCCTTGGAGTACTGCTTCAACTCTTTCTTCAGATCGATGTTCGGGTCATCGCCTATCTGAGACAGCATTCGCTTGCCGATCTGCCGGTGCTCGTGCGCCTCAATGGACTTGCGGTCGCCCTTCACATCCGATGTACGTTCCAAAGCCAGTTCAAGAGCGCTTTTGATTTCTCCCACGGTTCGCCTCCCTATCGAGTCTAGAATACCAAAACTGGTGTGAAAGTAAAACATCGGTGGGGGTGTGGCGGTGTGGCTGACCGTATCCTGCCTGGCCACCTTACGCCTCCGCGGAAACGGCGCGACGTCGTAGGCCGGACTCGGTGAGCAGGTATTGAACCCGGGCGTCCCAGGATTCAGCCGGGACGCGGTCGACAAGCTGACACTCGAAGCACACACCGACCGTTTCCGCCGTCAGGTCCGCGAGGAAGCGGTCGTAGAAGCCGCGGCCCCGGCCAAGGCGGTATCCCTGTCGGTCGAAAGCCAGGCCGGGAACCAGCACCAGTGGCTCGCGCCACAGCTCGCTCCCTAAGAGGTCGGCTACCGGAGCGTGGGGCGGTGGCTCCTCCATACCGAGGACGTGCCGGATCAAATGCGGGGAACGTGGCCCGTCGTGTACAATTTCGTGGAAGACCAGCTTCTCCCCGTCGACTCGCGGAAGGGCCAGGCCTTTGCCCGCGTCTCGCGCCGCGGAGATGATGCCGGCGGTCTGCACTTCCCGGGCCAGTGAAGCGAAGGCGAGGATGGCCCGCGCCGCGGACCAGAGCTCCGAGTCGAGCAGGTGCGCTGTAGCGCGACGGCTGTAGACATCGATCTCGTTCCCGGAGAGCTTCTCGAGACGCCGCTTGATTTCGCGCCTGAGAACGGCTTTGTCTCCTTCCATGCAGGGCTCTCGCTACCGGCCGGCGCCGCAGTCACCAAGGGTGTGTCGCGCCCAGATGACACGCTGCACAACGCTAGCTGCAGTGAGGGCGACCATGATCCAGGCGAGAACGGTATACCAGCTCGGGATCAGCAGAAAGAGGGTGAAGAAGACGATTGTCTCCGTGCCTTCAATGATGCCCGACGGCATGGCGACCGTCGTAAGCCGCGCTTCTTCGGAGCGGGCGTGCCGTTTTTCCAGAATGCTCGAGAGGACGGTCCACGAGACAATGTTCACGTAAAAGATTGATAGAAGCGCAATGGAAGCAATAACGTCCGTAGCGCTTCCGCGAAGCGCCATTGCCACAGGGATGGCGGCGTAGGCGACGGAGTCCATCAACAAATCGAGATAGCCTCCCAGGTCGCTCTGGCGGTCGCTTATCCGCGCGACGACGCCGTCGAGCCCGTCGAATAGCCGACTCACGAGCCAGAGAACAAGGGCCACGAGCATGGCATCCACGGCCGCGCTTACCGCGGCGGCAAGGCCAAAGACCAGGCCAAGGCTCGTCAGCGCGAGGGGTGACAGCACCGGTGCGATCACCTTCGCCACCGGATAGACGACGCGTTCCTTCACGGGCCGAAGAATGGGATCAAACATGGCGGTTTCGTCCTCCGGCTCCCATAGTCACGGAGGGAGCGTCGCCTTGGCAAGGGTTTTTTCTCGAGCGCCCCGGGAAGACCGCCGGCTGAGCGAGCGTCCCTACTCCTCGAAGCGCTGGAACACCAAAGCCGAGTTGTGGCCGCCGAAGCCGAAGGAGTTGCTCAAGACCGCGCGTATCGTTCCGGTAGTGTTGAGCTCGGGCACGTAGTCCAGATCGCACTCCGGATCGGGATTCTCGAGATTGCGAGTGCTCGGGAAGTGCTGTTCCACCAACGCCATGACGGCGGCCACCGCCTCGACTGCTCCGGTTCCACCGACGCAGTGCCCGGTCATCGACTTGGTCGAGGAAACCTTGAGCCTGGAGGCGTGTTCACCGAAGAGCTCCTTGATTGCCGCGGTCTCCGTCTTGTCATTGAGGGGCGTCGATGTGCCGTGCGCGTTAATGTAGTCAATCTCCCGTGGATCGATGTCGGCGTTTTGCAGAGCCATGCGCATGGCGTTCACCGCGCCGCTTCCCTCGGGGTGCGGCGCGGTCAGGTGGTGGGCGTCGTTCGTGGCGCCGAAGCCGGTGAGCTCAGCAAGAATTGTTGCCCCGCGCTCCCGCGCGTGTTCCAGCGACTCGAGAACAAGGATCCCGGCGCCCTCACCAATCACGAATCCGTCACGATTCAGGTCGAAGGGTCTGCTCGCCCGCTCAGGGGTGTCGTTGTAGTTGGTGCTGAGCGCGTGGATGCGGCTGAAGGAGCCGACGCCGAGAGGCGTAATGCACGCCTCGGTACCGCCGGCAATCATGACGTCGGTGTAGCCGCTCTCGATCCACATCTTCGCATAGCCAATGCCGTCCGCGCCGGCGGCGCAGGCCGTGGAGGGGGCTGTGCTCGGTCCCATGGCCTTGAAGGTCATGGCGACGTGCGCCACGGCAATATTTCCGATGATCTTTGGAATCGTCGTCGGAAGGAGGCGCTGAGGTCCGCGGTCGAAGAGCGTCTTGAAGGCGTCGTTCATGGATTGAAAGCCGCCGATTCCACTTCCGATCACCACTCCCACTCGGCCGGGATCGTAATTCGGCACGGAGCCGTCGCCCTTGTACAAGCCCGCCTGTTCCATGGCCTCCAGCGCCGAAGCCATTGCAAAGTGACTGAAGGGATCCGACCTCTTTGCAAACTTCGGATCCAGCCGTTCGGTTGCCGCGAAGTTCTTCACCTCACCGGCAATCTTGCTATCATGATCGGTCACATCGAATTTCGTGATCGGGCCGATACCGCTCTTCCCCGATTTGATTCCGGCCCAGAAATCGGAGACCGTGTTTCCCAGCGAGTTCACCGTACCCAGTCCTGTAACAACGACGCGTCGGCCCATAGTGACCTCCTTGGAGCTT
>CAYPTH010000218.1:0-2977 GCA_964413635.1 uncultured Spirochaetaceae bacterium
CTACACTCTTTCCCTACACGACGCTCTTCCGATCTGCCGGCGACCCTGGAGCGGGCGTGCACGCGCCGGGCGAGGCGGCCGCCGGCGGCGCCGGGTCAAACCGCGCCCCCGCCTCCATCCTCGACATTGGCGGCTTTGCCGCGGCGGTGGCCATGCCGCAGATGGCCGAGCCGGTCATTCTCTCGGCCACCGATGGGGTGGGTACCAAGCTGGAGGTGGCCCTTGCCCACGGCGCCTACGAGACCGTCGGAATTGACTGCGTGGCCATGTGTGTGAACGACCTCATCTGCCACGGCGCGAGGCCGCTCTTTTTCCTGGACTACCTCGCCTGCGGACGCCTGGAACCGGAGGTTGCCGAGCGCATTGTCGCCGGCGTCGCCGAGGGGTGCCGGCAGGCGGGGTGCTCCCTGGTTGGCGGCGAGACCGCGGAGATGCCGGGCTTCTACCTGGACGGCCGCTACGACATTGCCGGCTTCGCCGTCGGCCTTGCCGAGCGGAGCGAGCTCATTGACGGCACCGCCGTCCGTGAGGGGGACATCCTCATTGGCCTGCCGAGCTCCGGCGTCCATAGCAACGGCTTCTCCCTGGTGCGCCACGTGGTCACCGACTACGGCGCGGCGCTGCCGGCCGTAGTCGGTGGCGCCGGCGGAGCAGCCACCGTGGCCGACGCCCTCCTCCAGCCAACCCGGATCTATGTGGATGCCATCCGCCGCCTCACGCTTGCCGCGAAACCCCACGGAATTGCCCACATCACCGGCGGCGGCTTCGCGGAGAACGTCCCGCGGATGTGGCGCGGGGAGCTGGACGCGGTCATCGACAAGGACAAGCTCCCGAAGCTTCCCATCTTCGCCTACCTTGCCGGCCTCGGCATTGAGGAGCCGGAGATGTATGAGACCTTCAACATGGGCGTTGGAATGGTCGTTGCGGTGGCGCCGGAGGAGGTCCACGCCGCGTTGGACGCCGGCGACCAGGCGCGCGTGATCGGCACCGTTCAGGCGGGCTCGGGAGAGGTACACCTCACATGAGCACCGCCGGCGCGCCGCTGTACCGTAAGACGGCGGAGTCCGACAAGACGCCGCAGATCGGCGTCCTGGTTTCCGGCGCCGGCACCAACCTCCAGGCGCTCATCGATGCGGTGAGCCGTAGCCGGCTTGACGCGGAAATTGCCGGCGTTGTGAGTGACCGGCCCGGGGCGCGCGCCATTCAGCGTGCGGTCTCCGCGGGCATTCCGACGGCGACCTGTGACCGCAAGAGCCTGGGGAGTGATCTCTCCGCGGAGATTCTCGACGCCCTCGGCCCCGATCTCGACCTCATCGTCCTAGCCGGCTTCCTGTCCAAGGTGGAACCGCCCCTGTTGGACGCCTACGAGGGCAAGATGATCAACATCCACCCCGCGCTGCTGCCGGAATTCGGCGGGCCCGGCATGTACGGCCGCCGCGTCCACGAGGCGGTCCTGGCAGCCGGCCACACGGAGACCGGATGCACCGTGCACTACGTCACCGACGAGGTGGACGCCGGCGAGATCATTCTGCAGAAACGGATCGATGTCCACGCCAATGAAACGCCGGACACCCTGGCCGCACGCCTGCGACCGCTGGAGCACGAGGCCCTCGTCGAGGCGGTGGCACTCCTGACCACGGGGGAGCCCGCCACGTGATCGTCCTCGTTGTCGGCGGCGGCGGCCGGGAGCACGCCATTGCCTGGAAGCTCGCCCAATCCACCGCCGTAACCGAAATCTTCTGCGCCCCGGGTAACGGCGGAACGGCCCGCACCGCGAAGTGCAAAAACATTGCCGTCGATCCCGCGGACCACGCCGATGTCGCCCGCTTCTGCACCGCCGCCGCGGTTGATCTGGTGGTCATTGGCCCCGAAGCACCGCTGGTTGCCGGCCTTGGCGACGTTCTGAGAAAGGCCGATGTTCGCGTAATCGGCCCGGAGCAGGCCGCGGCGCAGCTCGAAGGGAGCAAGGCCTTTGCCAAGGAGTTCATGCGCCGCTACGAGATCCCCACGGCGCGCAGCGTCATTGCCAAGAGCCCCGAGGAGGCGCGCCGCGCCGTGGAGGAGCTCAGCACCGGGCGCGAAGGCGCAGCCGGGGTGGTCGTGAAGGCCGACGGCCTGGCTGCGGGAAAAGGGGTGACGGTGGCCGCCTCCCGCGCCGAAGCGCTCGCGGCTGTCGACTCCGCCATGGTCGACCGCCGCTTCGGCGCGGCGGGGGACACCCTCCTCATTGAAGAGGCCCTCACCGGCTTCGAGGCGAGCATCATCCTCCTGACCGATGGAAACGGCTACCTCACCTTCCCCGCCGCAAAGGACCACAAGCGTATTGGCGAGGGCGACACCGGCCCCAACACCGGCGGAATGGGTGTCGTTGCGCCGCACCCCGCGCTGAATGCCGCAGTCACCCCGGGTCTGGCGGAGCGGATCGATCGCGACATAGTCCAGTCGAGTGTGGACGGGATTTGCCGGGAGGGGTGGGCCTACCGCGGCTTTCTCTTCATCGGCATCATGGTGACCTCCGACGGACCCAAGGTGCTGGAGTACAACGTCCGCCTCGGCGACCCGGAAACGCAGGCGCTCCTGCCCCTGCTCAACGGCGACTTCGCGGAGCTTCTCCGGGCGGCCGCCGACGGCGAGCTCAAGCGCTACCCCCGGACGCGACTCTGGAAGGAGGGCGCCGCCTGCGCCGTGGTAGCAGCCTCCGCCGGTTACCCGGGAAGCTACGAGAAGGGCAAGGAGATCGCCGTTCCGGCAGGGATAGAGAGTCCGCTCTTCGTGGCCGGAGCGGAGCTCCGGAACGGGGATCCTGAGGCCGGGCTCGTCACCTCCGGCGGGCGCGTCCTAACCGTCACCGGCCTTGGAGCGGACATAGACGCGGCGCGGGAGGCGGCCTATTGTGACCTGAAGACCGTCGAGTTCGACGGCAAGTACTCCCGTGGGGACATTGGGCTGATAGACAGCTTGTAGGCCAAGGGCCGGC
>CAYPTH010000219.1:0-2901 GCA_964413635.1 uncultured Spirochaetaceae bacterium
GCACAACCCTCTGCCGGCGCACGGCCCCCCGCCGGCGCGCGACCCCCCGGCGGCGCGGCCCAAAACGCCGACGCCGCAATCGTATCCCCCGGCGCCGTGGGGACCCTCGTATCCCTGGCCTTCACGCTTCCCCTCGAGGGCTTCGTGGTGCAGGATGAACCGACCCGGTCCACCAAGGCCGCCTATTTGGTGGGAAGCTGGCTCTTGCCCAAGCGTCTCCAATCGACCTTGGAGGCCGTGTTCGGCACCTCCTTTGACGAGAGCTGGGCCACCCGTCTGCGTCTGATTCTCTTGCACCTCCGTTGGTTCAGCGAAATGCAGCGCCAGGGCCAGTCTCCAACGCAGAGCCTCCGCGATCTCATGTTCGACAGCGCCGTTACGGACTATCTCAACATTCACACCCACGAGGGCGTCGTCTGGTACAACAAGGAGCGCTTCGACGATCTGACCGATTGGCTCTACCTGGCCGCTCTCTACACCACCGCGCTCGGCGAGGCCGAGGGCGCGGAACGCACCAAGCTTCGCAAGGCCTTGGATCAGGTTTACACCCAGTGGAAGGAGCTCGAGGAGGCCTCGGGCTACCGTGTAGACGCCTTGATCGAGGAGCCCTCTTCGGGCGATGAAGCCACCGGCGACGCCACGGCCGCCGGCCACAAGACGAGCGGCGGCAAAAAGCCCGGCGGCAAGAAGCGGAGTTAGAAGAGCAGTACCAGATTGATCATGGTCTGGTTTTCCTCCGGAACGGCGTGCACGAAGGACTCGAAATGAATACCGACCTTACGGCACGCTTCGTGAACGAAGGAGAGATAGTAGAGTCCCAGATTGTTGGACTCCGCAGCCTCGGGGTCCTCCAGATAGAAGTCGTTCAAGCTCTTCTTCGTGACTGTCTGGTTGGACCGATCGTTGATGGTGTCTTTCACCTCTTCGTAGCGCGTCTGCCGGTTCGCGATTACTATTTGGAGCCGTCCACGGTCACCCGGCGCTCGGGAATGGCTTCTCAGCTTCCATAGCACACTCACCGGTTCGTCCGTCCCGGGCTCGTCCGTGCCTGCGCCGTCCCCATCCTCCCGCCCCGAAAACTCGCCGCTGTGCTTGAGGCTGGTCAGAAGCTCCAAGATCATGAGCGCCAAGTACTCTGCAACGGCGGTCTTCTTCACGTAGCGGTGCAAATTTCTCTGGATCTCCGCTGCCATCGTCTGGAAAGACGGGCTGTCTTGGTGCGCAACCAGCAAAAACTGCGACAGCGGGGCAAGGCCGTCCAGAAAGCGCTCTGCAATGAAGCGATGGAGCCGCTTCTCCTCGTCGATGAGCGTGCTGCTGAGTGAGATCGAGCGATATACCGGCTCCAGAATATCCCGCTTCATCCGAGCCACGCCGTCCTGGTTGCGGCTCAAGACGCGCTGCAAATAGGAGGTGTTCACGTTGGTCTGGAAGTCGATCGGATTCTTCACATTGTGGCGGTTCCATTTCCGGACCATGTCTGTGTCAATGAGGGACTCAAAGATCTGCGTATCGAACTGCCGGTACAGCATTCCGTAAATCACCAGCTTGGTGAAGTCGATGAGCCCGCGGCGGTGCGTCACGATGTCGTCCACCGATAGCTCGATCTTGCTGAGGTAATCAAGGCGCATCATTTTCTGCACCGTCTGCGGTGCAAAATCCACGAGCCGCACCCCGTACTCTTCGCGGGTATCCGACAGGCGGAAGCGGCTCAAGCGCTGTTTGTTCTTGGTGAAGTGCTTCACGCCGTGGTCGGTAAACACCAGGCGGATCGGGACACCTATGATCCTACGGTCTTTGGTCGTCATCATGCTAAGCGTACGTGCACGGTGAAGCGCCACTGTCAGCGTTTTATGAGCGTCGGCCCGGTCGGGCGCGCCCCGCTGGACACTCACCGTCGCCAGGCCGGGGACCGCACACACGCCGCGCCGTCGCGTTGACCGCGCAAAATGGGCGGTGCTACTATACCGTTCATGCCGCGCCGCATCCTGATTGCTGCCCACACCTCCTCGCTGTCGAGCGAGTTCTCTGCCGCCGCGTCGGAGTCCCAATTTCGGGTTGTCGTCACGGCCACGGGCGAGGATGCGGCGGACCAGGGCTCCGCCGAGTCCGTTCGTACCCTGAAATGGAATCCCCGATCCTTGGTCAGCGCGCGAACCGTGGTCATGAAGGCGGCGAATCTCGCGGGGGGCTTCGACAGCGCGGTTGTCGTGTGCAATCCCGAGCGACACGTCCAAGCGCTCTCAGAATCCACCGGACAGATGATTGAAGACGCAGTCGATGCTGCCGTGAAGGGCCGGCTTTTCGTGCTCAAGGAGCTCGTGGGCTACTTCGAGAAGCGGGGTGGCGGAAGCATCGCTCTCGTGTCCGTGGCATCCGAGACAACGCAGGCGCCTTTGGACGCGGCGGTGACCGGCGCCTTCGAGGCGCTCGGGGAGTCGCTGTTCCTCGCGAGCGAAGGCACGCCCCTGACCGTGCGCGGCTTTCGCTACCAGGACGGTGAAATCCCCGAGTTCGCTCGGTTCGTCATGGAGCAGGTATCAAGCGATTCGAAACGCGGGGTGGGCAAGTGGTTTCGCTACAATGGCCGCAGCCGGCTGCTCTCGCTACGTTGACCGCGCTTTCCTGAACACGCTATTGTTTGCGCCATGAAAATCTGGATGCGTCTCCTCGCCGGAATTGTCATCGGTACGCTTCTGGCGCTGTACCTCCCCGAGAGTGGTGGCGATACCGCCGGGCTCTTCTCCCGCCTTTCGGCGCTGGTTGTGAATATTGGGCGGTACAGTTTGTTTCCGCTTCTCTTCTTCGGAGTGCTCCTTGGCACCACCGAGCTCATTGCAGAGCGAAAGATCCTCACGGTCTACGGCAAGGCCATTGGATTGATTGCCGCAAGCTCCTTCA
>CAYPTH010000220.1:0-2895 GCA_964413635.1 uncultured Spirochaetaceae bacterium
GGAGCATGTACAAGAAGTGGATACAGTCCTACCGCGACCTTCCGCTTCTGATAAACCAGTGGGCAAACGTCATGCGCTGGGAGAAACGCACCCGGCTCTTCCTGCGCACCACGGAGTTCCTCTGGCAGGAAGGCCACACCGCCCACGCCACCGCCGAGGAGGCGCAGGAGGAAACGCTTCGGATTCTGGAGGTCTACAAGCGCTTCGCCGAGGAGTACATGGCGCTGCCCGTATGGACCGGCGTGAAGAGCGAGAGCGAGAAGTTCGCCGGCGCCGTGAACACCTACGCCATTGAAGCCATGATGCAGGACCGCCGCGCCCTCCAATCCGGCACATCCCACTTTCTGGGCCAGAACTTTGCCAAGGCCTTCGACGTTACCTTCCAGTCCGCCGAGGGCAAGGAGGAGTACGTCTGGGCCTCCTCCTGGGGCGTCTCGACGCGCCTCATCGGCGCCCTCATCATGGCGCACTCCGACGACAAGGGCCTGGTGGTCCCGCCGAAGCTCGCCCCGACGGAGGTGGCGATCGTCCCCATCTTCAAGAACAAGAACAAGGCCGATGTCCTGGCCTACGCAGGACGCCTGCGCGACGCCCTCAAGGGCACCTTCCGAGTCGTCTTTGATGACGATGAAAACAGTTCGCCCGGCTACAAGTTCAGCCAGTGGGAGCTCAACGGCGTGCCCGTCCGCGTGGAAGTCGGCCCGAAGGACATGGAGTCGGGCCAGGTCATGCTCGCTCGCCGGGACACCGGGGAGAAGAGCCCCGTCCCGATCGACGAGGCGCCGGAGAAGATCCGCGAGCTCTTAGATGCCATCCAGCAGGGCCTCTACGACCGCGCCAAGGCGTTCCGAGAGGCGAATACGGTTGAGCTTTCCGACTATGAGGAGTTCAAGAAGTTCTTCGCCGGCGACGGCGGCTTCGTCCTGGCGCCCTGGTCCGGCTCCGCCGAGGTGGAAACCAAGATCAAGGAGGACACCAAGGCCACCATCCGCGTACTGCCCTTCGGGAATGAGGAACAGGCACGGGGCAAGAACTGCATCTACTCCGGCGAGCCCGCCCAGTACGTGGCGCTCTTCTCCAAGGCGTACTAGTCGCGCCTGCCGGCGCCGGCGTGGCGTGCTATACTCGAGAAAGTGAGCATGAATTTGCCGCGCTGGGCTATCATCACATTCGGCCTTCTCATATGCGTTGCTGGTGCCACAATTGTTGGTCCGACCCAGGCCTACGCCTTCAGCCTGGAAGGGATCAAGATCCATGCGGGCCAGGTGTGGATCGGCAACGCCTACCGAACTGCTGAGGACGGATCAACCGTCCAGGCAAGCGATGTAAGCCCCATCAACCTCACGGCCTCCGGCGGCGTCCGCTTTCGGGTGCGTGAGAACCTCCTCTTCTCCCCGCTGGTGAGCGTCCACTACCAAGAATACGTCCGGCCCGCCGGAGACAAGGCCTACCCAACGCCGAACGAGACGGGCGCTGAGTCCGGCGACGTGGCGGGGATCGTGAGTGCCGTCGTGGCGACGCCGTGGCTCTATCCGTGGCGGGTGAGCGAGAAGTGGGAGATTATCATCGGCGGCAGCCCGACGCTGCTATTCCGGATTCCCCTACGCGCAATTGAAGGCAGCCGGGCGGCGCCGGTTGCCGGCCACTTTTACACCGGCCTGCGCTTCTTTGCGCCGGAGGCCTACACCGCCGCGAGTTACGCCTTCACCGAGCGCGTGGACATCGGCGTGGCCCTTCGGACGCTCATTCCCGTCCACAACCTCTGGGACGCCTACGCGGTCCCCTTCTGGGACGAGATGCAGATTTTCGCCACCGCAACGCTGCGCATCTCTTTTGCAGAGTAGCGCCGTCGCACGATGCTTACACGAAGTCCATCAGCTCGACACGCCGCCGCAGACGTTCCGAAGAACCGACTAACTGCAGAACAAACCCTGCCGTCATAATGTCCATGAAAACCGCCAGGCTGGTCAGAATGGGAAGCGCGGGCAAGAGGATCAGAAAGACCTCCTCCATGCCGCGGCCGAAGGCGCCGGCCAGCATGGACAACCCGACCAAGACCCCGGTAGCCGGCGAGCCCCCCAGCAAGAAGCCGATGCCGAAGGTCGACATCATGACCCACACCACCTGCCCGAAGGTGATTTCCAGCGCCGTATAGGACTGCAGGATCACCAGAAAGCTCGCGGTCGTGACCAGGGTCGTCCCCGCCCTACCAAACACCGCGGCGAGGGAAACGACCGTCGAGCCGACGGAGCGATACATGCCCAGATTCTCGCGCGCCATGCGTACCAGCGTGGGCGTGGAGAAGTACACATCGCCGGAGGCAACGGCAGTCAGCGCAGGCGAGAGCATGCCGTAGACCCATATGTATGGGTTTTCCCGATTCACCAGGAGGTAGAGGATGAGCGGGTAGATGAGAAAGACAACCACGACAACGCTGATGGCCAGAATGAGAAAGAGCTGCCCGAATATTTCGATGTCATTGATCGCGCGGACCTGGAAGAGCAGGTAGGCAGTGACGGCGATCATGCCAATGCCGAGGACCTCGACAATGAAGCTGCTTACTCGGTAGAAGACGCGGTTCGTTCCCTCCAATACGGAGGTGAGCGCCTCGCCGTGTTGGCGTTCGCGACTCAGGGCAATTCCCGTGACCAAGGCCGCCACCATGACCGGCAGCAGGAAGGAGCCACCGGAAACCAGCGCCTCGAAAAAGTTGGCCGGAAATACACGCGTGGCCAGGTCGTAGGCGTTGACGCCTTGGACGTTCGGTGCCTCCTGGAAGATGGGTGGAATGCGTCCGGGAGCCAGGACAACGACACCGGCAGCGCCAATGAGGGCGGCAATGAAGGAGCTTGCGGCAATCAATCCAATGGCCTTGCCGTAGACCGTGAGGATCTT
>CAYPTH010000221.1:0-2874 GCA_964413635.1 uncultured Spirochaetaceae bacterium
GCATATCGATGACATCCTCGCCGACCTGGATCAGGCGCTGGAGAAGGTGTAGCGGTCAGGCGGCCGCTTGCTCACGCGCCGAACTCCCGCCATTCCCCCTCCATGAGGAGCTCGTGGGGGGTGAAGCGGTTCTTGTAGGACATCTTCCGGCAACCGGGGACGTAGAAGCCCAGGTGGTGGTAGGGTTTGCCGAGCTCACCGGCGAGCTCGATTTCCTTGAGAACGGAGAAAGTGCCGAGGCTCCGGTGTGATTCGTCGGGCTCGAAGGCGTAGTAAACGCTCGAGAGGGAGTTCGGTAGCACATCGATCCAGCCCACGCCGATCAGGCGCTCCTGCGCGTAGTAGAGCATCATGTCGGTGTCGATCGGCGAGGTGCCGAGGAAGCTTCGGAATGCATCAAAGCTCACCGCCTCTTCCGGGTCGTGGCGCTCTTGCGAGTACCGCTGGTAGAGATCGAAGACCTCGGGGAGAGCCTCAACGGGCCTGCGCGCAATGGTGACATCAGCGTTCTTTCGCAAGATCCGGCGTTGCGATTTGGATGCTTTGAAGCGCTTCACCGGGACGCGGATGGGAATGCAGAGATTGCAGCCGGGACAATGATTTTGGTAGAAGGCGGAGCCGCTTCTGCGCCAGCCCTCGGAGATCAGCCGCTCGTACATCCCGCTGTCGAAACGGGGTAGCTGAAAGGTGTGCGTAACCCAGCTCCGATTCGGCAGGTAGGGGCAGTCTCCGTGGAAGATCTCGTAGAGCTGAATACGCATGTGCTGACCGGATGCTATGGGCTGCCGGCGTGGTTGTCAACGAAGCCCGCGGTCCCTATAATGCGGCCGAGCACGGCACATGGCACGAATCATTGGGATAACCGGCGGGTCTGGATCCGGCAAGACTACAATCGTGAACAAGATCGCGGAGATCGTCCCGGACTTTCAGTTTATCCCTCAGGATAACTACTACAAGTCGGCAGAGCACATCAGTAACCGGAACATCACTGAGTTCAACTTCGACCATCCATCGGCCTTCGACAACGATCTGATCCACGAGCACCTTGCCGCGCTCAAGGATGGCCGGACCATCGACATGCCCCAGTACGACTTCGTGAAGCACCGCCGCGCACCGGAAACGATACGCGTCTCCCCCGCCAAGCTGGTCGTCTTCGAAGGCATTATGATCTACTTCGATCAGCGGATTCGCGATCTCATCGATCTCAAGGTCTATGTCGATACTCCGGATGATATTCGCTTCATTCGTCGCCTCCAGCGCGACATGAAAGAGCGTGGTCGTACACAGGATTCCGTGATACGACAGTACTTGGAAGTAGTGCGGCCCGGTCACTACCAGTTTGTCGAGCCGACGAAGGCGTACGCGGACCTGATCGTGCCGGAGGGTGGACGAAATGAGATGGCCCTGGAAGTGCTCACGAGTTTCATGCGCCAAGTGCTGGCGTAACGCCCATATGCCGCATGTCTGAAACGCCTCGACTCTTCTCGCTCCGGCGCGAGCGCCGCAAGGCCTACGAGCTCTTGGGAGAGCGCTTCATCCAGCGCTTCACCTCCGCGGTTCGGCGGGAGTCCTGGGGACGGACGGTCCTGCAGTTGGCGTGGACCGCCGGGCCGGTGACCTACTTGGGGCTCCAGGCGGGCTACCGGATCGGCTTCGGTGAAGCGGCCCCACCGAATCTCTTCCTCTATTTCGCCATCTACACCGTCGTGGCCGGTGTGTTTGCCATTCTCATTCGCATTGGCTATAGCGCGCTTCGTGGCCAGGAACGCGAAGAGGCGGCGCAGACCCTCCGCGACGTCGTCGACAAGATCCCCGACCTCATTGGGGCGGTGCGAAATGTCAGTCTGGAGGAGTACGATGCAGCCGACCGGCGCGTCATTGCCGCACGCTACATCCTGGAAAATCCAGACGCCGGCGAGGCCGCCGTCGGCCAGGTCGTGGAGGGTGTCACGGGCGACGCCATACTCGCGTCGGCGGCACGGACCGTCGAGATCTACCGTCGCGCAGGCTTGAAGACCGCCATCTGGGATGTCCACGAGGAGCACCAGGAGCGCCTCGGGCGGGCACTCGAGCGCGTTCGCGCTCGCTCGGTGACCGTTGCCGAGCTCATCAGAAAGCGCTTCATTGGGCTTGCCCCCGGCAAGCGGCGCGGTCGTGCCAGAACCGAGGGCTTCATTGAGCGAGTTCTCACCGCCGCGGAGACGGACGACCGGAGCATCATGACCTTCGCCGACGTGGAGGAGGTGCTGACCCTCGCCTTTGAGTTCCTAGTGGGGCGGGAGTTTCCCGTTGTAAACGTCGAATACATTGGGGCCCGCGCCTTTCAGGAGTCTTCTCACTCCCTGGAGCACGCCCGGAGGGAGTTCCGTGCCGCCGTGCGAGTTCGCAACAGTCGGCTGCGCATCATGGCTGAGCTCTTGAACGAAAGCAAGGCGATCACCCGGGTCCCCGCGGCCATTTCGACCTTCGCCGCCGTGCGAGATGTCGCGACGAATGTCTTGGACGCCATTACCAGCTATCACCGCGATCTGCAGCGACGTCTCGCGGGACAGCGACGACGTCTCCGCTTTCTCTTTCCCGCTCCGCCGGTGGAAGGGAGCGAGATAGAGTTCTTCCAGGAGTTAGTCCGGATCTACGACAAGCTCTATCACGCGAACTTGGAGGTCAGAAAGAAGCACGTCGCCCTGCGTCGCGCCATGCGGAACTACGACCAGACCCGCGCGTCTTGGGTCGGCCATTTCACGCCGCGGATAATCACCAGCGGCGAGCGAGGTCCCGGAATCCGTCTGCACCGCCGCGCCATCTCCTTGAACGAAGGACAGCGCCTCTCCTTCGCCGCCGAGCTCGGCCGCATTCTCGAAGACGTTGCTATTC
>CAYPTH010000222.1:0-2852 GCA_964413635.1 uncultured Spirochaetaceae bacterium
TTGCTCTTGTTGAAATCATCATCCTGAACAACCAATACGGGCCGTTGGAAGCCCGGCTCACTGCCGAAGGGAATCCCGAAGTCCGCCCACCAGATTTCACCACGAGTCATTTCGGGTCAAGTTTCTCAGGGACTCGAGTCCGGCGTTCGAGATATCCTCAAACTCATCTGAGCCCGCTTCTGAATAGACTCGGTCCAGTCGTTCAGTGATATTCTCACGCCTATGGCGTTCAATGTATTCCTCCAGAGCTTTCGCGAATAGCTGACTCCGAGGAATGCCCATTGCCTGGGCCGTCTTTTCGGCTTCCTCGTACAGTCGATCGGGCAGTGAAACTGCAGTCTTCATACTTCCAGTATGACCGTGGTATAACTGCTTGTCAAACAGTCCTTCCCTCCGCGACTCGCGCGCGCCACGTGCCAAAAATCGATGCGATCGCCGTGGTAGCGCCATTTCGCGGGCCGGCGTGGGACTACACCTACCCCGGCCTGCACGTCCGGTCGAAGTCGGAGCCCGTCGGTTGTTCAGGGTCGGATCAAATCCCGGCGGCCCCCGGCCCGTTTTGACCAGGTGTGCCAGGATACGGCGCGTACAGCTGCGCCCTTCGGGTTTGTGATATCGCTTGGCGAATCGCTACGATTGAACGGCTCACAGCGGATCTTCTGGGGCGAGATTGAAGGCCGTGCCATGTACTCCGTCAGGCTTTCC
Organism: uncultured Spirochaetaceae bacterium; assembly: GCA_964413635.1. Classification (GTDB taxonomy): domain Bacteria; phylum Spirochaetota; class Spirochaetia; order DSM-27196; family PWMO01; genus CAYFQV01. Next base: position 706 of record CAYPTH010000222.1, read on the forward strand.
AGCGCCGATTCCAGTCGCTCTGCCGTACCAATTACCGCGGAGATCTGCCACGGTACAAAAACTATTCTCAAGAAGAAAGGATATCCACCGCATAGCCTTCGATTCCGCCTCCAGCGAGTTCTACGAGTACGGCAAGTACGTCTTTAAGAAGAGCGACAATCGGAAGCGCTCCTCGGAGGAGATGGCCTCCCACTTGGGCACACTGGGTTGAGAAATACCCGATTATCTCACTGGGAGAAGGCATGGCCGAAAACGACTGGGACGGCTGGAAGCTCGTGGGTGACGACCTGTTTGTCAACAACACCAAATTGCTTGCCAAGTACAACCAGCTGATGCGCATCGAGGACTTCCTCAAAACGACCGCCGACTATCTCGGCAACAAGGCCTGCTACTCCATCAAGAACTAGCGCCGCCTGCCGGTGAAAGAACGTGTATTTCTGCATGAAAGATGGGCCGCTCTGCAAACGCGGGGCGGCCCCTTCTGTGTATGTTTCTTTTTTTACTGTGGCCACGCACTCGTCGTGGGTGACGAGCCATCGCCGTCATTAAAAGAGCGTCCGGTATCGTTCGCGATGAAGGCCGGGTCACCTTTGTTGTCGAGCATGTAGATCGCCGACTCATAGTCCTGGATACCCGACCCAGCCATCGTGCCGGAATATACGTACACAACGTCAGCAGTAGTCGACCCAAACGTCAGCTCCCCTTGCGCGAAAACCGAGAACTTGCTGTTTTCCCCTATGACGTAACCACCTCGACCCTCGGCAGTCGCAATGACGGCATCGGTAATGTAATTGGTCTCAACCTGGTCTATCTCTATAGTGTTCGTTGCACCGTCTTGGTTCTTGAGCCGCAGATACACATCGGCAAACTGAGAACCGGTGCTCGAATCTCCGGATACTGTGGTCGCCTGCAGTGTGACGGGAGATACATAGAACTGCCCCTCTATGGAGGGAGGCTCGGTACCACGGTTGACGGTGACCTCCAGATCATTCTCGATAGCGTCAAGCTGTTCCGAACTCACGATATCCTCGATGTCGTCCGTGATCCCGTCGCCATCGGAGTCAAGGCTGCTCGCCCCCCCGCTGATAAGGTCACAGCCGGCAAGCAGTAGTACGACGGACAGTGAAGCAAGCAGGACAACTCGAAATGAAAACCTTCTAACCTTAAACATAAAATCCTCCTAACGTGCGATCTTTGCGCCGTTAGTCGTTAAGTCAGCAACGACCGTGCCATGTAGGCGGGAGTGAGGCGCAGCTCAGTAACCGACCATCCTGCAGGAACATAGCGCGTCATCCGCATACAGGTCCGCCGCAGGCGACGGCGGCAGAGAGGAGAGCGCTAAACAAATCGTGTAAGATGGTAAATGGTTCGTGTATTTGAAAGGCTCTTAGGGTTCCACGGTAAAAGAGGCGTATTTCGCCTGGTAAATCGTACGTTGTTATGTTTTCGTGTCAAGCGTCGGTTGGGCGCATTTTGCGGGCGGTGCCTGGTCGGCGGCTTGCGCCGAAAGAAACCGATCCAGCTCGTCCTTGAATCACTCGGGATTGTCCATCATGACCATTTGACCGGCCTCCGGGATTATGACCCGACGGGCATCAGGAATGAGCCGTTCCATGCGTCTTGCCTGGTGCGCTGCCTGGGCGAACTTGGCCGGGGATACGATTAGTGTGGGGTGAGAGATCTCGCCGAGCCGATGCTTTGACCGGAAGGTCTCCACCGCATGCCAAATCTGAAAGAACAGGTCCTTATCCTCTACATATCGCTGACTGACCTGGTAGCAATAGGCGCGAGTCTCTGCATCCTGCTTTCCAGCGCTTTCGGCGACGTGGTCCATCTCTTCCCATCGCCCCTTGATCCGAGATGAATACAGTCCGTAGCGGATCTTCTTCAGCGAGATCGGTGGACAGGTTTTCCGGAACATGGGGTGTCCGCTAAAAACCAGACGTATCGTCCGGCTCAGTCTTCGTACACGTCTTTCCTGTGCCGGATAGTCACCGCTACGATCACCAATTCAGCGTCTAGAAATCGGGAAGTAATCGTGCCGCCTTGCAGGGTCTTCTTCCGGGCCGATGAAGATGAAGTGTTAATCCCGCACGTCATGCGTTCAGAGCGTCGCTTGCGCTCCTTTCTCCTCGAGCACTGGGCGT
>CAYPTH010000223.1:0-2811 GCA_964413635.1 uncultured Spirochaetaceae bacterium
GCTTGATAGCGTCGTCCAAATCGTCCTGGCTTTCATCGTCATCCGCGCCGTCGCCACTCTGACTATCGGAGCCCGAGTCATCCTGCCCCCCCGCGAAGGTCGGAGAGAGTGGATCGAAGGGGTTGTGGAAGTTCCGACAACCGCCGAGAAGCGCCGCCACAGCAAGGGCGGAGACGAGGATAACAATGACCTCGATGCGGAATCCCGGTCGCATAACTACCAAGAGTGTACCAACTGTGCGGAGAGATTCCAATGTACCCGCCCCTTTCGGCGAACTAACATGCACCACACCCCGGCTTCGCTCCTCCAGCATCTTTCTTCTCGGATCACTCGACCGTCGGCACCGTATCGTAGAGATCGCGCAGCTCCGCCTGGATTTGTCGGAGCCGCCCCTCAACGGTGGCGGGCTCCTCGGCAGTCCGCCCGGTCAGAAGCCCAACGACCCCATTGACCACCGCTCCCACCCCGAGGCCAATGGTGATCCCGTCGAGACGCTGGGTTCGCTCCCGCAGAGCCACCGCGTCCTCGATATTGTCGGCCGCTTGGTAGGTGGAGTAGGAGCGCTGGGCGGCGATAAAGGTGCCCACTCCACCGGCGGTCATCCCCGCCGAGGCGCCATAGAAGACCCCGGACAGGCGAGTCGCGCGCTGCCGGGCGGAGACTCGGTCCTGCACCTCGTCGGCCAGAGACAGATACGTGCTTGTCAGCTCGGTGGCGCGGCGTTGGCGCTCCCGACCCAGCGCAAGCGCCTCTCGCACGCGCGCCCAACCGAGGATCCCGCCCCCGGCGGCGACCTCGATCTCACCGCGGACCGGTAAGACCCGCGGACCGTCCACGGTGAAGCGGTACCTTCCAGGGCTCACCGCAGCCGCCGTACGCCTACCGTCGAGCACCACGGGCGTCTCTCCCGTGGCCCGCCGGGTCCCGCGCTCCAGAATGACGCGCAGCGGCTCCGCACGGTCCAGGCGGACGACCACCGCCGCCGGCGCCTCCGGCGCCGGCGGCCCGGGAAGCACCACCTCACGTGCCGCGCGCCGGCTTGGTCGCTCCAGGTAGGCGGCAAGCAGCGGACTCGACAGGGCGGACGGCTCCTCCCGCTTGGAGAGCGACGTGGATGAGTCGTTGTCCGCGCTGGAGTTGGTGTCCCCGTCGGAGACGCCCCCGCCGAGGCTGACTTTCGGCGGACGGGCGCCGCGAATAACGGATACGCCGAGGTTGGCGTGGATGGCAGGCGGCGGGTCGGCACGGCGAGACGCATTCGCGTCCTCGGCGGCGAGCTCGGCGTAGCGCTCCACCGTGGCAACGAAGCCGCTATCCCCGATCTCGGCGAGGGTCCGGCTCGCCTCCAGGGCGACCTGTTTCTCCTCCACGTAGAAGCTTCCCAGGATCAGCGTGCGACGCGCGGCGTCCCGGCGGATATCGTCGGCGGTGTTGGTCGCGGCAATGAGCCCGCGGTAGCGACTGAGGGCCTCGTCGGCGTTGCCCTGCTCCTCGGCAATCCGCCCTAAGTAGTATTGCGCCTCATCCCGCCGTGTCGCATCCTCCGCGGGATCGTCGGCAATACGCACGAGGATCCCCCGCGCCTCCTCGTGCTGGAGGGTAAAGAAGAGAGTGCGGGCCCGCTGAAAATCACCCTCGTCGTCGGCCCGTAAGCGGGCTATCTGCATGGCCTGGAGGACGTCGAGGAGGCGCCACGCAACGGGAGCGGCGGTTGTCTCGGAGAAGTCGCGCTGCAGGAGGCGTGCCTCGCCGATAGCGGCCTCCAGCTCGCCGGTCATGGCCAGGCAAAAGAGGTAGTGTAGCCGCGCCGAGGACTCGAGGTCGCGCTCGAGCCCGTCCATTGCCAGGAAGCCGTGGTAGGCGGCCGCGGCTTCGTCGTACCGGCGGCTTCGCTCGAGGGTGTAGATCTCGTTCAGTCGCCCTAGGGTACCCGGCATGTCCTCGCCGGCGGGCTCTCGCCCTACGAGACGCGCGGTAATCCTCAAGACCTCCTGCGTCCAGCCGCTGTGCATGGTCCGCTGCACCCGCCGCTGCCCAGCGCGCTCGCTAGAGCGTTCGGCGGCGGAAATACCCGCCTCGGCGACGGCAAGGGAGGTGTCCTCGCCCTGATCGAAAAGGCGACGACGGAGGATCGCGAAGCGCGCCGAGATGAGCGCATCCCGCTCGCTCTCCATGGATCGGGATGCGCGGGTAAGCTCCGCCGGGAGGGAGGCCATGCGGGCGTCAAAGAGGCTGAGATTAACCACAAGCGCCAGGGAGACCATGACAACCGCAGCGAGCCCGACGAGAATCCAGCGTCTCAACCGACCCTCCGGTCCGAGACGAATACCGAGCCCTCCCGGGTTTTGGCGATGCGCTTGAGCTCGCCCACGGCCGCGGCAACCTCGCCGGGCGACATGATCTTTCCGGTTCCCACCGGTACACAGGCGACCGAGACACTGATGAATGAGTATTCGATCATCCGCCCCTGGCGATCCTCGGCGCGGATGGTGCCGCGTTGCCGATCGATCTCATCGTAGAACGCCCCAATGCCTTCGTCAAAGAGGGTGCACAGACGCCGCCCCAGCGCTTCCTCTTCCCCGAGACGACAGACCAGGACGAAGTCGTCTCCCCCTTCGTGGCCGAGGAAGGCGCGCGGCGCAGTCTCTTCAGCGGCGCGGCGCATACAGTCGCGCAAGAATAGGATGACCTGGTCGCCACGCTCGTAGCTGTAGTAATCATTCAAGGGCTTAAAATTGTCCACGTCGGCGTAGAGCACGGCGGAGGGGCGCTCTTCGTCGATCGCCGCCTGGATGGCCGCCTGAATTGCGG
>CAYPTH010000224.1:0-2789 GCA_964413635.1 uncultured Spirochaetaceae bacterium
TACCTTAGCGCAATGAATCAAAACGGCTCTCACCGCGTGCGCATGATCGACAACATCTTCATTCCCCTCCGCGATGGCGCAAAGCTCTCGGCGCGAATCTGGCGGGCGGAATCCGACACGCCGGTCCCCGCAATCCTCGAATACATTCCTTATAGAAAGAACGATGTCAAAGCCGTCCGTGACTCCATGATTCACCCCTACTTCTCCGCCCACGGCTACGCTTCGGTACGCGTGGACCTGCGGGGAAGCGGCGAGTCCGACGGCCTCCTGTGCGACGAGTACCTAGAACAGGAGCTCGCCGACGGTGAGGACGTGATTGCCTGGGTGCGCGGGCAGGAGTGGTGCAGCGGCAAGGTCGGGATGATGGGCATCTCCTGGGGCGGCTTCAACGCCCTCCAGCTCGCGGCGCGCAAACCGGAGGGCCTCTCCGCCATCATTCCCACCAGCTTTGCCGACGACCGCTACGCCGACGACGTCCACTACATGGGCGGCTGCCAGCTCTTGGAGAACCTCTCGTGGTCCTCGGTCATGTTCGCCGAGTGTTCCAAACCACCCGACCCCCGCATTGCAGGAGAGGCGTGGATGGACATGTGGAAGGAGCGGCTCTCCGTTGCCGAGCCATGGCTCATCTCCTGGCTCACCCATCAGGTCCGGGACGAGTACTGGAAGCACGGCTCGGTCTCGGACGACTACACCGACATTGAGATTCCCGTCTTCGGGATCAGCGGCTTCGAGGACGGCTACTCCAACAGCGTCTTCCGGCTCCTGGAGAACACCAGCGGCCCGCGCAAGGGCTGGGTCGGGCCGTGGCAGCACCACTACCCCCACATTGCCGACCCCGGCCCGCGGGCGGGCTTCCTGCAGGAGGCGGTGCGCTTCTGGGACCGGTGGCTCAAGGGTATCGAGAATGGGGTTGATGAGGACCCCGTCGTGACCATCTGGCACGGCGATCCAGTCCACCCCAACAAGGTGGAGGACCCGCGCTCCGGGCGCTGGCTCGCCTTCCGGGAGTGGCCCCACCCCGCCGTAAAAAGCTACGCCTGGTCGCTGGACGTCTGTGCGCTTTCACCCCTCGGCGCGGCCGGCCCCGCCCCGGGCCCGGTTCACGAATCCGCAACGGGGGAGCCGACGGCCAAGGTGGATGTCGCCACGTCTCTGATGTCCGGCTACGGCGCCGGAAAGTGGTACGGCTTTATCTACCCCGACGACCGCGCCCAGGACCAACGGCAGGACGACGGCGCCGCCCTTACCATTGACTCAGGGCCCCTGGAACAGGAGATGAATGTCATCGGCAAGCCGACACTGGAGCTTACCTTCTCCGTGGACAAGCCGGTGGCCATGGTTGCGGTGCGCGTGAACGACATTCACCCCGACGGCGCGGTGGAACGGATGAGTTACGGCCTGCGCAACCTCACCCACGACGAGAGCCACGAAACCGCGACCGAGCTCGAGCCGGGAAAGCGCTACTTCGTCACGGTGCCGCTGAACTACATGGCGCGGCGACTGACCCCGGGGCACCGCATCCGCGTGGCCATCTCGCCCTCCTACTTCCCCATGGCGTGGCCCTCCCCCGAGCCGGTGAATCTCACCGTCTACCCCGCCCGCTCGCGACTGCTGCTGCCCGTCTTCGAAGGGGATACCTCGGCGCTGGAAACGACGCTTCCCGAGAATCACGTTCCCGACACAATTGCCTTTTCCTACCTGCAGGAAGGCTCGAACAGCCGCCGCGTAATCCACGACCAACAAAACGGTATCACCCGCCTGGAAGTCGAAAACGACTCCGGCGTGCGGAAGTTCGAAGACATCGACCTAGAAATTCAGCGGATTCGAAGCGAGGTGTACGAGACATCCCGCTCCGACTACTACGCCACCCGCGCCGCCGTGGAATCCCACCGCACCATGAAACGGGAGAACTGGCAGATTCACACCAAGACCTGGACCGAGCTTACCGCCACCGAGACCCATTACCGGGTCAAGGCCTCGCTCATTGCCCATCACAACGGCGAGATGATCCACCAACAGATCTGGGACGAGCACATTCCCCGCGACGGAGTCTAGGGTCGACGTCGGGGCGGCCTGACAAAGCCCGCGTTCCGTGGCACACTCGCGCCATGAAGCGCAGCACCATAAACGCACGAATCAAAGAGGGCGAAGAGTTCTTCGCCTCACACAACTTCTATCTCCCGCCCTGGGCGCACTGGAGCCTGGACGAGTGGAGCGCCCGGGCACAGGATGCAGCGGAGGTCGTCGACACCCAACTCGGCTGGGACTTGACCGACTTCGGCGGAGGCGACTTTGAACGTCGCGGCCTCCTGCTCTTCACCATCCGGAACGGCAAGCCCGACGGCGCAATCAAGCCGTACTGCGAGAAGGCCATGATCGTGAAGGAGGATCAAGAAACCCCCTATCACTTCCACTGGCACAAGATCGAGGACATCATCAACCGCGGCGGCGGCAACCTGGTCATTGAGACCGTCTGGGCGGACGAGCGCGAAGAGCTCGCGGACAAAGCCGTCGACGTCACGGTGGACGGATTTACGCGCCGTGTGGCGGTTGGAGAACCGATAGTCCTCACCCCCGGTGAGAGTATTACCCTGGTGCCCTACCTCTATCACCGCTTTTACGCCGAAGCCGGCAGTGGAAGCGTCTTGGCGGGTGAAGTCAGCACCGTCAATGACGATGCAAACGACAACCGCTTCCTCGAGCAGCTCGGCCGCTTTCCCACGATCGACGAGGACGAGCCGCCCCACCGGCTGCTGGTATCCGACTACGCCTTGGTGGGAAGCCGC
>CAYPTH010000225.1:0-2766 GCA_964413635.1 uncultured Spirochaetaceae bacterium
ATGCGCCGTCTAGTATCGACTCTGCCGATCATATGCCCTCCCGAGAACACAGGCCCCAAAAGGGTTCGTAGGAGCATCGGAGTGTGTACTGCAAGATAATAATTGACATAGTATAGATAATTTTAGAGTAGTGGACGCGACTGTTTACGTCAAGCTATGAGGAAGGCGCAGCCCGCTTGACGTCTAAGTACACGTATGGCATATTCCTACGTGCACGTACACGTATATTTTAGAGGAAGGTAATGGCTGAACGGACCGTATTCACGCAAGCTGAGCTCGCCGAACACACCGGCGTAGATCAGGAGACGCTACGAGGCTGGGTCGATTCCGGGCTCATTCAGGCGGATGGAAAGACCTCGACCGGAGTCGCATTCTTCAGCGAGAGAATGATTGATCGCGTCGCGCACATTCGTAGTCTCCTCCACATGGGCTACGCGGAGGAGGACGTAGGCAAGATACTGCGCAAGGTCGGCCTGCCACAGAAGGACCGCAGCCGCGCCACGTCGGATACGGAGCACCTCCTCACCGTCGGCGCGCTCTCCGAAAGCGCCGGGGTAAGCCCACGCACCATCAAGCACTGGGAGGACAAGGGCATCATTGAGGCGGACGCACGCAGTGAGGGAGGATTCCGCCTCTACAAGGAGCACTACGTCTATCTCTGCCATCTCATTCAGGACCTGCAGCTCTTTGGATACTCACTGGACCAAATCAAAGATATTTCCGACTACTTCCGCGACTTCATGGTTCTCAAAGACGACCTCAGCCACTACACCTCCGATCAAGCCGCGCAACGCTTGCAGGGCATGCTGTCTGAAATCGACCGGCTATTTCAAACGACGGCAAAGCTTCGAAGCGGCATTGAACGGTGGGAGAAGCTCCTGAACAAGCACAAGAAGCTCATTGCCGACCTAAAACGGAGCAACGACAAACGGCTCCCGGAGGATACCGCATGAGTGCCAAGACCCGTCCCGCAACGCATTCCGCCTTGGATACGCTGCTCTTCGATCGCTTTGACCAAGGCGTACCGGCCATGGACCTGGAACCGGACACCGGAAGCGCCGTCGAGATACGAAACTACGACTTCACATCCGCCAACTGGCACGTCCACCCGGCGGATGACTACGCCCACACCGATCCGACGGTCAGAGCGCTGATAAACTACTACCTGGAACAAAGCCCCTACTCGAACAAGTACTTCTTTCAGCAACTGCAGTCGAGCGACCGCGAGATCACTGAAAACCGCCGGTTTCGATACTCGGTTTTCGCGCCAAAGCGGAGGGGGAGCTCAGAGGACGCGCGCTTCAGCCGCGGGATCCTTCTCCTTCACGGACTCAACGAGCGCTCATGGCGAAAGTATCTTCCCTGGGCGCTCCGCCTGGTGGAGCTGACGGGCCGGCCGGTCGTGCTCTTCCCCATTGCCTTTCACATGAACCGCACGCCGCCGGCGTGGGCGAATCCCCGGGAGATGATGCGTGTCGCCCGGGAGCGGAAGATTCTCTTTCCGGGCCTCGCATCGAGCTCCTTTATGAATGCGGCATTGAGCCATCGCATCCAGTTTGCCCCACACCGCTTCCTCACCTCGGGCTTGCAGAGCTACTACGACGTCATCGACCTAGTCTCCGAAATTGCGGATGGAAGACACGGGCTCTTTGCACACGGTGCCTGTTGTGATCTCTTCGGATACTCCATTGGCGCGTCTCTCGGACAGTGGCTGCTCATGCAGGACCCGCAAGCGCTTTTCTCCGACAGTCGCGCCGTGCTTTTCTGCGGGGGAGCCGTCATGGATCAAGCCTCGCCGGTCTCAAAAGCGATAATCGATGCGGAGGCGTACCGGAGTCTGACCCGTTTCTTTGGAGAGCTGGCGACCGGCAATTCGGAGCGGCGCCGGGACGGCACGGGAAAGGAGCGAAACAAGCCGGCGGTTGACCGGCGGTCGGAGACGGAAGTGCTGAAGTCGCTCCTCTTCACGGACACCCTGCGTGAACTGCGTGAATCCGCGGTCCGGCGGATAGGCGACCGCGTGGTGGTCCTCGGTCTGGCGCAGGACAGCGTCTTCTACCCGGACGGGCTCATTGGGTCGTGGCGGGATCAGGACGGCGCCGCCCTCATGCCGGTGGATATCCTCGATCCTCCCTACCGCTACAGCCATGAAGATCCTTTTCCCATAATCGGGGAGGATCCGAAAGATGTCGACCGCGGATTTCGAGAGGTCATGTCCCGCGCGGCACAGCAGCTCGGCGCATAGCGGCCCGGGACGACAACACGGGGGCACCGCCAGGGGGGGCAGCCAGGCCCGGCGTTCCTCGCTACATCACGCTGAGTGCCGAAGCGGCGCGGTCTGCGCCAACTCGCCTCGCAGCTCTCGGTCGAGATTGTGGCACGGCACGCACGGGCAGCTTCCCTGATCGATTGCCTTCCGGCAGACCCAGGGCTTGCCAAGTCCGGCATCCACGATTCTCGAGCACGCGGCGCGTTGTTCCCGCGTGAGCTCCACCGGATCGTGAAAGACCGTCCGACGGTACCTCACCACCGCATCAAGCAGTGCAACCAGCCCGATAAGGGATATGAGAGCAACAATGAGTCCCATACGGATCACCTCTTGAATTCATGGTAAACCCGTCTCGGCGACCGGCGCAATCTCTCCATTTGAGAAGCGTCCGCGCCACAGGCCTGAGTCGGCCGAGTCGGTAAGGGAAATCACGGCGGCGCTTGGGGCGGCGACCGCGGCGGCACCAGTCGCCGCCCCCGGCGCGGTCCCCGCGGCGG
>CAYPTH010000226.1:0-2758 GCA_964413635.1 uncultured Spirochaetaceae bacterium
CCCCCGCCGGCGAGCAGAAAGGCCCTGGTGGTGGCGGCGCCGCCCCGGCGGCGGGCCACGCGCCGGCGGCGGGAAGCCAAGGCGACGGCCGGCCGACCGGCACCGCAAACCGCGGCGATCGGCCCCAGCGCCGGGTGAAGATGTCCACCTTGCGTAAGCGCGTTTCCGAGAACCTCGTCGCTTCAAAGCAGAGCTCCGCCCACCTCACGACATTCAACGAGGTGGACATGAGCGCGGTGAAGGAGCTGCGGGCGAAGTATCGCGACGCCTTCGAGAAGAAGTACGGCGTGCGACTCGGCTTCATGTCCTTCTTCGTGAAGGCGGCCGTCGCCGCCCTTCAGGACTTCCCCGAGGTAAACGCCTTCGTCGACGGCCAAGAGATCGTCTACAACGACTACTACAACATTGGGGTTGCCGTCTCGACGGAGCGCGGCCTCATTGTCCCGGTGCTCCGGAACGCCGACACCAAGAGCTTTGGTGAGATCGAGACCGAGATCATCTCCTTCGGCACGCGCGCCCAGGAGAAGAAACTCTCCCCGGACGAGCTCACCGGCGGAACATTCACCATCTCAAACGGTGGAATCTTCGGCTCCATGCTCTCCACTCCCATTCCCAACCCGCCCCAGACCGGTGTGCTGGGAATGCACTCTATCGATGAGCGTCCGGTGGTCGTCGACGGTGAGATTGTGGCGCGACCCATGATGTACCTCGCCCTCACCTATGATCACCGCATCATTGATGGACGCGAGGCGGTCCGCTTCCTGGTGAAGATCAAGGAGCTCATCCAAGACCCGGCACAAATGCTGTTGAACCTTTAAGGAGTTACGACGTGGCACAGGAAACCCAGTACGACATCGTCGTGGTCGGCGCCGGCCCCGGCGGCTACACCGCGGCAATCCGCGCATCTCAGCTCGGCCTGAAGTGCGCCATTGTGGAAAAGTGGAAGACCCTCGGCGGAACCTGCCTCAACATCGGCTGCATCCCATCAAAGGCGCTCCTCGATTCGAGCGAGTTCTACGCCAAGATGCAGAACGAGGCGAAGGACCACGGCTTCACCATCGACAAGGTCGATGTCGACGTAGCCGCCATGCTCAAGCGAAAAAACAAGGTCGTGAAGCGCCTCACCACCGGGGTCGCCGGCCTCATGAAGAAGAACAAGATCGATGTCTACAAGGGCACCGGCAGCATTCCCGAGGCGCACCTTGTCGAGGTCGCCGGTGACGAGGGGACGGAGAAGCTCAAGGCCAAGAACATCATCATTGCCACCGGCAGCGTTCCAACGGAGCTTCCCTTCCTGCCCTTCGACGGGGAGAAGGTGGTGAGCTCGGAGCACGCGCTGGACTTCCACGAGATACCGAAGAAGCTCCTCGTTGTGGGAGCCGGTATCATCGGCCTGGAAATGGCGAGCGTATGGTCGCGCCTGGGCTCCGAGGTAACGCTTGTCGAGCTCCTCCCCGAGGCGCTGGCCGGCTGGGACCGGCAAACCGCCAAGGCGGCGCAGAAGGAGTTCGGCAAACAAGGCATGGAGTTCGCCTTCGAGACGAAGGTCAACGGCATGGAATCAACCAAGAGCGGCGTGAAGCTCACGGCGGAGGACAAGGACGGCAAGGAGATCACCTTCGAGGGCGACAAGATCCTCGTCGCCGTGGGCCGGAGTCCCTACACCGAAGGTCTCGGCCTGGACAAAGCCGGCGTCAAGATGGCCGAGAACGGCAAGCAGGTCGAGATAGATGAGAACTTCCGCACCAACGTCGAGGGCGTCTACGCAATCGGGGATGTCGTCCGTGGCGCCATGCTGGCACACAAGGCGGAGGAAGAGGGAGTCGCCGTCGCCGAGATCATTGCCGGCCGGAAGGGCCACGTCAACTACGACGCCATTCCCAACGTCGTCTATACCTGGCCGGAAGTTGCCGCCGTCGGAAAGACCGAGGAGCAGCTAAAGGAAGAGGGCGTTCCCTACAAGTCGGGACAGTTCCCCTTCCAGGCGAATGGCCGCGCCCTGGCAATGGACGCCACCTTCGGCTTTGTCAAGATCCTGGCGCACGAGGAAACCGATCGCGTCCTCGGCGCCCACATTGTCGGCCCCTGGGCGTCCGACTTGATTGCGGAGGCAGTCTCCGTCATTGAGTTCGGCGGCAGCGCGGAGGACATTGCCCGCACGAGCCACGCGCACCCGACCCTCCCCGAGGCGTTCCGGGAGGCGGCGTTGGCAGTAGATAATCGCACCCTGAACATGTAAGCGAGGAAGTACAGCAATGGCAGAAGCACGTGCAGCAGCAAACTACGCAAAGGGACTTGAAGGCGTCATTGCCACGGAGAGTCAGATCTGCAAGATCGACGGTGAGAACGGTCGTCTCTACTATCTCGGGTATCCCATCCAGGATCTCGTGAAGAACGCAAGCTTCGAGGAGGTGGTTTACCTCCTCCTCTACGGAGAGCTTCCGAACCGCGACCAGGCGGCGAGCTTCACCATGCAGATGCGCAACGCCCGCCAACCGAAGGATCCGGTTCTCGACATGGTCCGCACCTTCCCCGAGAAGGCGCACCCCATGGAGCTCCTCCAGGCGGTGATCTCCTACCTCTCCGGCTACGTCGATCACAAGATCCAGCACGATGCCTACTGCAACTGCCGCACCACCCTCCACCAGGTCGTCCAGCTTTCGAGCGTCGTGGCGGCCCTCCACCGCTTCCGAAGCGGGAAGGAGTACCTGCCGCCGCGGAAGGACCTCTCCCACGGGGCGAACTTCCTCTACATGCT
>CAYPTH010000227.1:0-2701 GCA_964413635.1 uncultured Spirochaetaceae bacterium
CAGCGCACGTCCGCGGCTTTGCGGTGCACGCCTTCGAAGCGGCCGCAAAGGGGTTCGGCACCACGAGCACGCGGGTTGACGGCTTGGTCGGCACGACTGCCGACCACGCACCCTTTCGCGAACGCGGACTCACCGAGGCCTTCACCATCACATGCATATCGTCGAGAGATCTCGAGATAGCAGAGGAGTTTCGACTGGCCGCCGGCCGGGGAGTCTACCAGGACGAGATCCATGCCATCATGTCCCGGGCCCCCCTCTTCCAACACTACCACCAGCCAACGGACACATCGGAGCACCTGTCTGAGACGAGCCTCCAGCTCACCGCCGCGGCGGTCGAGCGGGCGATGTCGATTTTGGAGAGTCACCTCTAGCGGATGCTTTGCACCGCTCCCCCGTCACTAGGTCCACCTCCTCCCGAATCCGCGCCAACACCGGCTCGACATCGGCAAGGCCTGCCCCGTACCCCAGATTGAAGGCGTGGTCGAAGTCCGCGGGGTTCGAGCCCTGGTTGTGCTGGACGATGGTCTCGATCTTGTCGAGCGCCTTGGCCACCTTCGCTTCCGGCGTGGTCCCGTCGGCGTACTCCCGCCACAGCTCAAGAATGACCGCCCGTGCCGCTTCCGCGAGGGGCTCGGTGAGCTCCACCAGCGCCGCTTCTTCACGTCGGAGCTTTTCGTCGGGTGAGGCCGTCTCCAGCTTGGCGGAGACATCTCCCTCAATGGCCTCACCTAGGTCGTGGACCAACAGAATTCGCACCACTCGATCCATGTCTATGTGCGGTAGCCCCGGCGCCAACACAAGCGCAAACATTGCCACCCGCCACGAGTGATCTGCAATGCTCTCCTGACGCCCCGTGATTGTCCAGGCGTGGCGGGTCTCATATTTGAGGCGCTCGAGACCTTCGACAAAGAGAATAAGCTGTCGCGGATCGAACTCCGCGCCGGGCTGTGCGTCCTTGCTCATGCGCCATGGTTGCGCGGAGACTGGCTCCGTGTCTACGGCAGGCCGCGAGGTGTCCCCGAGCCGCGCGGTGGACCCACGCGTCGGGGCGGAGCCGGCCGTACAACCGGCAACCCTTCGCCACGCCGGCGGAAATGGGCTACAATCCTGACTCCATGGATACCATCTGGCAAGGCGGAAGCGTTGTCACCGTCGACGAAGAACAGCCCCGGGCCGAGGCGGTTCTGGTCCGGGACAAGCGGATCGAAGCAGTCGGCTCTCAGGCGGAAGTGCGCGCCGCGGCTCGCCCCGACGCGGAAGTCATTGACCTAGAGGGGCGCACGCTCATTCCCGGCTTCAACGACTCCCACATCCACCTCTTCATCATGGGCGACCACGCGAACTCCATCACCCTCCACGGCCTGTCGAAGGCGGAAATCCTCGAGCGGCTAGGTGCGGCGGCGGGCGCGGGAGCGGCCGACGCCGGGACAAAGCACGAGGGCGGCGGCGCGACGGCGCGCGACACAGGCGGCGCCGGAGACAACACGACGGCAAGCGACACCTCCCCCCTCCTCGCCTACGCCTGGGACTACGAGCGCTGCCCCGACCCTCACAAGCGCGACCTGGACGAGGTATTCCCAAACCGACCGGTGATTCTCTTTCAGTTTTCCGGCCACGGCGCCTGGGTAAACTCGGCGGCCTTGAAGCTCCTACAGATCGATGCAGACACTCCCGACTGGGAAATGGGTGGACCCGACCGCGACGAGAACGGCGAGCTCACCGGCATCCTGCGCGAGCCGAGCAACTCTCCCCAGGTGCGGGAGGTCCGGGACGCGCAGTGGCGCGACCGGGAGAACGTCCGCCGTGGACTCCGCGCCGCACTGCCCAAACTAGCCGAGCACGGTATCACGAGCATTCAGGACAACACCTGGTTCCCCTGGGTCTTGGATGAGATCAAGCAGCTCCACCGCCGCGGCGAGCTAACCTGCCGCCTCTCCTGCTGGGCCTACGGCAAGCAGCCGCAGTTCGTTCGCGCCTTTCGCCGCCGCCGCTTCAACAAGGACTGGTTCGCCCGGGGGCCGGTGAAGTACTTCTGGGACGGTGCGTTCTCCTCCTACACGGCGTTCTTGACCGAGCCCTACGCGGACCGCCCCGGCATTAGAGGCAAGGGAACAGAGGTCGATGCTATCGCTCACATCCTCCGGCGCGCCACTCGGCGGAACCGGCAGATCGCCGCCCACTCTATTGGGGACGCCGCCACCGCCGCGTACATCGATGCCATGGCCCAGGTGGCCACGGAGCGGCCGACGGCGCGGCAGCTTCGCCACCGCATTGAGCACGGGCAGCTTATTCGCTCCGAGGACATTCCGCGGATTCGCGACCTCGGCATGATTGTGAGCGCCCAGCCCCACGCGGCCTCGGACCCGGGGAAGGATCGCCGCCTGATTGGCCAGGAACGCCTGCGGCGCGCCTACCCCTACCGCAGCCTGCTGGATGCCGGCGTCCCGCTTGCCTTCGGTTCCGACTTCCCGGGCGAAGCCACCTTCGACCCGCTCTACGGCATGCATCTGGCGGTGAACCGTGAAGGCGGAGAGGCCATCACCGCTACTGAGGCGCTTCACGCCTACACCGCCGGCGGCGCCTACGCGGAGTGGAAGGAGCGGGAAAAGGGCCGCATTCGCCCCGGCTTCCTCGCCGACCTCGCCGTGCTGTCGGCCGACCCCACCGCCGTAGATCCGACATCGATCCAGGACATTCAGGT
>CAYPTH010000228.1:0-2663 GCA_964413635.1 uncultured Spirochaetaceae bacterium
CGGGCACACGGTCTACCTTTTCTGTCCCGAATACGGAGGCCGCATGTTCTCCGACGACCCCGACACCATCCGGCTCCCGTCCATTCCCTACTTCTTCCGGAAGATGAAGGAGCGCCGCTTCGTCTTTCCCCACTTCAAGAAGCTCTTCAAGGTGCGCCGACTCGGCGTCGACCTCATCCATTCGCAGGTGCCGGGCAATATCGGTGTCTATGGCCTGATTGCCGCGTGGCTCTTCGGCGTGCCCCACGTCCACACCTATCACACCCTCTATATGGCCTACGTCCACTACATGCCCATTCCGCATTCCGTCTCCACGAGGACGGTAAAGTGGATCTCCCGAAAGTTTCTAGGCCGATGTCAACGCACCGTTTCCCCGAGTTACGATATTCGCAACGAGCTGAAGAGCTACGGGGTGGACGCGCCCATCGACGTCATTCCCACCGGCGTGGAAACGCGCCGAAGCCACGCCTTCCTCAATCCGGTGAAGCTCAAGGACAAGTACGGCATTCCAGAGGATCGGCCCTGTTTGCTCTACGTAGGCCGCCTTGGCCCGGAAAAGAACGTCGCGTTTCTCTTCGACGTGATGAAGGCGCTTCGGGAGCGGAAAACCAATGCGCATCTGCTCATCATCGGCGACGGCCCGGACCGCCACAGACTCGAGGGCTTGGTCCACCAAGATGCGCTCACGAGTAGCATCACCTTTGCCGGCTACATTCCGCGAGAGGAGGTCTTCAGCTTCTACGCAATGGCGGACCTCTTCGTCTTCGCCTCCGAGACGGAAACGCAGGGCCTGGTACTCCTTGAAGCCATGAGCGTCGGAACTCCCGCCGTTGCGGTGGACCGGATGGGCGTCTCCGATCTTCTGGCCGACAAACGCGGCGGCATTCCCGTGCGCGCCCGCCCGGCGGAGTTCGCCAACGCGGTCGAAACGATCCTCTCCGACGAGGAGCTGATGAAAACGAAGCGTACGGAAGCGTTTGAGAAGGCCGAAGAGTGGTCCGTATCGCGCAGCGTCGAACGGCTGGAATGGTTCTACCGTGAGGCAATCCGCGACTACAAGAAGCACGGCATGCCGCGCCACCGCCACCGCAACTGGACGCCCGCCTCCGAAATCGGCCCGGAGACCACTCTGCCCATTACCGGAGGTCGGTCATGAACCGCGACATGAAACCGGAAAGCAAGGCTATTCGCCGTCAAAGTGAGCGCAGCAGCCACCGCGAACACAGCGTTCCCATCTACGCTACCTCGAGCTTTGTCTTTGACTCAGCTGAGCACGCCCGTTCGCTCTTTGCCGGGGAGCAAGAGGGGCTCCTCTACTCCCGCTACGGAAACCCAAACACCGACGAGTTCGTTGCCAAGCTCTGCGATCTCGAAGGCTGCGAAGACGGCATTGCAACCGCCAGCGGCATGGCGGCCATGTTTGCCAGTCTGGCGGCATTCCTGCGCTCGGGCGACCATGTGCTTGTATCCCGTGCCGTCTTCGGTTCCACGACACAGATCGTCACCCGCCTCCTGCCGCGGTGGGGCATTACCTACACCTTTGTGGACCTCTCGGACATCACACAGTGGAAAGAGGCGATCACCGACAACACGCGGCTCCTCTTTGCGGAAACGCCGTCCAACCCGGGGCTCGAGCTCGGCGACCTGAAGGCGCTCGGTGAGCTATCCAAGGAGACCGACACCATCCTCAGCGTGGACAACTGCTTTGCCACCCCCGTCCTTCAGAACCCCGCCGACTTCGGCGCGGACATTGTCACCCATTCGGCAACCAAGTTCATTGACGGGCAAGGACGCGTCCTCGGCGGTGCGATCCTGGGAAAGGCGCAGCTCATGGAGGAGGTGCGGTTCTTCACGCGCCATACTGGGCCCGCCCTCTCCCCCTTCCACGGTTGGATCCTCTCAAAGAGTCTCGAAACCTTGAGTGTGCGCATGGAGCGCCACTGCGCAAACGCTCTGCGAGTTGCGGAGTTTCTCGCCGACCACCCTGCGGTGAACTACGTCCGCTACCCCCACCATTCTTCGCACCCGCAATACGAGCTCGCAAAGAAGCAGATGCGAGGCGGTGGCGGCATTGTCACCTTCGAGGTGAAGGGCGGCATTACAGCCGGCTCGGCGTTCCTCGACGGCTTGCAGATGATCACCCGCTCCTCCAATCTCGGTGACACCCGGAGCATTGCAACCCATCCGGCCACCACCACGCACTCCAAGCTCACCGAGGACGAGCGACAAGCCGTCGGCATTACACCCGGACTGATTCGCATCTCCTGCGGCTTAGAGCATATCGATGACATCTTGACCGACCTCGACGCGGCGCTCACCAAAGCCACCTGAGGGCGGCCCACGCGCCCATCCCCGGCGCCGTGAGGCCGGCGGCGCGCTTGACGTCGCAAGCCGGCGCCGGGCATGTTCGAGGTATGCGGGAGAGCGTACGCAAGCAAGTCCACGAACACATCGACTTCCAGTTCGCCCGTTCCAGCGGCGCCGGGGGACAGAACGTCAACAAGGTGAACACCAAGGTCATTGCACGCCTCCCCGTCTCCGACCTCACCGAGCTCTCCGAACAGGAGCGTGCCCGGCTCCGCGACAAGCTCGCCAATCGCATGAACAAGGAGGATGAAATTGTCCTCCACGTCGAGGAGGAGCGCCGCCAGCATTCCAACCGA
>CAYPTH010000229.1:0-2614 GCA_964413635.1 uncultured Spirochaetaceae bacterium
CGGCGGCGCTTGGGGCGGCGCCCCCGGCGGCACCAGTCGCCGCCCCCGGGGCGGTCCCCGGGGCGGCGCCACGTGATTTGGGCGCTCCCACCGAAAACACGCGGGCATCCCCCTCGTGCTCCACCTGCAGCCGGTAGCTCCCCTCCGCCGGCACGGTAAACTGATAGCTGGTTTGCACGCGTCGGAACTCCACGCCGTCAATGCCGCGAGTCGTTCGCGGTTTGTCGTATCCGGAGGTGCTGCCATCGCGGTCGGTAAGAAAGGCCGAATCCGCCTGTTCCACCACGAGGAGTGCCACCTGGCGCTCCTGCAAGTCATTGAGCCGCGTCTCAACAAGTGAATCGAGGGCGGCTCGATTGTGCCGGTACTCACGGCGAACCTCGGCAATGAAGAGCCGGTCGGGCTCACGGGTGCGGCGCTTCTTCGCGTTCCGCCACTCGATGCGGCGACCCTCATGTTCTGCGCCCAAATGCAAGCGCAGGTTCTCGACGTCGGGGCTATAGATGTTCACGTTCTGATCGCGTTTCCAATTGTTCGCCGCAATGAGGTCGATTGTTTTGCGTTGAGGGTTTGCAATGTAGCCGTACACCATGACCGAGTGGTGTAACTCCTGCGATAGTAGACCGATGACAACGGGAGATCCTCCGTCGATTTCTCGTTGAACACGCTCCGAGAGCTCAATGAGCTCAACGCGCGTCTGCGGTCTCTCCGGGCGGCGCAGTTGCCTCCCTTCAACAAAGTGGTGGAACACCAGATCCATTTGCAGGAACGTCATCTCCCTGCGGAGAATCCGGTTGCGCTCGCTCACCTCGTAGACCGAGTCGTAGTAGCGCGGTAGGAGATCGGTCCGGCGGTAGTATCTGAGCTGGCTCCCGGCAAAGGCGTAGCAGCGTCCCGCGTTCTTGCCGAACAGGGTATACATCTCGTGTACGATCAGCGCCCTCTCGCGTTCGCCCACCTCGCCTTCCCCGCCGAAGCGCTCCTCCAACCACTCGAAAAGCATTACGGAATACGGGTCCATGCTCTTGCGGTACTCTGCGTCGTTGGCGAAGCGAAAGTTGTCGCGGCCCCAGACGTAGTCCACAAAGCCAACGGTAAAGTCGGCCTGAACCGCTGGGTCGACGTCATTTGCCCCGCCCGCGCCGGTCTCCACTCCAATGGAAAGCGCGTGTACCCCGGGACGGCGAAAGGGCGAGAAGGGCACAACGCGCCGCTCACCCTCAGAAGGCGGCTTTGTCGGTGAGGCAAGATGAAAGACGTGCCGGCTCTCGGCACTCTCCACAATCAGACGCTCCGCTTCCGCATTGGCGGGAAGTGAAAGCTGCAGCAGCAGTGGCGTCCCACTGTAGCTGCGAAGGTCGTAGTCGAGGCTGCCCACCGGGCTCAATCCGGGAGCTGCAGGCTGAGCCGGGAGATTGCCAATACCGACTGAAAAGAAAGGGAAAAGCGCTAAGAATGCAAAGTGTATTGGTCGAAGAGCAAAACGCATTACGCTCGAGTTTACACCGGTCGTCAAGCGGGCGGACGTCTGAGCCGGCAGGCGCGGCGACCGCGTAGCCTGGGCCCGACCCGCTGGTGACAAACCCACCCCGTTTTGGGTTAGACTGCGCAGCATAAAATAGGTCGGTGAGCCGGAGGAGCTGCCATGCTGCCGCGGAATGTACGAATGTTGCCCTATCACATCTACCCGCCGAATGAGTGGTCCGTCGTCGAATCTGAGTTCTCGTCGAGATGGATGGGCAACGCGGAAACAATATTCGCACTTTCCAACGGCTTTCTCGGAACCCGTGGTACCTTCGAGGAGGGACGTCCCTACGTGCAGGCGGGAACCTTCTGCAACGGCTTTCACGAGACCTGGCCAATTGTCCACGCCGAAGAGGCCTACGGCTTTGCACAGACCGGCCAGACGATCGTTAACGTACCTGACGCAACGCTACTGAAGCTCTATGTAGATGATGAGCCCCTCTTCCTACCGACTGCCAGACTAACCGAATACCGTCGGGAGCTCGACTTCCGTAGTGGGGTCTTGGTACGTCAGATGAACTGGTCCTCTCCGGCGGGAAAGCAGGTGCAGATCTCCTCGCGCCGACTCATTTCATTCGACCAGCGCCATCTCGGCGCCATTCAATACGAGCTCACCCTGGATACCGACGCGCCGGTTGTTATCTCGTCGCAGATGTTGAATCGTCAGGATAGCCGGCCGACGGACGAGCCCAAAAACGGCAACGGAAACGGCAAAAGCGGGGATGATCCCCGTCGCTCCCACGGCTTCGGCTTCCGCGTTCTGAACGCGCAGGACCACGTCGAAGAGGACAACCGAATTATCACCGGGTACCGGACAAGCAACTCCCGGATGACCCTGGGGGTCGGCATGGATCACGTCGTCGAGACCGACAATCCCTGGAACTCGGTGCGCTCCTGGAGCCCGGACTTAGGAAAGGCCGTCTTCACCATTGACGCTCGCGCCGGCGTTCCAATCCGAATCACGAAGTTTTTTGCCTATCACATGTCGCGGTCGGTACCACCGGGGGAGCTGGCTGACCGTTCCTATCGCACCTTGGACCGGGCGGTCAGGGATGGCTACTCCGCACTGGAGTACAGCCAACGCCGGTAC
>CAYPTH010000230.1:0-2578 GCA_964413635.1 uncultured Spirochaetaceae bacterium
AAACCTTCAGCCTCAACGTCGACCCGAATGTAGACGGAGCGCAGATCGAGATCGAAGGCGCCGGGCAAGGGCGTGGGAGCGTCCAGGTGAGCGTGCGGCCCGGGACTTATACCGTACGGATCACGGCGCCAGGCTACGATACGTACACGACGCGCGTTACCGTACGTGGAGATCAGACACTCCGGCCCGAGTTGACCCCGTCTACCGTCACCGTCCGGGTAGAGGTGCCCGACACCATGCGCGCGGACAACGACGAAAGCTTCACCGTCTTCATCGACGGAGATCAATTTACCGGATCGACCTTCCAGGTGCGGCCCGGGCGGCGCGATTTTCGGATTGTCTCCGGCGCGTGGGCAGCCGAGGGACGCTTCGTCCTGCGGCCCGGTGAGGAGTATACCCTCCGGCCGAGCCTGACGCTGACGCTCGAGCAATAGCTGCGGCGCCGGAAACGGCCCCGCAACGCGGAAACGACAAGCCGTCTGCCCACCCGGTAGGCGGCTTTTCTTTGGCACGCCGTGGAAGCACCCACCATTGCTTGCGCCCAACACTCGCTTGCCGACGTCCGGGCTCGCATTCCACACTGTCATGTCATACACTGCTAGTACATAGGAGAGGAGGCACACGTGGCGTCACAACTCGTATACATCGCTATTCATGGCATTGGTGATCAGACGGCGGATTTCGCCGATGATCTCAAAGGTAAGCTCAAGGTCGAGATGAAGCGGCGCGGCATGCGGCGTTTCGGGTTTCACTTTGCCTACTATCAGGACCTCATTCAGCAACAGCAGGACGAGCTCTGGGAACGGGAGGCCGCGACCGACATTGGCCTCAAGCGGACCAGGCAGTTCGGCCTGAAGTACTTCGGAGATGCCCTCTCCTACCAGTACCGGTCGGAGGGCCGAGACAGCTTGTACCGCAAGGTGCACGAGCGACTGCGGCAGACCATTGCGGATGCAAACGAGGACCTCAACGAAGGGGGCGCAATTGTTATCCTGGCCCAATCCTTCGGCTGCCACGTCCTGTCAAACTACATTTGGGACATGCAGCACGGCGTGGGCATTTGGGAGCGCGGCAAGCCACGTCCGGTGGACCGCTTGGGCAATGTGAAGCTTCTGATCACGACGGGCTGTAACATTCCGCTCTTCGTCTCCGGGCTGGACAAGATCGAGGCCTTCGACAAGCCCAACAGTGAATTCAGCTGGCTCAACTTCTACGACCGCCGGGATCCGCTGGGTTGGCCCCTCAAGCCGCTGTCGAGCGACTTCGAGAACGCCTACGACAACGTGGTGACGGCGGATGTCCCGGTCGGTGTCGGCCTTCCGGTCAAGAGCCACATGAACTACTGGCGCAAGCGCCGGATGATCTGGCAGATCGGCCAGGCTTCTTTGAAGTACACCGGTCTCGAGGATCAGATCCGCAGTCGGCGGCGACGCCGGAGATAGCACAAATGGAAACGGGCCGTGCGGAATGCACGGCCCATTTTTTTTGTCACACACAGGGTGTTGTGACGGCGGTTTCGCTGCGTCGACTAGCCGTCGACCGTAGCAATTTGGATCTCGCCGGTGACGCTGCCGCCGTCGAGGCTCGCGCTCTCCTGCAGCTCTTCGCTTGCAAAGTAGAGGTCGCCGTCAATGGTGGCCTCGCTCGTGAGCTCAAAGCCCTTCGCTTCCACGTAGACATCCCCGGCGACGGTCCCGGCCTGAATGCGGGTATTCATGTGCCGGACAATCAGGCGCGGCACAGTCAGGGTGTAGCGGGCGGTCACGTTGCGGTCGGAATCCTGCGTGTAGAGGGCAAACTTGCGGCGCGGCTCTTCGGCGCCCTCTTCCTCATACACCGCACCGGTAATTGCAATCTCCTGATCAACGGTTACATCGTCCTCAAATATGACAATCCACGAGCCGTCGGGACCGAGAGCCTCCTGGAGAGTCGATGCATTGGTCGCCGTCATTTGTGTTGGATTGGAGACGGCGTCGGCCACACTGCCGGTTCGCACCTCGCCGGTCACGTTGCCGCCCTCAATGTCGGCGCTGTTGCGGAGGTCCTCGTTGGCAAAGTAGAGGTTGCCGTTGACGGTTCCGCCACTGGTCAGCTCAAAGCCCTCAGCTTCAACAAAGACGTCGCCGGAGATGGTGCCCGCCTGAACGCGCGTGTTCACGTGGCGAACAATGACCCGCGGGGCGGTCAGGGTGTAGCGGGCGGTTACGTTGCGGTCCGAGTCCTGCGCATAAAGGGCCAGCTTCCGCCGTGGCTCTTCGGCGCCTTCCTCTTCGTAGACCTCGCCGGAGATCACGATCTCCTGCGCCGCAGCGACGTCCTGCTCAAAGAGGATGATCCAGGCACCGTCGGGACCTACTGCTTCCTGAACCTCGGCTCCGGTGGTGGCCGTCATCTCGGTGGGCCGCGTTGTAGCGTCCGCGGAGGCGGTCTCTGCGCTTCCTTCGGCGTCCGTTTCGGCCTCAGCGGTCTCTTCCTCGCCCTGGCAGGCAACAAATACAAAGCCCAGTGCTGCTACGAGTAGTAGCACGATAGCTATTCGTTTCATGAATTGCTCCTCATCCCCCGATATCGGACCGAC
>CAYPTH010000231.1:0-2556 GCA_964413635.1 uncultured Spirochaetaceae bacterium
CGACGCTGCCCATCATCCGGGCACGTCCGTACTGCTCTCGCGGATCTCTCATGAGTTGGCTCGAGAGGGCATCCGTCAATGGAACCGTGGTCTTGAAGAAGAATCCGAACAGCGCAGCCAAGGGGAGCGTAATCGCAAGGACGGGCACAGCGTCCATGGCGAGAATCGCCGCCACGTACACCGCAATGCAGATCAGAATGAGACCGCGGTATCGGCCGTGGCGATCTGCTGCGTGGCCGATCAGGAGCGGCCCGGCCACACCCGCTATCTCGAAGGTTCCAAGGAGCAATCCCACTTGTGAGGGCGAGAAGCCCTGTGCTTGAAAGAAGAGCTGGAGGTGGGGAATGACAATCGCAACCGAAGAGAAGAGAAAGAAGTAGTTCAGTCCCGCAATTCGCATTTGAGGCCCGAGTATAGCTGAGTCGCGGCGCCTAGCGCGAGGGCTCGCTTCATATGTACTGCGATACGCACTGCGATACGCATTGTACTCTGTGGCGAAATCCCGTACCTTTCGTAGCTGATGGAAAAGACACGATACCTGCTTGGCCAGACAAACATCGCGCTCAGTCCAATTGGGCTGGGATGCTGGCAGTTCTCGAAGGGGCGCGGCATGGCGGGCCGCTATTGGCCCAGTCTGAGTGACGAGGATACGGTTGCAATTGTCCGAGCCGGCCTCAATGGTGGCATCAACTGGTTTGATACTGCGGAGGCCTACGGCAACGGCGCCAGCGAGCAGTCCTTGAGCATGGCCCTCAAAGCGGCCGGAGTCGAACCCGGAGGCGCGGTGGTTGCGACGAAGTGGATGCCGGTGTTCCGTACGGCTTCATCGATCTCGAAGACGATCGATGACCGAGTGTCCTCCCTCAGCCCCTATCCGATAGATCTCCACCAGATTCACAATCCGGGGAGTCTCTCCAGCATTCCCGCGCAGATCGAGCGGATGGCCGCACTCGTCCAGGAGAAAACGGTCCGGTCGATTGGGGTCAGCAACTTCTCGGCTCGCCAATTTGCCAAGGCACAGGAAGCTGCACACCGGATGGGTCTGTCCGTGGCCTCCAATCAGATGCAGTTCAGCCTGCTGCATCGCAAGATCGAGGACAACGGCGTACTCCAGGCCGCAAAGGATGCGGGGGCGACAATCATTGCGTACTCGCCGCTGTCGCAGGGAATTCTCACGGGGAAGTTCCACCATGACCCGGATCTGATCAAGAGCCGTCCCGGTCCTCGGCGCTATCTCAAACGCTTCAAGCGGGCGTACCTTGAAAAGACGCGGCCCCTCATTGATGTGCTGCGACGCGTCGCCGAGAGCAAGGGAGAAGAGGTCTCCGTCGCCCAAGTTGCCCTTGCCTGGACCGTGCAGTTCCACGGTGATACCGTTGTTGCCATACCGGGGGCGTCAAAGCTGGAACAGGCGCAGAGCAATGCGGCGGCCCTCCACGTGCGCCTTGGTGACGACGAGTTGCACAACATTGACCGAACCTCGAAACAGGTCCTGGCAACGCTGTAGTCATGCACATTCGGGACATCTTCGCGAACTACAATCCAACCGTCAGCCTCGAGTTCTTTCCGCCCAAGAAGGAGGCGGCGTGGACGCGGCTCTTCGACCGTATTGCCTCGGTTGAGTCGCTGAAGCCCAGCTTTGTCTCGGTCACCTACGGTGCGGGGGGCACTACCCGAGACAAGACGCACGACTTGGTGGTGCGGCTGAAGGACGAGACGAAGCTCGATCCGGTGCCCCATCTCACCTGTGTCTGCCACACGGCGGAAGAGATCGACGAAATTCTCGAGGCCTACGCGTCGCACGGGATCAGCAACATCATGGCCCTCGGCGGCGACCCACCGCGCGACTGGAAGGACGAGGAGTGTCGGGGAAGCGACTTCCCCCACGCCGCTGATCTGGTTCGCCACATTGTCGCGTTCAACAGCAAGGGCCAACACCCCGACCAGCGCGGATTCGGCATTGGAGTTGCCGGCTTCCCGGAGGGGCATCCCGACACGCCCAATCGCCTTCAGGAGCTTGCCTATCTGAAGGGCAAGGTGGACGAGGGCGCGGACTACGTCTGCACGCAACTCTTTTTTGATAACCGGGATTTCCTCGATTTTCGGGATAGGTGCTCCCATGTGGGCATTGGGGTTCCGGTTATTGCCGGTCTCATGCCCATCCTTTCCCGGCAGAGCTTCGAGCGCATTCCCGATTTCGCCCAAGGATCGCGCTATCCGGCGAAGCTGCTACGACAAATCGACGCCTGCGACAGCGATGACGAGATTGCCCGCGTCGGCATGGAATGGACGGTCACGCAGGCGCAAGAGCTGCTCGACGAAGGTGTTGCGGGTCTGCACTTCTACACCTTGAATCGCTCGAAGGTAACCGAGGAGCTTTTCACGAGCCTCGGGCTGAGCGACGCGGCGCAGACAGGCTGAGCACGTGACGCGCAGATGCGCTTGGGGGCGGACCCGACTGAGCATCGACGGTCGCTCACGGTGATCCCGGTTGAGCCGTGCCGGTGGACGCCCAGCCGCCGGGCGTGCCCCGGCCCATCCCCGCACGCACAATTA